>NZ_JWMC01000060.1:0-106879 GCF_000812405.1 Pseudomonas sp. PI1
TATGCTTTTTCATGGACTCACCCTCACTGTCGGTGGCTTCTTAGACCGCCACCGTGGCGCCTCGACGCCTCGGTGAGGGTGAGTCCATCCAATTACAAAAAAGCCAAAAGCCAAAAGCCTCAAGCCACCCGCGGCACACCGCTATGAAAGCGGAACTCCTCGTCCGGCGAACTGATGAGAGCCGCCTCGACCTCACGAATATCCGCCACCCGCCGCTGGATATCGGCCTCGTCGCCATAGCGCCGCGCCAATGCCAGGTATCCCTGGAAGTGCCGCGCCTCGGACTTGAGCAGCGAACCATAGAACTTCGCCAGGTCCGCATCCAGGTGGTCGACCAGGGCGGCGAAGCGCTCGCAGCTGCGGCATTCGATGAAGGCGCCGACGATCAGGGTGTCGACCAGCTTGTGCGGCTCGTGGTTGCGCACCGCCGCGCGCAGGCCCGAGGCGTAGCGGCCGGCGGAGATCGGCCGCAGGGGAATGCCGCGCTTCTTGAGGATCGCCAGCACCTGCTCGTGGTGGCGCAGTTCCTCGCGCGCCAGGCGCGACATGAAGTTCACCAGCTCCTCGTAGGCGCTGTACTTGGCGATCAGCGCCAGGGCGGTGCTGGCGGCCTTGAACTCGTTGTTCTTGTGGTCGATCAGCAGCACTTCCTGGTCCCGCAACGCGGCCTCGACCCAGGCATCGGGCGTGGCGCAACCGAGGAATTCGCGGATTTCGGACAACATGACGGGCTCCAGTCACTCATCGCCGCCGCGCAAAAGGGTTCGCCGGCGGCCAAAGGCGGAGCATTATACGAATGCAGCGGCGCACGGCCAGCGCCACACTTGATGCACCTCAAGAACCGCTCGGCCGGATCGCGTCTACAGTTGCTGCAAAGCAACGGCAAGTGCCAAGGGAGACGACCATGCAAGCCATCCGCAGCATTCTCGTAGTAGTGGCCCCCGACCAGCCCGACGGCCTGGCGCTCAAGCGCGCCAAGCTGATCGCCAGCGTCACTCAATCCCACCTGCACCTGCTGGCCTGCAGCAAGCAAGGCGACGCCGGCGCCCGGCTGGAGGAGCTGACCGCCAGCCTGCGCGAGGAAGGCTACAGCAGCAGTTGCCGGCAGGCCTGGCACGACAGCCTGCACGCCACCATCATCGCCGAGCAGCAGGCCGAAGGCTGCGGCCTGGTGGTCAAGCAGCACCACCCCGACAGCCCGCTGAAGAAGGCGCTGCTCACCCCCGACGACTGGAAGCTGCTGCGCTACTGCCCCGCCCCCGTGCTGCTGGTGAAGAGCGCCACGCCCTGGGCCGGGCGCAACATCCTCGCCGCGGTCGACGTCGGCAACAACGATGCCGAGCACCACGCGCTGCACGCCAATATCGTCAGCCACGCCTACGACATCGCTGGGCTGACCCACGGCCAGTTGCACGTGATCAGCGCCCACCCCTCGCCGATGCTGTCCGCCGCCGACCCGACCTTCCAGCTCAGCGAGACCATCGAGGCCCGCTACCGCGAGGCCTGCAAGGCGTTCCAGGCCGAGTACGGGGTGGACGACCAGCATCTGCACATCGAGGAAGGCCCGGCCGACGTGCTCATCCCGCGTACCGCGCACCAGTTGGACGCGGCGGTGACGGTGATCGGCACCGTGGCGCGCACCGGCTTCTCCGGCGCGCTGATCGGCAACACCGCCGAGGTGGTGCTCGACGCCCTGGAAAGTGACGTGCTGGTGCTCAAGCCGGACGAAGTCATCGCCCACCTCGACGAGCTGGCGGCCAAGGCCTGATAGCTAGGCGCCAGCCCCGGCGCCAAGCATCGCCCGCAGGCGGACGCCCTCCGCCTTGCGGCAGTTCACATGCACATCCTCCAGGCCCAGCCAGGTGGCCATTTCGCGCAACTGGCCGGCCAGCGCCAGCATCCCCTCCTCGCCCAGCGGCCGCCGCTCCTCGTGCACGGCATGGACCGCCAGGCGCCCCGCCGCCCGCTCGGCGCGCAGGTCGATGCGCGCCGCCAGGCGTTCGCCGAACAGGAAGGGCAGCACGTAGTAGCCGTAGACCCGCTTGTGCTGCGGGGTGTAGATCTCCAGGCGGTAGCGGAAGTCGAACAGCCGCTCGGTGCGGGCGCGCTCCCACACCAGGGAGTCGAAGGGCGACAGCAGCGCGCTGGCCGCCACCTTGCGCGGAATGACCGGCTCGCCGGCGACGTAGGCCGCCTGCGGCCAGCCCTGCACGCGCACCTGGCGCAGCGCGCCGGCCTCGACCAGTTCGGCCAGGCGCGCCTTGCTGTCCGCCGGCTCCAGGCGGAAGTAGTCGCGCAGGTCGGTCTCGCTGGCCACGCCCAGGGCGTTGGCGGCATGCAACAGGAGGCCGCGCTGGGCCTGCTCGGCATCCAGCTCGGGCGCATCCAGCACAGCAGCAGGCAGCACCCGCTCCGGCAGGTCATACAGCCGCTCGAAGCCACGGCGCCCGGCCACCGTCACCTCGCCGGCGGCGAACAGCCATTCCAGGGCGTGCTTCTCGTCGCTCCAGTCCCACCAGGGGCCGGCCCGCTCGCTGCGGGTGGTCAGGCTGCCGGCGCCCAGGGCGCCCTGCTCGCGCACCGCCTGCAGCACGCGCTCGATCACCTCGCGGCGTTCCTCGCCGAAGCGCGCCAACTGCTTGTAGATGCCCTGCCCCACGGCCGCGCGACGCATGCGCCAGCGCATCAGCGGATAGAGCTCCAGCGGCAGCAGGGACGCCTCGTGCCCCCAGTACTCGAACATCCGCCGATGCCGCCCGGCGCTCCAGGCCGCCTCGTCCAGCAGGGCCTGCGGGTAGCTGCCCAGGCGCGAGAACAGCGGCAGGTAGTGCGAGCGGGTCAGGGCGTTGACCGAGTCGATCTGCAGCACGCCCAGGCGTTCCAGCACCTGTTGCAGGTGCCGGCGCTGCACCTGGGCGCGCGGGCGCCGGCTGGCGAAGCCCTGGGCCGCCAGGGCCAGGCGGCGGGCTTGCTTGAGGGACAGGCTGTCGGTCATGGGCGCTTCCTGCTGGCTGGATCGAAGCCCCCGATCCTACGCCAAAGCCGCCAGCACCGACATCAGGCCGGCAGGGCCTGCGCGCTGGGCGCGGGGAACGGCCGGGCGATGCTGAAAGCCTCGGCGCTCGGCCCATGTTCGGCCAGACGCTGCAATGCCGCACGGGCCTGGGCCAAGGTCGGCAGTTGCCCGGCCGGCAGCCACCAGAGCGCCAGGCTCGGCCCCGGCAGCTTCTCCATCCATTCCTTGCGCCGGCGCAGCACGCTCAGGTGCTCGCCGCCATAGACATAGTCGCGCAACGCATCCAGGGATTCCCAGAGCGACAGGTTGACGATGATCCACGGGTCGTCGAAGGCCTGGACGCCGGTGGCGTCGCCCGCCTCGTCCTGCAGGCGCCAGACGAAGCCGGGGCTGGCTTCGGCCAGGGCGTTGATGGGCGCCAGCTGGTCGACGAAATCCTGCATCAGCGGGTGGTCGAGAGGGGCCCTGGCCCGGGCGATGTTGACCTGGGCCAGGTGGTAGCGGTGCGGCATGGGCCTTTCCTTGTGCTCGTGCAATATAGAAGGGGTTCAGCGACGCAGGTGGTCGATCCAGAAGGGCTTTTCCGCCTCCTGCAGGATGTCGGCGCGGCTCAGGCCGATGTCCTTGAGCGCCGCATCGCTGAGCCTGGCCAACTGCTCGCGCTGCCGGGCCAGTTCCCGCCAGCGCCGGATGCGGCCCAGCAGGCGCTGCCAGAAGGCCGCGCCGGCGTGCCGGCGGGTGAAGGCCGAGGGTGTCATCACGAAACCGAATTGCGCTTTCATCGTGTCGTCCTCCCTGTGGGGTTGGCGCCAGTCTCGCGCCGGGCATAAGATCAATCCAACGAATCATTCTTATGCATCCCATCTTGGAGATTGATGTATGAGCGCCTTCCCCAGCATCGACAGCGAACTGCTGCGCACCTTCGTCGCCATCGCCGACCACGGCGGCTTCACCCGCGCCGCCGAGGTGGTCAACCGCACCCAGTCGGCGGTGAGCATGCAGATGAAGCGCCTGGAGGAAGACGTGCTGGAACGCACCCTGTTCGAGCGCGACGGCCGCCAGGTGCGCCTGACGCCCGAAGGCCAGGTGCTGCTGGGCTACGCGCGGCGCATCCTGCGGCTGCAGGGCGAGGTGTTCAACACCCTGCGCCAGCCGCACATGGTCGGCGCGGTGCGCATCGGCACGCCGGACGACTACGTGATGCGCTTCCTCCCGGAAATCCTCTCGCGCTTCGCCCAGGCCTACCCGCTGGTGCAGGTGGAAGTGCATTGCGAGAGCTCCTCGCAACTGCTCACCCGCAAGGACCTGGACCTGACCATAGTCACCCGCGAGCCGGGCACCGAGATCGGCCAGTTGCTGCGCCAGGAGCCCTTCGTCTGGATGGCCGCGGAAAGCTTCTGCCCGCAGGAACAGCGCCCGCTGCCGCTGGCGATGTTCAACACCACCTGCTTCTGCCGCGCCTGGGCCTGCAATGCCCTGGAAGCGCTGGAGATCGACTACCGCATCGCCTACAGCAGCCCCAGCCTCTCCGCGCTGTTCGCCGTGGCCAGCGCGGGCCTGGCGGTCACCGCCCAGCTGCGCAGCCTGCTCACCGGCAACCTGCGCATCATCGGCGAGGAGGAAGGCCTGCCGGCCCTGCCCTCGGCGAGCATCGTGCTGCTGCGCAACCCGGCGCGGCAGTCGCCGGTCACCGACAAGCTGGCCGACTACATCGTCGAAGGCTTCGCCGCC
This sequence comes from Pseudomonas sp. PI1, assembly GCF_000812405.1. Classification (NCBI taxonomy): domain Bacteria; kingdom Pseudomonadati; phylum Pseudomonadota; class Gammaproteobacteria; order Pseudomonadales; family Pseudomonadaceae; genus Pseudomonas; species Pseudomonas sp. PI1. The sequence goes on from NZ_JWMC01000060.1 coordinate 4,748, forward strand.
TGAACCGGCTCACTGGCGCAGCAGGAGCAGCGCGCAAACCACCAGGAACAGGCTGAAGGCGAAGCGCAGGGCGCGCTCGGGCAGCGCGTGGGCCAGCTTCACGCCCCAGGAGATGCTCAGCAGGCCGCCGGCCGCGAGGCAAGCGCCCATGCGCCAGTCGACGTGGCCATGCAGCGCATAGGTGCCCAGCGCCACCGCCGTGCTCGGCGCGGCCAACGCCAGGGCCAGCCCCTGGGCCACCACCTGGGTGAAGCCGAACAGCGAGGTCAGCACCGGCGTGGCCAGCACGCCGCCGCCCACCCCGAACAGCCCGCCCAGGGAACCCGCGCCCAGGCCGAGGGCGGCGAACCAGGGCAGGCCCGGCGTTTCCTCGCGCGGCTGCGCCTCGCCACGCTGGCGCAGCAGCAGATAGCCGGCCAGAGTCAGCAGGAACACCACGAAGGCCGTGCGCATATGCGCTGCGTCGATGCGCAGCGCCAGGCTGGAGGCGAGAAAGGCGCAGAACAGACCGGTCACCGCGAGCACCGCCGCCTGGCCGGGATCGATGCGATTGCGCTGGTGATAACGGCGCAGCGCCAGCAGCACGTTGGGCACCACCATCACCAATGCCGTGCCCTGGGCCAGTTGCTGGTCGAGGCCGAACAGCACGCCCAGCGCCGGGATCGCCAGCAGGCCGCCGCCGATGCCGAACAACCCGCCCAGGCAACCCAGGACCAACCCCAGGACGAAATCCAGCCCCATCTCCAGCATGCGAACCTCCAAATACGTCGAGGCCATGCTAGAAAACCGCCGCTGGATGGGAAACGCAAAGCCCAGCACAATGGCTTTGCGCTTTACGCATAGGCAAGCACCATGACTCCCACCGTCCTGGAAGACCAGTTGGACCTGTTCCTCGACGTGCTCGACAGCGGCAGCTTTTCCGCCGCCGCGCGCCTGCGCCAGCTCACGCCCTCGGCGGTGGCGCGGCGCATGGATGCCCTCGAACGCGGCCTCGGCAGCCCGCTGCTGGCCCGCAGCACCCACGTGGTGCGCGCCACGCCGGCGGGCCTGGCCTTCGCCGAGCGCGCCCGGCGCATAGTCGAGGAACTGCGCCAGGCCCGCGCCGAGGCGGTGTCGCTGAGCACCGCGCCCGAAGGCCTGATCCGCATAGACGCGCCCGTGCCCTTCGGCCGCCGCCACCTGGCACCGGCCATCGCCGACTTCCTCAAGGCCAACCCCGGCCTGGACGTGCAGCTGCGCCTGATCGACAGCTTCACCGACCTGCAGGGCGACAACCTCGGCCAGGTCGACCTGGTGCTGCGCATCGGCCCGCTGCCGGACAGCCGCCTGGTGGCCACGCCGCTGGCGCCCATGCGCCGCATCGTCTGCGCCAGCGCCGACTACCTGGCCCGCCACGGCCGGCCGACCTCGCCGCTGCAGTTGCCCGAGCACGTCGGCCTGGACTGGGAAGGCCTGGCGCCGCCGCTGGCCTGGCGCTTCGCCGTCGACGGGCGCCTGCAGCACCTGCGCCCACGACGCCTGCGGCTGACCGCCAACAACGCGGAAACCCTGGTCGAAGGCGCCCTGCAGGGGCTCGGCCTGGCCCACCTGCCGACCTGGCTGTGCAGCGAATACCTGGTGCACGGCGAACTGCAGCCGCTGTTCTGCGAGCCGGGCCTGCCGGAAGCCGAACCGGGCGGCATCCACGCCCTGCGCCTGGAGCGCGGCACCCACCCGCGCAGCCAGCGCCTGCTGGCCTTCCTCGTCGAGCGCTTCGGCTTCCCGCCGCCCTGGGACAGCGCCCTCGCCGCGCACCTGGCAGGCAACGAACTGGCGAAATAATAGCCAGCGCGCTAAATTAAGGCGCAATCATCTATTCGGAGGCCCGTCATGAGCCAACCCAAGGACGCCTGCGAATCGCTCAAGCTCGACAACCAGCTGTGCTTCGCCCTCTACTCCACCTCGCTGCAGATGACCAAGGTGTACAAGCCCCTGCTCCAGCAACTGGGCCTGACCTACCCGCAGTACATCGCCATGCTGGTGCTCTGGGAACAGGACGGCATCACCGTCGGCGAGATCAGCGCGCGCATGCTCACCGACCCCGGCTCCCTCACCCCGCTGCTCAAGCGCCTGGAAGGCGAAGGCCTGATCACCCGCAAGCGCAGCGCCAGCGACGAGCGGGTGGTCGAACTGCGCCTGACCGACAAGGGCCGGGAGCTGCGCCAGCAGGCCGAGAGCATCCCGGCCTGCATCCTCGCCGCCAGCGGCCTGTCCCTCGAAGAACTGGGCAGGCTGAAGAACGAACTGGTGGACCTGCGCGGCAGCCTGCAAGGCTCGGACTAGGCGCTTATTCCAGGATCGCGAATACCTTATCGCGAATTCTTCCAATAAATATATTGCACGCAAAATAACACAGGACTAACTTCTGCCTCACGCACTTAGTTAGTGCGCAAAATTTTAACGAACAAACAGACATCCGGAGACACCGCCATGCAAACCATCAAAGCCCTCTACACCGCCACTGCCACCGCGACCGGAGGCCGCGACGGCCGCGCCGTCTCCTCCGACGGCAACCTCGACGTGAAACTGACCACCCCGCGCGAACTGGGCGGCCAGGGCGGCGCCGCGACCAACCCCGAACAGCTCTTCGCCGCCGGCTACTCGGCCTGCTTCATCGGCGCGCTGAAGTTCGTCGCCAGCCAGAGCAAGCGCCAGTTGCCCGCCGACGCCTCCATCACCGGCAAGGTCGGCATCGGCCAGATCCCCGGCGGCTTCGGCCTGGAAGTGGAACTGAACATCGCCCTGCCGGGCCTGGAACGCGCCGTCGCCGAGGAATTGGTGGCCGCGGCCCACCAGGTCTGCCCGTACTCCAACGCCACCCGCGGCAACATCGACGTGCGCCTGAACATCGCCGTCTGACCCCACCCAGCCCAAGGAGACCCGAACATGAAAGCGCTCAGCAAAACCCTCGCAGGCGGCCTGCTCGCCCTGGCCATCGGCAACGCCTTCGCCGCCGGCAGCCCCGGCGTGCAGCACGACACCCAGGCCTTCCTCGAAGCCCTGCAGGCCGGCGGCGGCAAACCTCTGGAAACCCTGTCGCCGAAAGACGCCCGCGCGGTGCTGAGCGGCGCCCAGGCCTCGGTGAAGGTCGACCTTTCCGGCACCAACGTCAGCGAGAAGACCATCCAGGCAGACGGCCAGCGCATCAAGCTGACCATCGTGCGCCCGGCAGGCGCCAAGGGCACCCTGCCCGCTTTCATGTTCTTCCACGGCGGCGGCTGGGTGCTGGGCGACTACCCGACCCACGCCCGGCTGATCCGCGACCTGGTGGTGAACTCCGGCGCGGTGGCGGTGTACGTCGACTACACGCCCTCCCCCGAGGCCCATTACCCGGTGGCGATCAACCAGGCCTACGCCGCCACCAGGTGGGTAGCCGAGCACGGCAAGGAAATCGACGTCGACGGCGCGCGCCTGGCGGTGGCCGGCAACAGCGTCGGCGGCAACATGGCCGCGGTGGTCGCACTGATGGCCAAGGACAAGGGCACACCGAAGCTGCGCTTCCAGGCCCTGCTGTGGCCGGTGACCGACGCCAGCTTCGAGACCGGCTCATACGGCCAGTTCGCCCAGGGGCACTTCCTCACCAAGCCGATGATGCAGTGGTTCTGGGACAGCTACACCACCGACGCCAAGCAGCGCGCCGAAATCTACGCCTCGCCGCTGCGCGCCAGCACCGAGCAACTGAAAGGCCTGCCGCCGGCACTGGTGCAGACCGCCGAGTTCGACGTGCTGCGCGACGAAGGCGAAGCCTACGCCCGCAAGCTGGACGCCGCCGGCGTGGCCGTCGCCGCCACGCGCTACAACGGCATGATCCACGACTACGGCCTGCTCAACCCGCTGGCCAAGGTGCCCGCCGTGCAGGCCGCCATGCGCCAGGCCGGCGAGGAGTTGAAGGCGCACCTTAAGTAACGGACGCCAGAAACGAAGAAGCCCGGCATCTGCCCCCTCACCCCAGCCTTCTCCCGAAGGGAGAGGGGGCAGTTCGTGCCACCGGGGCGTCCGGCGTGGCCGGTGGTTCCAATCGCGGACGGAGTCCTTCCCAGCAACTTGTAGGAGCGGGCCCTGCCCGCGATTCGCGCGCAGGGCGCGCTCCTACAGGGGAGTGGCGCGGCTGGGGCGGATCTCATCCGCGAAACGCGCCGATACGTCCGGCTATCGCGGACAAGGCCCGCTCCTACCCCCTCCGGCAAACACAAGACCCGTAGGATGGCGTTGAGCGAAGCGATACCCATCACCTGGACCGCATGGGTTTCGCCAAGGCTCAACCCATGCGTTGAGGCGCACCTTGGCGCAGCCGGCAAGACAGTTGCTCCTACGCCCGGGGGCGCCTGGTTCGGGCCTGCGTGGCGGGGAGTTCGCGAATGAAAAAATGCCGTTTCTCCCAGAAAGAGAAACGGCATTCTTTCTTGAGTGAAAAGCTCTACGGCATCTGCCGGGCTTTTCACATCACGCGAAGGCTCAGGCCTTGACGCGGGACTTGTACTCGCCGGTGCGGGTATCGATCTCGATGGAGTCGCCGATTTCGCAGAACGCGGAAACCTGCAGCTCGGCACCGTTCTTCAGGCGAGCGGTCTTCATGACCTTGCCAGAAGTATCGCCACGGACAGCCGGCTCGGTGTAGACGATTTCACGAACGATGGTGGTCGGCAGTTCGACGGAGATCACCTTGTCGTTGTAGAAAACCGCTTCGCAGACGTCGGTCATGCCGTCTTCGATGAAGGTCAGCACGCCTTCCAGGTCGCCCTTCTCGATCTCGTACTGGTTGAACTCGTTGTCCATGAAGACGTACAGCGGGTCCGCGAAGTAGGAGTAGGTCACTTCCTTGCGGTCGAGGATGATCGGTTCCAGCTTGTCATCGGCCTTGAACACGGTCTCGGTGCCGGCGCCGGTCAGCAGGTTCTTCAGCTTCATCTTGACGACGGCGCTGTTACGGCCGGACTTGTTGAACTCGGCCTTCTGGATGACCCAGGGGGCGCCGTTGATGTTGGCAACCTGGCCTGCGCGGAACTCTTGAGCGGTTTTCATACGAATATCCGATTTGGATTGGAGACAAAAAACAGGGGACGTATCATAGCCAATTTGTATAAAAACGCACCAGCCCCGCGGCGAGATCCGGCTGTGCGGCATGCTTTTCGCTCCAGCGCAGCGCCCATTCCCGCCAGGCTCCGGCCCGTTTCTGCAGCGTCGCCCAGGCCGTCGCCGCATTGCCAAGGCCGTTCCAGGCGTGCCAGTAGGCCAGCAGGTCAGCCTCGAGCCCGGGCTCCATGCCCTGGGTATAGATAGAGAGGAAGGCGTCCAGCTTCTCCAGGTGCACGCCCTCCTCCTGCTCATAGATGTGCCAGACGAATGGCCGCCCCGCCCAGAGCGCACGAACGAAGGAATCCTCGCCGCGCACCGCATTGAGGTCGCAGCTCCACAGCAGCAGGTCGTAGTCCTCCTGGCGGACGAACGGCAAGACCTGCAGGCGCAGGTTGCCGCGCCGATGGCGGTCGCCCGGCGCCAGCCCCGGCAGGCCCAGCCAGTCGGCGACATCACCCAGCACCCGCCCTTCCGGCACCAGCAGCAGCGTCGGCTGCGCGTCTTGCGCCAGCGCGTCCAGCCAGGACGCCAGCGCCGGGTTCTCGTAGGCGAACAGGGAAATCAGACGCTCCCTACCCTCCACTTCCACGCCAAGGGAGGCCAGGAATGCCCGGCGGCTGGCGTCGTCCGCCTGGAAGGCCCGGCGCCGCTCGATCAGCCCCGCCTCCCGCAGCAGGCCGCCGACGCCCGGCTGCACCCCGGGGAAATAGAAGTACTTCTGCAGGCCGTTGGCCTGCAGCGAAGGCAGGCCGTGGCAGGCAGCCACCCAGTCCTCGGCGCTGAGGTATTCCAGGTTCAGCCACAGCGGTGGCACGGCGCGCTCGCGCATGGCCTCCACATAAGCCGGCGGCAACGGGCAGGCGAATGCCTCGATGACCACGTCGGCGGCCGGCGTGTCTTCCCACAGCGCAGGCCAGTGGCGGACTTCGACGCCCGCCTGGCGCTGGCCGGGCAGCGCCGGATCGGCCCCGGGGCACAGCCGCGCGAAGGCATTCAGGTCGTCCACCCACAGGCGCACCGCCTGGCCATGCTCGCCGGCGAGCTGGCGCGCCAGGCGCCAGGTCACGCCGATGTCGCCATAGTTGTCCACCACGCAGCAGAAGATGTCCCAGCTCGCCATCGCACTCGCCTTTGGAAGGAAGCCGCCAGTTTAGCAAGGCGGGCCGCCCCGGTTTCCCCTCGACGTCCTTAAGCCGATGAATCCGTTGAAAAAACATTTGCCTTTCGGAAAACCTTTGAGTAAAGTGCGCGCCTCGACAGACACAGCGCTGTCGAAACCCTGGTGAGGTGTCCGAGCGGTTGAAGGAGCACGCCTGGAAAGTGTGTATACGGGAAACCGTATCGAGGGTTCGAATCCCTCCCTCACCGCCAGATCAAAAAGCCCGGCTGACTGATGAAGTTAGCCGGGCTTTTTCGTTCCAGCGCGTTGCACTCGCAATGCACCCTTGCAATTGGCGACACAGTTAGTCGCCATTAGTTCCCAGCAGACTTTCGTCCTATCGCGTTTTAGCATTACTTCGGACGTCTATACTCGGATATTCCGCCCTCGCCTCGGCTCCTCCCAACAGCCCCGCTGTAGGGCAGTCGCGGACACTTGCACATTTTTTGCACAACTACCGGGCAATTAAGAGTTCAAGCAGGCCCGGCATGAAAAAAAAGTGCCGTACTTGCGCTTGGTCAGTTTACTTACTACAAGTAATGAGTACTATGTAGTCCGGCTAATTTCCCAGTCCCATGGGGAATTGCTTTAATGGAAATGTCCACCTTAAGGGGAACACGATGAACAACGTTCTGAAATTCTCTGCTCTGGCTCTGGCTGCTGTTCTGGCCACCGGTTGCAGCAGCCACTCGAAAGAAACCGAAGCCCGTCTGACCGCTACTGAAGACGCCGCTGCCCGTGCCCAAGCCCGCGCTGACGAAGCCTATCGTCACGCTGACGAAGCTCTGGCCGCTGCTCAGAAAGCCCAGCAGACTGCTGACGAGGCTAACGAGCGCGCTCTGCGTATGCTGGACAAAGCCAGCCGCAAGTAATAGATCCTCGGATCTGTTCGAAAAGCCGACCTCTCGAGGTCGGCTTTTTTATTGCCCGGACTTTCTCCTAGGCAATGAAAAGCCCGCGGACCTTGCGGTCGGCGGGCTCGGCACAACGGCGCAGGCGTCAGGGCATCTGCACGGTGGTGTTCTCGCTGGCAGCCACCGAGGAACCGGGCTGCTGCGGCATGGCGATGGCCACTGGCAGGCCGTCTTCGGCGGCCACCACTTCGCGCACCACGTTCCAGTCCATCTGCATCTGGTTGGCGATGTCTTCGCGCTTGAGCAGCGCGTTGATCACCGCGGTGTGCTTGTCCACGACCGAGGGATTGCCGTGGTCGTCGATCGGCGTATGGGCCTCGAGGTAGATCTTGCCTTCACTGCGGCCGAACTTGTACGGCTCGTTGATGATGCGCACCGAAGTGCCCACCGGCACCATCGGGAACAGCTCGGTCACGTCGCCGTTGTACATGCGGAAGCAACCGTGGCTGGTGCGGGTGCCGATGCCGAACTTCTTGTTCGAGCCGTGGATCAGGTAGCCGGGAACGCCCAGCGACATCTTGAACGGGCCCAGCGGGTTGTCCGGCCCCGGCGGCACCACGGTCGGCAGCGGGTCGCCGTCGGCGGCGTGCTCGGCGCGGATCGACGCCGGCGGGTACCAGGCCGGGTCCTTGGTCTTGGCGACGATGCTGGTGTGGGCGATGGGCGAGCCCCAGCCCTCGCGGCCGATACCCAGCGGGTAGGTGTAGACCACGTTCTTGCCTTTGGGGAAGTAGTACAGGCGGTACTCGGCGATGTTGATCACGATGCCTTCGCGCGGGCCCGGCGGCAGGATGAAGCGCGTCGGGATGATGACCTCGGTGCCCACGCCGGGCAGCCAGGCGTCGACGCCCGGGTTGGCGGCGAGCATCTCCTGGTAGCCCAGGTCATAGGTCTGGCCGAGGTCGGCGAAGGTGTCTTCGTACTTGGCCTTGATGACCTGCACCTGGCCGACGATATCCTCGCCGGGCGCCGGCAGCGGCAGCTCGAGGGCGGAAACGGGGCCGGCCGAGAGCAGCGCGGCAAAAGACAGCGAGCAGGCGGCGATAACACGCGACAACATCCGGAGATCCTTGGCGAGAGCACAGTTGACAGAGGGGGCGGTAGTGTACCACTCAGACCCTATTTTCCGGGAGAGTTCACAATACCCAGGAAAATCGTTGCCCGCGTTTTTCCTGTTCCAGGCGTTTCAGGCATTCCGGGCACAGCCGCCGGTCGCGCAGCTGCGGTCGCCGGGCCTCGCGCCAGAGCGGTTGCGCCGGCAGCAGGCCGCCGCACAGGGTGCGGTCCGCGGGGGAGCCGAGCTCCAGCTGCCGGGCGACGAGATGCACGCGCACCTCGCGGCAGGCGAACAGATCGAGCTGGGAATCGGGTTCGATCAGCTGGTAGGCGAAGAGGGTCCAGGCGGGGCGGGACATGGCGGCTCCTGAAGGGTGCGCAAACATAGCGGAAAGCTCCCGCGCGGGGAAGCCTTCCGACAGCCCGGCGATCAGAGCAGCGGCTTGAGCTGCGGCCAGACGTTCTCCAGCAGGCGCGGCTGCGCGACCACGGCCGGATGGATGCCGTCGGCCTGCATCATCTGCGGCACGCCGCCCACGCCATCGAGGAAGAACGGCACCAGCGGCACCCCGCCCTGCTCGGCGACCTGCTGGAACACCCGGGCGAAAGCCTGGGTATAGCGTTCACCGTAGTTGGGCGGCAGGCGCATGCCCAGCAGCAGCACCTTGGCCCCGGCCTGGCGCGAGGCCGCGACCATCGAAGCAAGATTCTGTTGCAATTGCTGCGGCGCCTGCCCGCGCAGGCCGTCGTTGCCGCCCAGCTCGATCACAACGACGCTGGGTTTCTCCCCGGAAAGCAGCGCCGGCAGGCGCGCCAGGCCACCGGCGCTGGTGTCGCCGCTGACCGAGGCATTGACCACCCGGTAGTCGAAACCCTCGTCCTTCAGCCGCTGTTCCAGCAGGCTGACCCAGCCGCGGCCGGTATCCACCCCCAAACCGGCGCTGATACTATCGCCGACGACCAGCAGCGTCTGCGCCGCGGCTTGCTGGGCGACCAGCAGCAACGCCAGGCAGACGCTCGATAGCCATGCACGCATCGGACCCTCCATGAGCGAAAGCATTCTCACCGCGCGCAACCTTAGCAAGGTCGTTCCCAGCGCGGAAGGCGAGCTGACCATCCTCCACGACCTCTCCCTGGCCCTGCAGCGCGGCGACAGCCTGGCCATCGTCGGCAGTTCCGGCTCCGGCAAGTCCACCCTGCTCGGCCTGCTGGCCGGGCTCGACGAGCCCAGCGGCGGCAGCGTGGAACTGGCCGGGCACCACCTGGGCGAGCTCGACGAGGACCAGCGCGCGCGGGTGCGCGCCGCCCACGTCGGCTTCGTCTTCCAGTCGTTCCAGCTGCTCGACAGCCTCGACGCCCTGGAAAACGTCATGCTACCCCTGGAGCTGGAGGGCCGCAGCGACGCCCGCGAGCGCGCCCGCACCCTGCTCGAGCGCGTCGGCCTGGGCCAGCGCCTGACCCACTACCCGCGCCAGCTCTCCGGCGGCGAGCAGCAGCGCGTCGCCATCGCCCGCGCCTTCGCCGCCGAACCCGACGTGCTGTTCGCCGACGAGCCCACCGGCAACCTCGACAGCACCACCGGCGAGCGCATCAGCGACCTGCTCTTCGAGCTCAACCGCGAGCGCCGCACCACCCTGGTCCTGGTCACCCACGACGAGCGCCTGGCGCACCGCTGCCAGCGGCAGATCCGCCTGGAAAGCGGCCACCTGATCGACCACGCGGAGCCCTGAGCCGATGAAATCGCTGCCGCTGTCGCGTCTGTTCGGCCTGGCCCTGCGCCAATTGCTGCGCGAGTGGAGCAGCGGCGAGCTGCGCGTGCTGTTCTTCGCCCTGCTGGTGGCGGTGGCCGCCAGCTCCGCCATCGGCTATTTCAGCGCGCGATTGAACGGCGCCATGCTGGTGCGCGCCTCGGAATTCCTCGGCGCCGACCTGGTCCTCAGCGGCACCCAGCCGGCCGCGCCGGAGCAGATCGACAGCGGCAATCGCCTGGGCCTGAAGCACGCCTACAGCGTCGAGTTCTCCAGCGTCATCGCCACCGACCAGGGCATCCAGCTCAGCAGCGTCAAGGCGGTGGACGACAGCTACCCGCTGCGCGGCGAGCTGAAGAGCGCGGCGGCGCCCCTGGAGCCGGAACGCGCCGGCGGCCGGCCGCAACCCGGCGAGGTCTGGGTGGAGTCGCGGCTGCTCACCAGCCTCGACCTGAAGGTCGGCGACAGCATCGAGATCGGCCGCCAGGCCCTGCGCATCGCCCGCGTGCTGACCTACGAGCCGGACCGCGCCGGCGACTTCTACAGCCTCACCCCGCGGGTGCTGATGAACCTGCACGACCTGGAGGCCACCGGCGTGGTCCAGCCCGGCAGCCGGGTGCGCTACCGCGACCTCTGGGAAGGCGACGGCCAGGCCCTGCAGGCTTACCGCCGCGCGGTGGAACCGGGGCTTGCGGCGAACCAGCGGCTGCTCGACGCGCACCACGGCAACCGCCAGATCGGCGACGCCCTGGAGCGCGCCGAGCGCTACCTGAACCTGGCCAGCCTGGCGGCCATCCTCCTCGCCGGCGTGGCGGTGGCGCTCTCGGCCAACCGCTTCGCCGCCCGCCGCTTCGACGCCAGCGCCCTGCTCCGCTGCCTGGGCCTGACGCGCCGCGAAGCGCTGCTGCTCTATGGCCTGCAGCTGTTCAGCCTGGGCCTGGCCGCCAGCCTGCTCGGCGCGCTGCTCGGCTACCTGGCGCAGCTCGGCCTGGTGACGCTGCTGGGCGACCTGCTGCCGCCACAGATTCCGCCGGCCGGGCCAGTGCCGGCGCTGGCCGGCGTGGCCACCGGCCTGGTCGCCCTCGCCGGTTTCGCCCTGCCGCCGCTGGCCGCCCTGGGCCGGGTGCCGCCGCTGCGGGTGCTGCGCAGCGACCTGCTGCCAGTACCCATGCGCAGTTGGCTGGCCTACGGCTGCGCGCTGCTGGCGCTGGGCCTGATCATGTGGCGGCTGAGCCTGGACCTGCGCCTGACCCTGGCCCTGCTGGGCGGCGGCGTGGTCGCCGCAGCCATCCTCGGCGCCCTGCTGCTGCTCGCCCTGAACGGCCTGCGCCGCCTGCTGTCGCGCGCCAGCCTGCCCTGGCGCCTGGGCCTGGGCCAGTTGCTGCGCCACCCGCTGGCCGCCGCCGGGCAAAGCCTGGCCTTCGGCCTGATCCTGCTGGCCATGGCGCTGATCGCCCTGCTGCGCGGCGAACTGCTGGACACCTGGCACGCCCAGTTGCCGGCCAACGCGCCCAACTATTTCGCCCTGAACATCCTGCCGGCGGAAAAGGACGCCTTCGAAGCCCGCGTGCGCCAGGTCTCGCCCAACGCCGAAGGGCTGTTCCCCATGGTCCCCGGGCGCCTGGTGGCGGTGAACGGCCAGCCGGTGCAGACGCTCAGCGAAGACGTGCGCAGCGAGCGCGCCCTGCAGCGCGACCTCGGCCTGACCTGGTCGCAGAAGCTGCCCGCCGGCAACCAGCTGGTGGCCGGGCGCTGGTGGGGCGACGCGCCGGCCGGCGAACTGCCCGGCGTCTCGGTGGAGGAAAAACTCGCCGGCAACCTCGGCATCAAGCTCGGCGACCGCCTGAGCTTCAACGTCGCCGGGCAGACCCGCGAGGTGCAGGTGCAGAGCCTGCGCTCGGTGAAGTGGGACAACTTCCAGCCGAACTTCTTCATGGTCTTCCAGCCCGGCACTCTCGCCGACCTGCCGGTGACCTACCTGACCAGCTTCTACCTGCCCGGCAGCGACCAGCGCAGCGCCATCGAGCTGGCCCGAGCCTTCCCCACCGTCACCCTGCTGCCGGTGGACGTGCTGCTGGCGCAGCTGCGCAGCATCCTCGACCAGGTCACCCTGGCGGTGGAATACGTGCTGGTGTTCGTCCTCGCCGCCGGCTTCGTAGTGCTCTTCGCCGGCCTGCAGGCCACCCTCGACGAGCGCCTGCGCCAGGGCGCCCTGCTGCGCGCCCTGGGCGCCGAGCGCGAGCTGCTGCAACGCACCCGGCGCAGCGAGTTCGCCCTGCTCGGCGCGGTCAGCGGCGTGCTGGCGGCCCTGGGCTGCGAGCTGATCAGCTACCTGCTCTACAGCCTGGTGTTCCAGTTGCCCTGGCATCCGCACCCCTGGCTGCTCGGCCTGCCGCTGCTGGGCGCGTTGCTGGTGGGCGGCGCCGGGCTGTTCGGCACGCGCCGGGCGCTGACCCTGAGCCCGCTGCGCCTGCTCCGCGAAGGCTGATAGACTTCCAGGCTTGCCCAGCCACAGCCGGAACCCCATGAGCCGCTATCGCCCGCCGCGCACCGCCGGAACCCCGTTGATCACCCCCGAAGGCGAGGCGCGCCTGCGCGCCGAACTGCACGAACTGTGGAACGTGCGCCGCCCCCAGGTGACCCAGGCGGTGAGCGAGGCGGCCGCGCTCGGCGACCGCTCGGAGAACGCCGAGTACATCTACGGCAAGAAGATGCTGCGCGAGATCGACAGCCGCGTGCGCTTCCTGCGCAAGCGCCTGGAGAACCTCAAGGTGGTGCGCGACCGCCCGGGCGACCCGAACAAGGTCTACTTCGGCGCCTGGGTGACGCTGGAGGACGAGGACGGCGAACAGGCCCGCTACCGCATCGTCGGCCCGGACGAACTGGACCTGCGCAGCAACCAGATCAGCATCGACTCGCCCCTGGCCCGCGCCCTGGTGGGCAAGGAACTGGACGCCGAGGTAGTGGTGCGGACGCCGGCGGGCGAGAAGCTCTGGTTCGTGGTCGAGATCGACTATCCCTGAGCGAAGCCCCGCGGTGTAATCGCTGACAAGGCCCCCTCCTACGGTCCCAGGAAGCACGGCTTTTCGTAGGATGGCGTTGAGCGAAGCGATACCCATCAGCGCAACCGCATGGGTTTCGCAAGCTCAACCCATCCTACGAAGAGCACCTCGGCGCAAGACAGTTGCTCCTACGGGGGGAGGAATACCGTGCAACCTGTAGCGGGCCCTGCCCGCGAATCGCGCGCAGGGCGCGCTCCTACAGGGAAATGACATCGGCGCACGGGCTTTCCCCTCACCCCAGCCCTCTCCCGGAGGGAGAGGGAGCTAGTCCGTGCCGAGAGAGGGCCTGGTTTCAGCCGGCAATCCCTGTACTAGCCGGCTAACGCCGAAACACCAATACACTCCGAACGGTCCCCTCCCGGAGGGAGAGGGAGCTAGGCCGTGCCGAGAGGAGGCCTGGTTCACCGGCGATCCCTGTGCCGGCTAACGCCGAAACACCAACGCACTCCGAACGGTCCCCTCTCCCTCCGGGAGAGGGTTAGGGTGAGGGGGCCACAGGCCTGCCCGCAATTTCGCGCGCAGGGCGCGCTCCTACAAGGGAATGGCGCGGGCGGGGCAGCGTAGGAGCGGATCTCATCCGCGAATCGCGCCAGTGGTTCCGGCTATCGCGGACAAGGTCCGCTCCTACGGGGGAATGCCGTGCAACCTGTAGGAGCGGGCTTTCCCCTCACCCCAGCCCTCTCCCGGAGGGAGAGGGGGCTAGGCCGTGCCGAGAGACGGCCGGGTTTCAGCCGGCAATCCCTGTACTAGCCGGCTAACGCCGAAACACCAACGCACTCCGAACGGTCCCCTCTCCCTCCGGGAGAGGGTTAGGGTGAGGGGGCCGCAGGCCTGCCCGCGATTTCGCGCGCAGGGCGCGCTCCTACATGGGAATGGCGCGGGCGGGGCAGCGTAGGAGCGGATCTCATCCACGAATCGCGCCGGTGGATCCGGCTATCGCCCCCTCAGAACACCGGCGGCCGGCGGGTGATCAGCCCCTGGCGGGCGACGCGGGTCAGCTCGTGGACCAGCGGCTGCAGTTCCTCGGCGCGCGGCGACTGGATCACCGCGAAGTCGAAATGGTCGCGGGGGAAGCGGGCGATTTCCGCGAGGTCGGCGGCGAACTGGATGAGGAAGGTGCGCGAGCCCTGCCAGCGCTTCGGCCAGCCTTCAAGGTAGCGAACCAGGGTGGGCTGGTGGTGGCCGCACAGCAGGATGCGTGGGTTGCGCCGCAAAAGGCCGGTGGTGATGGGGGCCAGGCGCACCTGGGGATTGGGACAGGTCATGGTGTCATGTCTCCGCCTCTGGGGTCCTGCTGGACGCGGCGAGAGGCGCACCGAACCAGCGCTTTAGCGGTATTTCGATGCCCCTGAGGCATCAGCGCCCCGCAAGTTGCTACTTAAATCGGCGCTGTGCGGCATCCTAGAGAAGCCCCGGCGATACTGTCAAGGCGACTTCCGGCCGACGAGAGAGCCCCGATGAGCACCCCACCCCTGCGCCTGTTCTTCGCCCTGCCCTGCCCGGAGGAAATCCGCGCGCCCCTGGCCGCCTGGCGCGACGGCCTGGCCATCGACGGCCAGCCGGTGGCGGCGGCCAACCTGCACCTCACCCTGGCCTTCCTCGGCGCGGTGCCGCGCGCCCGCAAGGCCGAGCTGCTGGCCCTGGGCGCGAGCCTGCCGCGCGCACCCTTCGAACTGCTGCTGGATCGCCTGGAACGCTGGCGCAACGGCATCCTGCACCTGGCGCCGACGGCCATCCCGCCAGCGCTGCCCGGCCTGGTCCAGGCCCTGCAAGATGCCCTGCAGCTCAGCGGCTTCGAGATCGAGCGGCGGCCCTTCCGCCCGCACCTGACCCTGGCCCGTCACTGCCGCCAGACACCCGACGCCATGGCGCAGTTCGCCTGGCCGGCCCGCGAGCTGGTGCTGTACAGCTCGGAGAACGGCCCCCACGGCGTGCATTACCGGGCCATCGGCCGCTGGCCCCTGGACGGCGAACGGGCGCTCAGCGATTGAGCGCCGCCCACGCCTCGGCGTAATCGAGGAAGCGGCGTAGCCCCTGGGTCGGGTACTTGTCCACGTGCAGTGCGCGGAAGAAGGTGCGCCGCAGCGGCCCCAGGGGATTGTCCAGGGCGACCAGCTCGCCGCTGGCCAGCTCGTCGGCCACCACCCGCCGCGACAGGCAGCTGATGCCGGCCCCGCTGGCCACCAGGTGCTTGATCGCCTCGGCGTTGCTCACCTCCAGCGGCGCCGCCAGGCTGCCCAGGCGCGGCAGCACCTGCTGCTCGAAGGTCACCCGGGTGCCGGAGCCGGCCTCGCGGAGGATCCAGCGTGTCGCCGCCAACTGTTCGAAGGTCACCTGCGCCGCCCGTGCCAGCGGATGCTCGGGCGCCGCGACCAGCAGCAACTCGTCCTCGACCCAGGGCAACAATTGCACCTGCGGATGCTGGATGGGCGACTCGATGTAGGCCACGTCCAGGCGGAACTCGCAGAGCGCGGCCAGGATCTCGCGGCTGTTGGCCACCTGCAGTTGCAGGCGGCTGTCCGGCAGTTCGGCGAGGAACCCGGCCATCACCCGCGGCAGCAGGTAGCCGCCGATGCTGCGGCTGGCGCCCAGGGCCAGTTGCACCGGCGCGTGCTGGAACAGCGTCTCCAGCTCGGCGCCCTGGGCCAGCAGGGCGCAGGCCCGGGGATACAGGGCGCGGCCGTTGTCGTTGAGCGCCAGGCGCTTGCCGCTGCGGTCGAACAGGCGCGTCTGCAGGGTGCGCTCCAGCTCCTGCAACGCCTGGCTGGCCGCCGATTGCGAAAGCGCGATGGCGGCGGCCGCCTGGGTCACATTGCCGTGCTCGGCGATGGCGGTGAAGGTGGCCAACTGGCGCAGGGTGATTCGCGGGGCCATATCGATAAAACCGTTTGATCCAATAAGAACAATCCGTTTTTACACTAAGCAGGCAGCGCACACCATGGCAGCACCTTACACAAGGAGCCCGTCATGCTTACCCGCCTGCGCCGCACGCCCTACCTGGT
Source organism: Pseudomonas sp. PI1 (assembly GCF_000812405.1). Classification (NCBI taxonomy): domain Bacteria; kingdom Pseudomonadati; phylum Pseudomonadota; class Gammaproteobacteria; order Pseudomonadales; family Pseudomonadaceae; genus Pseudomonas; species Pseudomonas sp. PI1. The sequence continues at coordinate 20,804 of NZ_JWMC01000060.1, forward strand.
CCCCGGCGCCCTGCTCTGCCTGCTGATCGCCGGCGCCGCCAACCTGCTGGTGCGCATCCCCGCCATCAGTCACCTCGGCCTGGGCAGCCTGACCCTGGCCATCCTCCTCGGCCTGCTGCTGGGCAACCTCGGCCTGGCCCGCTTCGGCGGCCTGCGCCCCGGCGTCGAGCTGTCGCGCCAGCAGCTGCTGCGCCTGGGCGTGGTGCTCTACGGCCTGCGCCTGACCTTCCAGGACATCGCCGCCCTCGGCCCGGCGGCGCTGGTGATCGACGTGCTGATGGTCGCCAGCACCCTGCTGGTCGCCGGCTGGGTCGGCGTGCGCTGGCTCAAGCTGCCGCGCGAAAGCGCCCTGCTGATCGGCGCCGGCAGCGCCATCTGCGGCGCCGCCGCGGTCATGGCGAGCAGCCCGGTGCTGCGCGCCCGCGCCGAGCACACCGCCGTGGCGGTGGCCACCGTGGTGCTGTTCGGCACCCTGGCCATGCTCCTGCACCCACTGCTGTTCGCCCACCTGCCGCACCTGTTCGGCAGCGCCAAGGCCTTCGGCATCTTCAGCGGCTCGACCATCCACGAGGTGGCCCAGGTGGTCGCCGCCGGCCGCGCCATGGACCCGGCCGCCGCCGACGCCGCGCTGATCAGCAAGATGCTCCGCGTCCTGCTGCTGGCCCCGGCCCTGCTCTGCCTGGGGCGCTTCGCCGCCGGCGAGGAAGCAGCCGGCGAAGGCAAGCGCCGCCTGCACATCCCCGGCTTCGCCGTGGCCTTCCTGCTGGTCACCGGCCTGCGTTCGCTGGGCCTGGTGCCGCACGCCTGGCTGGCGCCGCTGCAACAGCTGGACGACGTGCTGCTGGGCATGGCCATGGCCGCCCTGGGCCTGGCCACCCGCCTCGGCGACCTGCGCCGCGAAGGCCCCAAACCGCTGCTGCTGGGCGCCGGGCTGTTCGTCTTCCTGCTGCTGGGCGGCGGCCTGATCAATAGCGGCGTGCAACACCTGCTGGGCTGAAGCGCAGGCAACGAAAAAGGCGGATGCCGCTGGGCATCCGCCTTTTTCATGGGCTCGCAATCGCTCAGCTGGAGAGCTTGCGGTCCAGGGAGAAGGGACCGGCGCCGCTGATGAGCAGGGCCACGCTGATCATGATCAGGGTGAAGGCGTATTCGAAGCCGTTGCTGGTGATGAAGAAGCCGTTGGCGATGTGCACGCTGAACACGGCCACCAGCATGGCGACGATCAGCGGGATGCTGGCCAGGCGCACCAGCAGGCCGAGCACCAGGAACAGCCCACCGAAGAACTCCGCGCTGCCCGCCAGGGTGGCCATCAGGTAACCGGGGGTCACGCCGAGGGATTCCAGCCACTGGGCCATGCCCGACAGGCCCGGGCCGCCGAACAGGCCGAAGAGCTTCTGCGAGCCGTGGGCCATGAAGGTCAGGCCGGTGGTGATGCGCAGCACGGCCAGGCCGACGCCGGCGTTGGTGGAGAGGATGGATTTGACGAGAGCGTTCATGGTGCGTCCTTGTGCAGAGGGAGTGGGTGAGGCAACCGTCGTTGCTTGAGCAGCAATATAGATCATTGATTCGATATAAAAAGCGCAAAAACACGCTAAAACATATCGAAACTACAGATCACTTCTGGACGGAAGCTACCCGCTGCCGGGACTCCAACCCATCGCGCTCCCGCTGATAGGCAAGATAGTACTTGTTGACGCTGCTGACGTAGTTCACCACGCCCATGCCCACTTCCTGGGCCGCCACGCGTTCCACCTGGAAGAACCAGCGGTCCGGGTTCAGGCCCTGGCGGCGGGCCTCGGCGCGCAGGCCCTGGACGCGCTCGGCGCCGACGTTGTAGGCGGCGAGGATGAAGCCCAGGCGCTCGTGCTCGTCCATGCGCGGGCTGTTGAAGTAGTCGCGGCGCAGCATGGCCAGGTACTTGCTGGCGGCCTGCACGTTGTTCTCCTTGCCTTCCACCGAGCTGAGGCCGACGCTGCGCGCCGCCGCCGGGGTGACCTGCATCAGCCCGGTGGCGCCGGACGCGCCGCGGGCGCCGGGGGTGAGGTTGGATTCCTTGTAGGCCACCGCGGCCAGGGCCAGCCAGTCGAGGCGGTACTGCTCGGCGAAGCGCTGCAGGGTCGGGCGCACCGCTTCGAGCTTCTTGCGGTCGCCCTTCTCCAGCGGGTTGCGCACCTGGTAGGCGTGGCGGTACAGGCGCTGGAAGTTGCCGTCCTGCTCCGCCGGGGCGTGGTAGTCCTTGAGGAAGCGGTCGACGCTGGCGTGCAGCATGGAGGCGTCGCGGCGCACGTACCAGGTCATGTTCTGGCGGTTGTCGAGCACCAGGTGGCGGTCGATGCGGATCTTCTTGAACACCTTGGCCCAGCGCTCGGCGATCGGCTGTTCCACCACGGTGCAGGGGTAGATGCCGGCCTGGACCATCTCCAGCACGTCTTCCACCGCCAGGGACGGGTCCACCCAGTCGATGCCGATGGGCGCCAGGCGGCGTTGCGCGAGGTGCTCGTTGACCTGCCCGATAGCCTCGCCGGCGGCGCTGCCGGGGGCCAGGGCGATGCGCTTGCCGGCCAGCTGCTCCAGGCGCGCGTAGCGCTTGTTGCCCTGGCGCGAGACCAGCACCAGCGGCACATCCTGGCGCCACGGCAGGCTGGCGGCGACATCCTGGCCATCGCGGGCCACCAGCACCTCGCCGGGGGCGACCAGGTCGCCTTCGCCACGCAGCAGCGCGGCCAGCAGTTGATCCTTGGCCTTGGGAATGAACTTCAGGGTGAGCGGCTTGCGCCCGGGGGCGTTGTCGTTGAGGTATTGCTCGAAGGCGCGCAGGCGGTTGTACTCGACGCCGATGGGCTCGCCCTTGATCTCGCCGGAGCTGTTGCGGCTCTGGTTGACCAGCACGCGCAGCACGCCGCTGCTGCGGATGCTGGCCAGGTCTCGGGTGTCGGCGCTCTCGCGCTGCCAGTTGTCCGGCTGGCTGGTCAGGCGCGCGGCCGCCGGCTGCGGCAGCCATGCCAGCAAGCAGAGAGTGAGCAGCAGCAGTCGCGTCATCCAGGTCTCCAAGGATTGGTGATTCGCCGGCGGTCCTGAGAAACCGGCGTCCCTTACAAGTTCCCGGCCCCGAAAAAAGGGGCGCGAGCGTCTCACAAGCGGAGATCGATGCCAATCCAAAATTCCCGAAGCACTTTCACAAGTGCATTCAACAGGCTGTTTTTTAAGGCTTTCTTAAGAAAACAGAAGATTCTGCTATGCTGCCCGCCCGAAGGGAAGAAACATGCAACTGATCGACATTGGCGTCAACCTCACTCATCCGACTTTCGCCAACCGGTTGCCGGCGGTCATCGAGCAGGCCATCGGCGCCGGCGTGGTGCAGATGGTGCTGACCGGCACCAGCCTCGACGAGAGCGAAGCCGCCCTGCGCCTGTGCCGCGAACACGACGAAAGCGGCCAACGGCTGTTCTGCACTGCCGGCGTCCACCCGCACGATGCTTCGCAGTGGAACAGCGCCAGCGCCGCCACCCTGCGGGGCCTGCTGGCGGAAGACAGGGTACGCGCGGTCGGCGAGTGCGGCCTTGACTTCAATCGGGATTTCTCGCCACGGCAGCAACAGGAAAAGGCTTTCGAGGAGCAGTTGGCCCTGGCCGTGGAACTGCAGCGCCCGGTGTTCATCCACGAGCGCGACGCCGGCGAGCGCCTGCTGGCCATCCTCAAGGGCTTCCGCGACCAGTTGCCGGCCGCCGTGGTGCATTGTTTCACCGGCGAGCGGCGCACGCTCTACAACTATCTCGATCTCGGCCTGCACATCGGCATCACCGGCTGGATCTGCGACGAGCGCCGCGGCACCCACCTGCAGGAGCTGGTGCGGGAAATCCCCCGCGGCCGCCTGATGCTGGAGAGCGACGCCCCCTACCTGCTGCCGCGCAGCCTGCGGCCAAAGCCGAAGCACGGGCAGAACGAGCCGGCCTTCCTCCCCGAGGTGTTGCGCGTCACCGCCCTGCATCGCGGCGAGACGGAAGACGGCCTGGCGGCCCATACCACGGCCTGCGCCCGGCGCTTCTTTGGCCTGTCGGAAATTGCCGAACAAGGCTGACGAATACCCCTCAAGAATGTCCGGAAAGCGACGCTAACCTGGGAGGCGAAGCTGTCTTGACCCTCATCAAGACAGACTTCTTCTCTTCAACGAGAATGAAGGCCAAAAGCCATCATTCCCACTACAAGAAGCATCCCCATGGGCGCCTGGATCCGCGATATCTCTCTGAAGTACAAGTTCTGGGCCGTGAACGCGGTCGCCTTCTTCACCACCTTGCTGCTCGTGCTGTTCGCCATGCACCAGGAGGTGGACGCACGCAACCAGGCCGCCCGCCAGGGCGCCGAGGTCCAGGCCCGGCTGCTGCAGAACTGGCCGGCCGGCACGGCGCTGCCCAGCGCCGACAACCTGCTGAGCTTCGCCAGCGGCAGCGCCCCGCAACTGCCGGGCGTGGACACCGGCGCGCTGGCTCGCGGCAACGGCTGGGTCGACCTGGGCGGCGCCTCCAGCCGCCTCGGCCCGCTGGCCGGCGCCTGGGTGCGGGATGCCGGCGACGGCCAGCGCATCGCGGTGCTGGCCCCCGGGGCCGATCTCTGGCAGGTGTTCGGCGAGCGCGCCCTGGCTTACGCCGGCGCGGTGCTGGTGCTGATGATGGCCCTGCTGGCCGCCTCGCAGTTGCTGATCCGCTTCATCCTCACCCACCTGCTGAAGCTGCGCGATGTGATGCAGCACGTGGAGCGCAGCGGCGACCTTTCCGCCCGCGTGCCGCTGGACAGCCGCGACGAGGTGGGCCAGATGGCCACTGCCTTCAACGCCATGCAGGCCGGCTACCAGCGCGTGGTCGGCACCGTGGCCCAGGCCGCCGGGCGCCTCGACGAAGGCGCGCGCACCCTCGCCCAGAGCATGGGCCAGGTGCGCCAGGGCATGCTCGGCCAGCAGAGCGAGACCGACCAGGCCGCCACCGCGATCAACGAGATGTCCACCACCGTGCACCACATCGCCCAGCACGCCGCCGACACCCGCGACCAGTCGCAGGAAGCCGACCGCCTGGCCGGCGCCGGCCAACAGGTGGTGGGCCGCGTCGGCGAGTCCATCGCCGGGCTGTCCCAGGGTGTGCAACAGACCGCGCAGATGATCCAGCAGTTGGCCGAGGACAGCCAGAAGATCAGCAGCGTGGTCAGCGTCATCCATGGCATCGCCGAGCAGACCAACCTGCTCGCCCTCAACGCCGCCATCGAGGCCGCCCGCGCCGGCGAGATGGGCCGCGGCTTCGCCGTGGTGGCCGACGAGGTGCGCAACCTGGCCAAGCGCGTGCAGGACTCCACCGACGAGATCACCCAGATGATCAACGCCCTGCAGTCCGGCACCCGCGACGCCGTGGAATTCATGCAGGAAAGCTCGATCAAGGCCGACGGCTGCGTCGAGCAGGCCCAGGAGGCCGGCGAGGCGCTGGCGGCCATCGCCGGGGCGGTGGCGCTGATGCGCGAGAGCAACACGCAGATCGCCGTGGCCGCCGAGCAGCAGAGCCAGGTGGCCGAGGAGATGACGCGCTCGGTGGTGGGCATCCGCGACGTCACCGAGCTGACCGTGCAGCAGACGGTGGATTCGGCCGGCACCAGCCACCAGTTGGCCGAGCTGGCCGGCGAGCTGAGCCGGGCGATCCGCCAGCTGCGCCTGTAATCGCCCCGCCCTGCCCCACGCGGCCCGGCATTGTCCGGGCCGCGCCGTTTCCGGCTATCGAAGCCATAGGCGATAGTCACTCGCCGCGCGCCCGCCAGAGACCTAGACTTTGTGCAAGCGTCCGTGAAAACGGGCAAGACCGGAAAAGGAGTCCGCCTATGGGCAAACGTCATCCCAACCTGTTCGCCTGGCAATGGCAAGGCTACGCCGCCAACCACCGCAACCCGACCAACCTGGCGTTGCACCTGGTGGCGGTGCCGCTGTTCGTGGTCGCCGCCCTGGTGCTGCTGGGCGGGCTGTTCAAGCTGAGCCTGGGCAGCATCCTGCTGGGCATCATCGGCATGGTCGCGGCGCTGGCCATCCAGGGCCGCGGACACAAGCTGGAGGAACAGGCCCCCGAGCCGTTCAGCGACCGCAAGGACGCCGTGGGCCGCCTGCTCGCCGAGCAGTTCGTCACCTTCCCGCGCTTCGTCCTCAGCGGCGCCTGGTGGCGCGCCTGGCGCAACCGCCGGCGCTGAGCCCTAGCCGAAGATGGTCGCGGTCTGCCGCGAGATCGCCAGCAACTGGCCGTCCGCCGTCCAGCACTGGGCGGCGATGTGCCCGTAGCCGTCGCGGGCATGTTCGATGGTCGCCAGGTACTGGCACCAGCCGTTGGCCGGCAGGGCCGGTTGCGGCTGAACGAATTCGATGGTCCAGGTCAGCGAGCTGGACGGCGCCGGCGTCTTGAGCATCGGCAGGGTCGCCGGCGGCCAGGCATCGATCAACGCCAGCAGGTGGCTGACCTCCATCGGCTCGTCGCCCACGCCGTCGCCGCGAAAGCGCATCCAGCCGCCCATTTCCCGTGAAGTGCTCGACGAAAAGGGCATGCCGCCCACGGCCCAGCGCATGGCGATGTGGCGGGTGAACTCGGGCATCAGCTTGCGGATGAAGGGCAGCTCCTGGCAGTCGTCCACCGCCTTGAAGGCCGGCGCCGGCAGGCCCTCGACCTGCACCACCGATTCGCGCGGCAGGCCGAAGCTGGCCTGGGCCAGGGTCAGCACCTGGCCGTTCTGCACGGCGCGGCAGAACACCTGGCTGACCGCTTTGCCCTCGCGCAGCACTTCGGCCTGGAAGCTCACCGGCACCTCCGGCTCGACGGGGCCGACAAAGGTAACGGCCAGCGAACGCAATGGCCGCCCGGCCTCGGCAACGGCGGCCATCGCCTCGTAGGCCATGGCCGCCACCAGGCCGCCGAAACTGGCGCGGCCCTGGCCCCACTGCGCGGGGATCACCACTTTTTCGGGCGCATTGCGCACCGCCTGGATGAGTTCGGGAAAGGTCATCGTCGCCTCCTGCTGACTGGGTCAGGGGGCATCTTAGGGGGAAAGGCGGCGGGGCTGGCAACCATCCTTAGGGCTGAACGCGGGTCCACTCAAGGGGCGAATGTTCGTTCATACATGGGAGTGAGGCATGACCCTGTGGCGGTTATCCGCCGAGATACCCAAGCCATGAACCGCGCCAAGGCTGAGCCCGGAGCGGCCGGATGCCATGGTCAAACGGCGTGGTTGATGAACCAATCGCGGACGGAGTCCGCGCCTACGGTTCCAGGAAGCACGGCTTTTCGTAGGATGGCGTTGAGCGAAGCGATACCCATCACCACGGCAGCATGGGTATCGCAAGCTCAACCCATCCTACGAAGAGCACCTCCGCGCAAGGTAGGACTCCGTCCGCGATCATCCGTCGCTGAAAACGGCGGATGGCGCTCAGCCCAGCGCCTTGAGCAACCGCTCCAGGCTCTCGTCCGCATCCCGCTCGGCCAGGTCGTGCAGGGCGTTCCAGTGCGGCTGCAGGGGCATCAGGTCGAGTTCGCGCTCGCTGCGGATCAGCCACTGCTCGTAGTCGTGCCAGGTGCCCAGGGTGGACTGGGCCTCCTTCAGCGGCGCCAGCACCTTCTGCGGCAGCGGCGAATCCTTCGGGTAGGCCTCCAGGGCGTAGCGCACGCGCTTGATCAGCAGGCGCAGGCGATGGCGGTCGTGGGCCGGGTCCTTCAGGGCTTCGCGCAGCTTGTGCCACTGCTTGGCCAGGCGCTTGCGCACCTGGGCGTGCAGGCCTTCGAGCACGCCGTGGCGTTCGGCGGTGCGCCAGAGCATCGGCCAGCCGTCGAGCAGGCGCATCAGCCGGTCCCACTGCGGGCTGGCGAGCAGCGCCAGGTAGCCGGAGGTCAGTGCCGGCCGGCGCAATGCGGCGGCCTTTTCCAGGCCTTCGGCTTCCAGCACCGGCAGCAGCACTTCGAGGTCGCGCAGCGGCCCGCTCAGGCGGCCCAGTTCGCTCAGCGCCGCCTCGATCTCGTCGATGCCGGGCATGCCCTGGGCCGGATGCAGCAGGCTGCGCAGGCGCCGCACGGCGATGCGCAGGTCGTGCAACGCCTCGCTGTCGGAGCGCGCGCGCAGGCGCTCGGAGGCCGCGAACAGGGCCACCTCCTGCTCGATCACATGGGAAACCAGATAGTCGCTGAAGGATGACACGGCGAACTCCGTCCGTCGGGGCCTGGAATCTATGAGGTTAGCTGGCGGCGCATCGGCGGCAAGCCGCCGCCCGTGGCCGATGGTCGCAAGGCGTTTCAGCGGCCACGCCGGGTCAGCCGCCAGGGCAGTTGCCGGCGCAGCCGCGCCAGTTGCCCGCGCAGTTCCTGCGGCGCGGAAGCGGCGCCGGCGTAGCGCTGGCGTTCGAACGCCGCCAGGTAGGCCTGGATGCTCGCGGCCTGGGCCGGCAGCGCAACCATCGCCCGCTCGGCGAAGGCGCGCGGCCCTTCGCCGGCGTGGCGCTGCAGGCCCTGGGCAGCCAGAAGCTGTTCGAAGCGCTCGAAGCTGCGCAACTGCGCATCCCGCGTCCGCAGCCAGGGCTTGAACAGCAGCAGCGCCAGCAGGCCCAGCGACAGCGCCCCGCCGCCCACCAGCAGCACGCCGGTCCAGAGGCTGTCGCGCTCGCCGAACCAGGCCCGCAGCAGGCCCGCCTGCTGCTCGCCCTGGTAGCCCAGCACCCAGCGCTGCCAGTCGTAGTTGAGGTTGTCCCAGCTCAGGCGCAGTTGGCTGAGCAGGCCGAAACCGCCATAGCGCAGGCGGGCGAAGGGCGAGTCGGCGAGGAAGCTGCCCTCCTCCGCCAGCGCCGCCTGCAGGCCGCGCTCGATGCGCGAGGGGGCGACCTGGAAGGTCGGGTCGACGCTGCGCCAGCCCGCGCCCGGCGACCAGTACTCGACCCAGGCGTGGGCGTCGAACTGATGCACCAGCAGGTAGTCGCCGGCCGGGTTCAGCTCGCCGCCCTGGTAGCCGGTGACCACCCGCGCCGGGATGCCCGCCGCGCGCAGGACGAAGGTCATGGCCCCGGCGTAGTGCTCGCAGAAGCCGCGGCGGGTGTCGAAGAGGAAGCCGTCGATGCGCTCCTCGCCGGTGGCCGGCGGACGCAGGGTGTAGGCGTAGGGCTGGTCGTGGAAGTGGCGCAGCACCGCCTGCACCAGCGCCTCGGGCTGCGGGTAGCGCTCGCGCAGCTCTGCGGCCCAGGCTCGCGCGCGCGGGTTGCCGCGGGCCGGCAACTGCAGGTCGCGGCGCAGCGCCGTGGCGCTGCTGTCCGGCTCGCGCAGGGCCCGGGGCCAGGAGCTGGCGCGGTACATCAGCACGTCCTGCACCGGACGCCGCCGCTCCAGGCGGAAGTCGCTCATCATGCGCGCATCGTCCGGGCCGCCCTCGGCGACGTCGAGGGTGAACAGCCAGGGCCGCGAGCTGGGCTGCATGATCACCTGGTAGCTCAGCGATGGCCCCTGCCTGCGCCAGTCCGGCGCCCGTTCGCTGCGCCCCTGCCAGGACTGCGTCCAGCGCTGGCCGTCGAAATTCTCCAGGGTCAGGGCGCGCCAGTAGAGCTGGTCCTGGGGCGGCGCGGCGTCGTCGAACTTGACGCGGAAGGCCAGTTCGGTGGACTGGCTCAGCTCGACGAAGTCGCCGGGCATCATCGAGTCGCTGAGCCCGGTGGTGGCCTGGCCGCCGGGCAGCGGCAGCGACCACAGCGGGCCCAGCCGCGGGAACAGCAGGAACAGCAGGAGCATCAGCGGCAGCGCCTGCAGCAGCAGGCCGCCGGCCAGGCGCAGGGTGCGCCAGGGGCCTTCGGCGAAGCTGCTCTGCTGCAGGCCGATCAGCGCCGCCAGCAGCGCGGTGACCGGCAGCAGGCTGAAGGCCGCGGCCAGCAGGCTGGCGTCGAACAGGTAGCTGGTGGCCACGGCGAAGAAGCCGAGCAGGATCAGCACCAGGGCGTCGCGGCGCGTCTTCAGCTCCACCAGCTTGATGACGAAAGCGGCGATCAGCAGCACCACGCCGGCGTCCAGGCCGATCAGCGAGCCACGCGACAGCCACACGCCGATGCCCGCGGCGATCACCAGGGCCAGTTTGGCCAGGCCGTTGGGGTAGCGCGCGCGCATGCGGTAGACCTGCACGCGCCAGGCCGCGCAGCCGAGCCAGAAGCCCACCACCCAGAACGGCAGGTGCTCCAGGTGCGGCAGTATCACCAGGGCCTGGGCCACCAGCAGCCAGGTCAGGGCGATACGCGGGATCGGCTGCTGGCTCACGGCCGTACTCCGAACAGCGCCAGTTCGCGCAGGCAGGCGCCGCGGTGGGCGTCGCCGCTGGCCAGCGGCAGCTGCACGCCGGGCAGGCGCAGGCCGAAGCTCTGGCCGCGCAGGGACAGCTGCAGCACCCAGTGGCAGAGGCAGGACAGGCGCGTCTCGACGTCGCCGCCGAGCAGCTCGAAGTCCAGCCAGAGGTCGCGCCCGCTGAGCGCGGCGAAGTCCTTCACCAACAGGCCCTGGCCGCGGGAGTAGGCCTTCCAGTGCAGACGCCGGCGCGAGTCGCCGCTCTGGTAGGGGCGCAGGCCCTGGAAGTCGTCGGCGCCGCTGCCGCTGGCGCGCAGGCCCTCGTCGTGCTCGTCGGCGCGGCCGCCTTCCAGGGGCAGGTCGGCGGGCAGCGGACGCGGGTAGACCAGGCCGGCCTGGTCCAGGTCGAGCCAGCTCCAGGCCACCAGCAGGCCCAGGGGGAAGCGGCTCTCCACCCGCAGGCGGCCCGGGCGCAGCCAGCCGCGGCGCTCGGCTGGCTGCGTCAGCAGCAGTTCCTCGGCGCCATTGGCGCGCACGTCGGCGTACTGCAGCGCCTGTTCCGACCAGCCGAGGCCGATGGCCCGGCGTTCGCGGCCTTCGCCTTCCAGGCGCACGCGGAAGCAGACCTGCTCGCCGACGAACACCGGCAGCGCGCCCAGCGCGGTCAGGCGCAGGCCGCCGAGGTTACGGTAGGTGTGCAGGATGGCGACGATGAACAGCGACAGCAGCAGGAAGGTCAGGCCGTAGGCCAGGCTGTTCTGGTAGTTGATGGCGGTGAGCAGCAGCAGGACCACGGCGACGCCGAAGGCCACGCCCTGCCCCGAGGGAATGATGAAGATGCGCCGCTGGTTCAGTTGCAGCGAGGGCGACGGCGGGATGCGCCGGGCGATCCAGCTCTGCCACAGCGGGCGGACCTTCACCAGCATGGCCTGGCCCCGCTCACAGCGCCGGGACTTCGCGCTGCAGCCACTGCACCAGGGCGCCGCCGCCGTGCCCGGAAGGGTCGGCCTGGTCGCGCAGGCGGTGCCCGGCCACCGACGGCAGCACCGCCTGGACGTCCTCGGGGATGGCGTAGTCGCGCCCGGCCAGCAGGGCCCAGGCGCGCGCCGCGGCCAGCAGCGCCAGGCTGCCGCGCGGCGACAGGCCGAGGGCGAAGGCCGGCTGGCTGCGGGTGGCCTCGGCCAGGCGCAGCACGTAGTCGACCAGGGCGTCGCTGACGTGGACCTTCGGCACCTCGGCCTGCAGCGCCGCCAGCTCGGCGGGGGTGAGGATCGGCTCCAGCCGCGGCAGCAGGTCGCGGCGCGCCTCGCCCAGCAGCAGGGCCTTCTCCGCCGCGCGCCCCGGGTAGCCCAGGGACAGGCGCATGAGGAAGCGGTCAAGCTGGGATTCGGGCAGGGCGAAGGTGCCGCCCTGGGTCACCGGGTTCTGCGTGGCGATCACGAAGAAGGGCTCGGGCAGCGGCCGGGTGGCGCCCTCGATGGTCACCTGGCCCTCTTCCATGGCCTCCAGCAGCGCGCTCTGCGCCTTGGGCGTGGCGCGGTTGATCTCGTCTGCCAGCACCAGCTCGGCGAAGATCGGCCCGGGGTGGAAGACGAACTGCCCGGTGTCCTTGTCGAACACCGAGGTGCCGAGCACGTCGCCGGGCAGCAGGTCGGAGGTGAACTGGATGCGCTGGAAACTCAGCCCCAGCACCCGCGCCAGGGCGTGGCTGAGGGTGGTCTTGCCCATCCCCGGCAGGTCTTCGATCAGCAGGTGCCCGCGGGCCAGCAGGCAGGTCATGGCCAGGCGCACCTGGACCTGCTTGCCCAGCAGGATCCGGTCCACCGCTTCCAGGCATTGCTCCAGCTTGCCGCGCATCCTCACCTCGTGCCGTGCAGACGAAAAGTCCGATCCTACTGGCCCGCCGCGGCAGCGAACAGGCCGCTTGGCCACAAACTGTGACGGGGCCGGCTCAACTGGCCAGCAGCCGCTGCACCAGCCAGCGCGCCGCCGGGCCCAGGCTGCGCTGCCGCGACCAGACCACGTCGACCGCCACGCTGCGCGGCCAGCCGGGCACCTGCAGCGGGTGCAGGCGGCCGTTGGCGAAGCGCTGGTTCATCCAGGTCGGCAGCTCCACCCAGCCGAAGCCGAGCACCGCCATGTCCAGCAGCAACAGGTAGGTCGGCGCCGACCAGCAGCGCCCGCCCAGGGGCGGCTCGGCGTCGTCGATGAAGGTGTTCAGGCGCAGGTTGCGGTGGCCCAGCAGGTCGCTGCGCTCGACCTTTTCCAGCTGCGCCAGCGGGTGCGCGCGGCTGACGAACAGGCCGAACTCGGCGCATTCGCCGAGGGTGGCCGAGCCGATGTCCGGCGGGTAGTTCGGCTGCGCGGCGAGCAGGCCGAGGGAAGCGCGGCCCTGGCCGACCAGGTCGATGACGTCGCCGTGCTCGGCGATCAGCCATTCGAACTCGATGTCCGGGAAGTGCTGGTCGATTTCCGCCAGGCGCTTCTCGAAGGGTTCGGACTGGTAGGTATCGGACATCGCCAGGGTCAGCCGCGGCTCCATTCCCGCCGAGAGCTGCCCGGCCAACTGGCCGAGGCGGTCGTTGGCCATCAGCACTTCCTCGACGCGGCCGAGCAGGGCCTTGCCGGCCTCGGTCAGTTTCGGCTGGCGCGCGCTGCGGTCGAACAGCTCCAGGCCCAGGTCGATCTCCAGGCGGGCGATGGCCTCGCTGACGGTGGACTGGCTCTTGCCCAGCTTGCGCGCGGCGGCGCTGAAGGAACCCAGGCAGGCGGCCTCGGCAAAGGCCTGGAGGGATTCGGGGGAATATTGCATGGGGGCCTCGTCCATCGGTTTTGCCGATGCTAGCCAACTTCGAAACAACCCTTCAACCGATGAGAATAGCCGCCAGCCGGCCCGGTAGGGCCCCTCTTTATCTGGAGAAAACCCATGAGCATGCAAAAGACGCTGAAGGAAAGGCTGTTCCACGCCCTGCTCTTCGAATTCATCGCCCTGGCCATCTGCGCCCCGACCCTGGCCTGGCTGATGGACCAGCCGCTGGGCCACATGGGCGCCCTGACGCTGATGTTCTCGCTGATCGCCACGCTGTGGAACATGGTCTACAACACCCTGTTCGACCGCGCCCAGCGGCGCCTGCAGTTCGCCCGCACCCTGCCGGTGCGCGTGCTGCACGCCTCGCTGTTCGAGCTGGGGTTGATCTTCATGCTGGTGCCGCTGGCGGCCTGGTGGCTGGGTATCGGTCTGGTGGAGGCGTTCGTGCTGGATATCGGGCTGATTCTGTTTTTCCTGCCGTACACCATTGGCTTCAACTGGGGGTATGACGCGCTGCGGGCGCGGTGGGTGGAGCGGCCGCGGGAGGTATTGGTGCGTTGAGGGGCGGCTTGCTCGCGAACGGTGTTTGCCGGGGACTTTCGGTGCTGAATTCGAGAGCACCCTCTCCCCAGCCCTCTCCCGCAAGCGGGAGAGGGGGCTGTCCTGAGCGATGCGTCGGTCAGGCGCCATCCTCCCACCCTCGTCATTCCCGCGAACAGCGCTTGCGCTGCCTTGGCTTGGGTGTTTCTGCGTCGCTCCGGGTTTGCCCGACCGTCTTGTTTCGCCCCCTCGGGCGAGTCCCTTTTGTCAATCGGTGGAAGGCCACCCCCGCAAAAAGGAACCAAATCGGCCTGCTGAAGGGGCGTTCCGGTGCGCTCGGAGGTTTCTCTGGAAGTCCGAATCGCGGACAGAGTCCGCTCCTACGGTTCCAGGAAGCACAGCTTTTCGTAGGATGGCGTTGAGCGAAGCGATACCCATCACCACGGCAGCATGGGTTTCGCTCAACCCATCCCAGGGTTCAGGGAAGCACGGACGTAGGAGCGGACTCCGTCCGCGATTGGTTCATCAACCACGCCGGACACCCCGGTGGCACGAACAGCCCCCTCGTTCAAGCCAGGGAAGCGACTATCGCCGCCAGCGCCGCGGCCGGATCGGCGGCCTGGCTGATCGGGCGGCCGATCACCAGATAGTCGGAGCCGGCGTCCAGCGCCTGGCGCGGGGTGAGGATGCGGCGCTGGTCGTCCTGGGCGCTGCCGGCCGGGCGGATGCCCGGGGTGACCAGTTGCAGGGCCGGGTGCGCGGCTTTCAAGGCCGGGGCTTCCTGGGCCGAGCAGACCAGGCCGTCCATGCCCGCCTTTTGCGCGAGACTGGCAAGCCGCAGCACCTGCTCCTGGGGCTCGACGTCCAGGCCGATGCCGGCCAGGTCCTCGCGCTCCATGCTGGTCAGCACGGTCACGCCAATCAGCAGCGGTTTCGGGCCATCGAAGGCGTCGAGGGTCTCGCGGCAGGCCGCCATCATGCGCAGGCCGCCGGAGCAGTGCACGTTGACCATCCACACGCCCATCTCGGCGGCGGCGCGCACGGCCATCGCGGTGGTGTTGGGGATGTCGTGGAATTTCAGGTCGAGGAACACCTCGAAGCCACGGCCGTTCAGCGTCTCGACGATACCCGCGGCGCAACTGGTGAAGAGTTCCTTGCCCACCTTCACCCGGCACAGTTTCGGGTCGAGCTGGTCGGCCAGCGCCAGGGCGGCCTCGCGGGTGGGGAAATCCAGGGCGACGATGATCGGGGTCTGGCAGACGGACATGGGCTCTCTCGCGGGGGGATTCTGAAAAACGCCGCGCATTGTCGCAGAAAGCGCCGCCGCCGGCAGCTTCCGGCGACGCATTGCCCGTCCTATACGCTCAGGCGCTCGCGCAGGCGGCCGAGCATGCCCAGCAGGCTGCCGACCTTCTCCCGCTCGCGTTCCTCGCGCGGCGCCTCGGCCAGGCGCGCCACCTGCGGCTGCGGTTGCGCGCGCCACAGCTGGGCCTGTTCGGCGGCGGCCTTCAGGCCCTTTTCGAAGAGGCCGCGGCGGATCGGCTTGGGCAGGTAGCGGAAGATCTGCGCCTGGTTGATCAGCGCCAGCAGGTCCTGGGTGTCGCGGAACGGCGTCACCACCAGGCTGAGCAGGCGCGGATGGGCCTGGGCCAGGGACTTGAGCAACGGCGCGGTGTCCTCGCCGGCGAGCTTCAGGTCGCTGACCAGGATGTCGATGGGCTCGGCGTTCAGCCGCAACAGCGCCTCGGCCAGGTTGCGCGCGCGGTGCAGCTGGTGGTTGCCGGCGGCGCAGAAGTCGCCGACGCAGGCCAGGGTGTCGGCGGCGTCGTCCAGCAGCAAGACGTTGAGCGGCGCGGCCAGCCGGCTGATGGCCTGCAGGTCGGGCGCGACGGCCTGGCGCCCGGCGATCTCCGCCGCCTGGCGCAGGGTGAAGGCCATTTCCTGCGGGTCCCAGGGCTTGGTCAGGTAGCGGAAGATGCCGCCGTTGTTCAGCGCTTCCACCGCCGCGTCCAGGTCGGAGTAGCCGGTGAGCAGGATGCGCAGGCAGTCCGGGGCGATCTCGCGGGCCCGGGCCAGCAGCTCGGCGCCGCTCATCTGCGGCATGCGCTGGTCGCTGACGAGGATCTGCACCGGCTCGCTGCGCAGGCGCTCCAGGGCGCGCCGCGGGTCGCTCTCGGTGAGCACCTCGTAGTGCCGGCGGAACTGCATGGCCAGGCTGCGCAGGATGCGCTCCTCGTCGTCGACGAAGAGGATGCGGGTCAGGCCGGTGGGCCGGGCCTGGCCGGACTGCGGCAGGGCCTTGAGCGGCTGGGTCATGTCAGGCACTCCGTTTCAGGTCGCTGGCCTGCGCGCGCGGCAGGCGGATGAGGAATCGCGTGCCGCGCCCCGGCTCGGAGGCGACGCGGATGCTGCCGCCGTGGTCCTGGACGATCTTGTAGCTGATCGACAGGCCCAGGCCGGTGCCCTGGCCCGGCGGCTTGGTGGTGAAGAAGGGGTCGAAGATGCGCGCCAGCACCTCGGCGGGCATGCCCTTGCCGTTGTCCTGCACCGAGACGTACACCGCCGCCTCGTCGGCCCAGGTCCTGACGTGGATGTGACCGTAGCCGTCCATGGCCTGGGCGGCGTTGGTGAACAGGTTGAGCAGCACCTGGTTGATCTGCGAGGGCGCGCAGGCGATGGGCGGCAGCTCGCCGAGCTGGCGGATGATCTCGGCCTTGTCCTTGATGCTGTTGCGGGCGATCAGCAGCGCGCTCTTCACGCACTCGTTGAGGTCCACCTCCTCGCTCATGGCGCGGTCCAGGCGGGCGAAGTCCTTGAGCCCGCCGACCAGCTCGCCGATCTGCGCCAGGCCGTAGGTGGTGTCGCCGAATAGCTGGTCGAGGTCGCCCAGCAGTTGCTCCAGGGCG
This sequence comes from Pseudomonas sp. PI1, assembly GCF_000812405.1. Classification (NCBI taxonomy): domain Bacteria; kingdom Pseudomonadati; phylum Pseudomonadota; class Gammaproteobacteria; order Pseudomonadales; family Pseudomonadaceae; genus Pseudomonas; species Pseudomonas sp. PI1. The sequence goes on from NZ_JWMC01000060.1 coordinate 37,369, forward strand.
GCTTCCGCGCGCACCTGCCCGGCGGTTTGCAGCGCGCGGGCCAGGCGCGCCTCGTCGCAGGCCGCGTCGTTCAGGCAGTCCGCCAGCTCGGCCTGGCTCTCGGCCAGTTGCAGCAGCGGCAGGAGCTGTTCGCGGATCAGTTCGAGGTTGTTGCGCACGTAGCCCAGCGGGGTGTTCAGCTCGTGGGCGACGCCGGCGACCATCTGCCCCAGGGAGGCCATCTTCTCCGACTGCACCAGCTGCGCCTGGGATTCCCGCAGGTCGACCAGGGCCTTGCGCAGCACGCGGTTGCGCTGGGCGATGCGCGCCTCCATGGCCTTGAGCAGGTCGAGCACGGTGCCCAGGCCCAGGTAGGCGCCTTCGCCGTCGACCAGGATGAAGTCCTCGGTGATCGGGTACTTCAGTTGCGCGGTGACCTGCTGCGCCGCCTGTTCCAGGCTCCATTCGATATCCACCCGCAAGGGGCTTGCGTTCATCATCTCGCTGACCGGGCGGCGGCCCCAGAGGTCGCGGCCGAAGCGCTGCATGAAGATGTCCTGCAGGGTGTAGCGGCTGATCAGCCCCAGCGGGCGGCCCTGCCCGTCCACCACCGGCAGCGAGAGGAAGGCGCGGTGCTCGGCGGTGAGCAGGCGGTCGGCGACGTCGCTGAGGCTCATCTGCGCCTGCAGCGGTTCCACGGCGCGCAGGAGTGCGTGCAGGGCGCTGGTGGTCATCGGCGGACTCCGCTGGCTGAAATGTCCGCCAGTCAATCAGGTCCAGATTGCCATCATGTGACAGCGGTCGCGCGCCACGCATCCTTCACGGGAAGGTCATACGCCGGCAACAAGCCTGCGTCCGGCCACCGCCACACACTGACAAGCCGGGCGCGCGGGTTTATGGTGAAAGCTCGCATCCCAAGGAGAACGCCATGCCCTGGTACGCCTGGTTGATCATCGCCCTCGCCCTGGGCTCCATCCTCGGCGGCCTGTTGCTGCTGCGCGACAGCGCCCGCAAGCTGCCGCTGACCGAGGAGCAGCTCAAGCGCATCCATCAGCGCAACGCCGAAATGGACGCCCAGGACGCCCGCGACGACAAGCGCTGAGCGCCGCCGGCCGCCCCGGCGCCCGAGGTCATTTCCCTCATTCACCGCCGCAGGCATGGATCAGGCAGGGCGAATTGCCTAGACTGCGGCCGGTGGATGGAGGACACGATGCTCAGGAAGCTACTCCCGCTGCTGCCAGGGTTGCTCCTGCTCGGCGGTTTCGCCCTCGGATTCGTCCAACCCCTGGGGCTCTTGATAGGCGCACTCTTCGTCGCCTGGACACTCTACGGCGAACAACGCCTGCCCTGGCTGCTCTGGTGGCCGGTGTGCCTGCTGGCGAGCTTCGCCCTGGCCGCGCACCTGCTGCCCGGCACCCAGTCGTGGACGCTCTGGCCGCCGCGGCAGCTCTCCGCCGACGCCCCGGCCTACGCGCTGCGCCTGTCCTGGGACAAGGCGCTGGCCGGCGTCACCCTGCTCGCCTGGTGGCTGCGCCGGCCGCCGCTGGCAGGGGCCTCGCCGGACTATGCCGGCATCACCGTGGTCGCCACCCTGTTCGCCGTGCCGCTGCTGGCCACCGCCCTGGGCCTGGTGGTGTGGCGGCCGAAATGGCCCGACGGCCTGTGGATCTGGCTATTGGTGAATTTCGCGGTGATCGCCCTGACCGAGGAACTGATCTTCCGCGGCCTGTTGCAGACCTCGCTGGTGGAGCGCCTGGGCGCCCCCGCCGGGATCATTGTCAGCAGCCTGCTGTTCGGCCTGGCGCACCTGCCCTTCAGCGGCCAGTTCGCCGTGGTGGCCGGCATCGCCGGGCTCGGCTACGGCCTGGCGCTGCACTTCAGCGGGCGCATGCTGGTGCCCATCCTCCTGCACGGGGTGGTCAACAGCGTGCACCTGCTGCTGCTGAGCTACCCGCTGCACCTGGGCCTGGGCTGATCAGGCGACCTTGTAGACCAGCAGCAGGGCCTGCTCGGCCAGGTCGTCGAGGGTCATGCTGCCGTCCTGGCGGAACCAGGTCATGGTCCAGGACAGCGCGCCGGTGAGGAAACGCCGCAGGATGAACGGGTCGCCCTCGCAGTAGCCGGCGGCGCGCGCCTCGCCGAGCACGTCCAGCCACATCTGCTCGTAGATGTCGCGCAGGCCGAGGATGTAGGCCTGGCCCTCCGGCGACAGCGAGCGCCACTCGTAGACCAGCACCGCCATGGCCTCGCCGGTGCCGCCCATGATCGATTGCAGCTCGCAGCGGATCAGCGCCAGCAGGCGCTCGCGCAAATCCTCGGCGTCGGCCAGGGCGGCGCGCATCAGCGCGGTGTTGTAGAGGATGGTCTCCTCCATCACCGAGCGCAGGATTTCGTCCTTGCTCTTGAAGTGGTGGAAGATGCTGCCGGACTGGATGCCCACGGCGCCGGCCAGGTCGCGCACCGTGGTGCGTTCGTAGCCCTTGGCGCGGAACAGGTGGGCGGCGGTCTGCAGCAGCTTGCCGCGGGCGCTCTCCGGGTCGGTGACCTGCCCGTTCGCCACCAGCTCCAGCATCACTTCGCGCGCTTTCTGGTCATCCACGCTCTGCTCTCCCCTCGTCCGCCATCCGGCCACCACTGTTCAGGGCGATTCCATGATCGCCACGCAAGTACTTGTGCATACAGGTGAAATGTATGCCTGCAGCGGCAACCAAGCAAGCGCTTGGCCATCACTTGGTTGGGTTGTCTGGCGCTTATGCCCTCTTTTCAACCAAGCGCTTGCTTGGTAATGTCGAAACATCTCTCGACCGTCACGGGCAGAACAATGACCAAGACCGTACGCATCGGCTGCGCCTCGGCGTTCTGGGGCGACACCTGCAGCGCCGCCGCCCAGCTGGTGAAGGGCGCCGAGCTGGACTACCTGGTGTTCGACTACCTGGCCGAAATCACCCTGTCGATCATGGCCGGCGCGCGCCTGAAGACCCCCGAGGCGGGCTACGCCACCGACTTCGTCGAGGTGCTGGCGCCGCTGCTGGGCGAGATCGCCGGCAAGCGCGTCCGCGTCGTCAGCAATGCCGGCGGGGTCAACCCGCAGGCCTGCGCCAAGGCCCTGGCGGCCGCCTGCGAGAAGGCCGGGGTGCAGCTGAAGATCGCCGTGTTGGAGGGCGACAATCTGCTGCCCCAGGCCGGCGAACTGGCCAGGGCCGGGACCGTGGAAATGTTCAGCGGCACGCCGCTGCCGCCGATGTGCGTGTCGATGAACGCCTACCTGGGCGCGCCCGGCATCGTCGAAGCACTGGCGCTGGGCGCGGACATCGTCATCACCGGCCGCGTGGTGGACAGCGCGGTGGTCAGCGCCGCCCTGGTGCACGAGTTCGGCTGGGCCTGGAACGACTACGACAAACTGGCCCAGGCCGCGCTGGCCGGGCACATCATCGAATGCGGCGCGCAGTGCACCGGCGGCAACTTCACCGACTGGGAAAGCGTGCCGGACTACGAGCACATCGGCTTCCCCATCGTCGAAGTGCAGGCCAGCGGCGACTTCGTGGTCACCAAGCCGCAGGGCACCGGCGGCCTGGTCACCCCGCTGAGCGTCGGCGAGCAGATGCTCTACGAGATCGGCGACCCGCGCGCCTACCTGCTGCCCGACGTGGTCTGCGACTTCACCGGCGTGCAACTGCGCCAGGCCGGCGCCGACCGCGTCGCCCTCAGCGGCGCCCGCGGCCTGCCGCCCACCGGCCAGTACAAGGTCAGCGCCACCTACCCCGACGGTTTCCGCTGCACCGCCAGTTGCCTGATCGCCGGCATCGACGCTGTGAAGAAGGCCGAGCGCGTGAGCCGGGCGATCATCGCCAGGACCGAGGAGATGTTCGCCGAACGCGGCTGGGGCCCCTACCGCGAAACCAGCATCGAACTGCTCGGCAGCGAGGCCACCTACGGCCCCCACGGCCGCCGCCAGGACAGCCGCGAGATCGTGGTCAAGCTCGCCGTGCGCCACGCCCGCAAGGAGGCGCTGGTGCTGTTCTCCCGCGAGATCGCCCAGGCCGCCACCGGCATGGCCCCGGGCCTGACCGGCATCGTCGGCGGGCGGCCCACGGTTTACCCGGTGATCCGCCTGTTCTCCTTCCTGGTGGACAAGGCGCGCTGCCAACTGGCGGTGCGCATCGGCGAGGACAGCCATGCCGTCGCCCTGCCGCAGCTGGAGCACTTCGACCCGGCGAACCTGGCCGAGGCCGCGCAAGCCCCTGCCGCCACCGGCCAGGCCACGGCCAGCGCGCCGCTGGTGAAGCTGGCGGTGGCGCGCTCCGGCGACAAGGGCGACCACAGCAACATCGGCGTGATGGCGCGCAAGCCCGAATACCTGCCGTGGATCGCCGAGGCGCTGAGCGAAGGCGCAGTGGCCGAGTGGATGCAGCACGTGCTGGACCCGCAGCTGGGCCGCGTCAGCCGCTGGTACCTGCCGGCCAGCCACAGCCTGAACTTCCTGCTGGAGCACGCCCTGGGCGGCGGCGGCGTGGCCAGCCTGCGCATCGACCCGCAGGGCAAGGCCTTCGCCCAGCAACTGCTGGAATTCCCGGTGGCGGTGCCGCAGCACATCGCCGATGAACTCAGCTCTTCTACGACAAGAACGAACGCTTGAGCAGGACGACAAGAACAATGGCATACGACTCGATCTTCAAGCCCGGCCTGTTCGCCGGCCAGACTGTAATCGTCACCGGCGGCGGCAGCGGCATCGGCCGCTGCACCGCCCATGAGCTGGCGGCCCTGGGCGCCCACGTGGTGCTGGTCGGGCGCAAGGCCGAGAAGCTGGAGAAGACCGCCGGCGAGATCGTCGAGGACGGCGGCAGCGCCAGCTGGCACAGCTGCGACATCCGCGACGAGGAGGCGGTGAAGGCGCTGGTGGCGCAGGTGCTCGCCGAGCGCGGGCCGATCCACCACCTGGTCAACAACGCCGGCGGCCAGTACCCCGCGCCGCTGGCCTCGATCAACCTCAAGGGCTTCGAGGCGGTGGTGCGCACCAACCTGGTGGGCGGCTTCCTGATGGCCCGCGAAGTGTTCAACCAGAGCATGAGCAAGACCGGCGGCAGCATCGTCAACATGCTCGCCGACATGTGGGGCGGCATGCCCGGCATGGGCCACTCCGGCGCCGCCCGCGCCGGCATGGAGAACTTCACCAAGACCGCCGCCGTCGAGTGGGGCCACGCCGGGGTGCGGGTCAACGCCGTGGCGCCGGGCTGGATCGCCTCCAGCGGCATGGACACCTACGAGGGCGCGTTCAAGGCGGTGATCCCCACCCTGCGCGAGCACGTGCCGCTCAAGCGCATCGGCACCGAATCGGAAGTGGCCTCCGCCATCGTCTTCCTGCTCTCCCCCGGCGCCGCCTTCATCAGCGGCAACACCATCCGCATCGACGGCGCCGCCAGCCAGGGCAGCCGCGCCTTCCCGCTGAGCAAGGCCAAGCCCGGGCAGAGCCGCTCCTACAACGGCTTCCACCGCGCCTACCTGCCCGACGTGCTGAAGGACCAGGAGTAAGCCATGCCGGTGATCCAGTCGGAAATCGACACCCAGAGCGAGGACTTCGCCCGCAACCGCGAGGCCATGCTGGCCGCCGTGGCGAGCTTCCGCGAAGTCGAGCAGAAGGTGCTGGACAAGGCCGCCGAGGCCAAGCCGAAGTTCGACAAGCGCGGCCAGCTGCTGCCGCGCGAACGCCTGAACCTGCTGCTCGACCCCGGCGCGCCCTTCCTCGAACTCTGCTCCCTGGCCGGCTACAAGTTGCACGACGACAAGGACGGCACCCAGGCCGGCGGCGGCATCATCTCCGGCATCGGCTACGTGGCCGGGGTGCGCTGCCTGGTCAGCGCCAGCAACAGCGCGATCAAGGGCGGCACCATCTCGCCCACCGGGCTGAAGAAGACCCTGCGCCTGCAGCAGGTGGCGCTGGAGAACAAGCTGCCGCTGGTGGCCCTGACCGAGAGCGGCGGCGCCAACCTCAACTACGCGGCGGAAATCTTCGTCGAGGGCGCCCGCGGCTTCGCCAACCAGGCGCGGCTGTCGGCCGCCGGCATCCCGCAGGTCACCGTGGTGCACGGCTCCAGCACCGCCGGCGGCGCCTACCAGCCGGGGCTGTCGGACTACGTGGTGGTGGTGCGCGGCAAGGCCAAGATGTTCCTCGCCGGCCCGCCGCTGCTCAAGGCCGCCACCGGCGAGGTGGCCACGGACGAGGAACTGGGCGGCGCCGAGCTGCACGCCCAGGTCGCCGGCACCGCCGAGTACCTGGCCGAGAACGACGCCGACGGCGTGCGCCTGGCCCGCGAGATTCTCGCCGCGCTGCCGTGGAACGCCCAGCTGCCGGCGCGCCCGGCCAGGCAATGGGACGAGCCGCTGTACCCGGCCGAGGAACTGCTCGGGGTGGTCCCGGCGGACGCCCGCAAGCCCTACGACGTGCGCGAGATCATCGCGCGCATCGCCGACGGTTCGCGCTTCCTCGCCTTCAAGAACGAATTCGACGCCCAGACCGTCTGCGGCCACCTGCACATCGAGGGCCACGCCTGCGGCCTGATCGGCAACAACGGCCCGATCACCCCGCAGGGCGCGGCCAAGGCGGCGCAGTTCATCCAGCTGTGCGAGCAGAGCAACACGCCCATCCTGTTCCTGCACAACACCACCGGCTTCATGGTCGGCACCGAGTCCGAGCGCCTGGGCGTGATCAAGCACGGCTCGAAGATGATCCAGGCGGTGGCCAACGCCACGGTGCCCAAGCTCACCCTCGTCGTCGGCGGCTCCTACGGCGCCGGCAACTACGCCATGTGCGGCCGCGGCCTGGACCCGCGCTTCATCTTCGCCTGGCCGAACAGCCGCACCGCGGTGATGGGCGGCGCCCAGGCCGGCAAGGTGCTGCGCATCGTCACCGAGGAAAAGCACGCCAAGGAGGGCAAGGAGGCCGACGCGAAGATGCTCGACATGCTCGAACAGATGACCGCGCAGAAGCTCGACGCCCAGTCCACCGCGCTCTACGGCACCGCCAGCCTGTGGGACGACGGGCTGATCGACCCGCGCGACAGCCGCCGGCTGCTGGGCTATCTGCTGGACATCTGCACGGAGGCGGCGGTACGGCCGCTCAAGGGCAACAGTTTCGGGGTAGCGAGGTTCTGATACAGGCGCCCTCTCCCAGGGGAGAGGGTGCCAAAGCGATCCGGCGTAAAGCGAACCTCCCGCCCGCTCCGAACAGCCCCCTCTCCCTTCAGGGAGAGGGTTGGGGAGAGGGGAAAGGGAAGTGAACACCCAAGGCTCAGGAGGAAAACAACAAATGCTCTTCACCCAGGAACACGAAGAACTCCGCCGCACCGTCCGCAACTTCGTCGACAAGGAGATCAACCCCTACGTCGACCAGTGGGAAAAGGACGGCCGCTTCCCCATCCACGAAGTGTTCAGGAAGGCCGGCGCCCTCGGCCTGCTGGGCATCTCCAAGCCGGAGAAGTTCGGTGGCATGGGCCTGGACTACAGCTACTCGGTGGTCGCCGCCGAGGAGTTCGGCACCATCCACTGCGGCGGCGTGCCCATGTCCATCGGCGTGCAGACCGACATGTGCACCCCGGCCCTCGCCCGCTTCGGCTCCGACGAGCTGCGCGAGGAGTTCCTGCGCCCGGCCATCGCCGGCGAGATGGTCGGCTGCATCGGCGTCTCCGAGGTCGGCGCCGGTTCCGACGTGGCCGGGCTGAAGACCACCGCGCGCAAGGATGGCGACGACTACGTCATCAACGGCAGCAAGATGTGGATCACCAACTCGCCGTCGGCCGACTTCATCTGCCTGCTGGCCAATACCTCCGACGACAAGCCCCACGTCAACAAGTCGCTGATCATGGTGCCGATGAAAAGCAAGGGCATCAGCGTCAGCCCGCACCTGGACAAGCTCGGCATGCGCAGCTCGGAGACCGCCCAGGTGTTCTTCGACGACGTGCGCGTGCCGCAGCGCAACCGCATCGGCGCCGAGGGCGCGGGCTTCATGATGCAGATGCTGCAGTTCCAGGAGGAGCGCCTGTTCGGCGCGGCCAGCGGGATCAAGGGCATGGAGTACTGCGTCAACGCCACCATCGACTACTGCAAGGAGCGCAAGACCTTCGGCCAGGCGTTGATCGACAACCAGGTCATCCACTTCCGCATGGCCGAGCTGATGACCGAGATCGAGTGCCTGCGCGCCCTCACCTACCAGGCCACCGAGCAGTACATCCGCGGCAAGGACGTGACGCGCCTGGCCTCCATGGCCAAGCTCAAGGTCGGCCGCCTGGCCCGCGAGGTCACCGACGCCTGCCTGCAGTACTGGGGCGGCCAGGGCTTCATGTGGGAGAACCCGATCTCCCGCGCCTACCGCGACACCCGCCTGGTGTCCATCGGCGGCGGCGCCGACGAGATCATGCTCGGCATCATCTGCAAGCTGATGGGCACCCTCCCGGGCAAGAAGAAGGGCTGAGAGCGGCGGCAGGCTACAGGCGGCAGGCGATGCGTCGCCCTGGCCTGAAGCCTGAAGCCTGAAGCCTGAAGCCTGAAGCCTGAAGCCTGAAGCCTGAAGCCTGAAGCGATCGTATGAGGATTTGCGGCATGAGCGAATTGCCGAACTGCGAAACCCTGCTGCTGGAACGCGAAGGCGGCGTGCTGCACGTCACCCTCGACCGCCCGGACAGCCGTAACGCCATGAGCCTGGCCATGGTCGGCGAACTGCGCGCGGTGCTGGCCGCGGTGCGCGATGAACGCGAAGTGCGCACCATCGTCCTGCGCGGCGCCGGCGGGCACTTCTGCGCCGGCGGCGACATCAAGGACATGGCCGGCGCCCGCGCCGCCGGCCCGGACGCCTACGCCGCGCTGAACCGCGCCTTCGGCGGCCTGCTGGAAGAGGCCCAGGCGCAGCCGCAGGTGCTGGTCGCCGTGCTGGAAGGCGCGGTGCTCGGCGGCGGCTTCGGCCTGGCCTGCGTGTCGGACATCGCCATCGCCGCCGACGGCGCCCAGTTCGGCCTGCCGGAAACCAGCCTGGGCATCCTGCCGGCGCAGATCGCCCCCTTCGTGGTCAAGCGCATCGGCCTGACCCAGGCCCGCCGCCTGGCGCTCACTGCCGCCCGCTTCGACGGCCGCGAGGCGCTGCGCCTGGGCTTGGTGCACTTCAGCGAGGCCAGTGCCGATGCGCTCGGCCAGCGCCTGGCGGAATGCCTGGAACAAGTGCGCCGCTGTGCCCCCGGCGCCAACGCGCAGACCAAGGCGCTGCTGCTGGCCAGCGAGACCGAGGCCCTGGGCCCGCTGCTGGACGAGGCCGCAAAACAGTTCGCCGCCGCCGTGACCGGCGCGGAAGGCGCCGAAGGCACCCTGGCCTTCGTGCAGAAACGCAAACCGCAGTGGGCGCAGTAGCCGCCGTCCGCAACAGACAGCCCCCTCTCCCTTCAGGGAGAGGGTTGGGGAGAGGGAAACCAGCATGCCCAGCTTCGACAAGATCCTCATCGCCAACCGCGGCGAGATCGCCTGCCGGGTGATCCGCACCGCCCAGGCCCTGGGCTACCGCACGGTGGCGGTGTACAGCGAGGCCGACGCCGAGGCGCGCCACGTGCAACTGGCCGACGAGGCCGTGTGCATCGGCCCGGCGCCGGTCGGCCAGTCCTACCTGAAGGCCGCCGCCATCCTCGACGCAGCTCAGCGCACCGGCGCCGGCGCCGTGCATCCTGGCTACGGCTTCCTCTCGGAGAACGCCGGATTCGCCCGCGCCTGCGAGGCCGCCGGCATCGTCTTCATCGGCCCCGGCGTGGAAGCCATCCACCTGATGGGCAGCAAGCGCCTGTCCAAGCTGGCCATGCTCGAAGCCGGCGTGCCCTGCATCCCCGGCTACGAAGGCGCCGAGCAGGACGACGCCACCCTGGCCCGCGAGGCCGAGCGCATCGGCTACCCGCTGATGATCAAGGCCAGCGCCGGCGGCGGCGGCCGCGGCATGCGCCTGGTGCAGGCGGCCGACGAGCTGGCCGCGCAACTGCGCACCGCGCGCTCCGAAGCGCTGAACGCCTTCGGCAGCGACGAGCTGATCCTGGAAAAGGCGGTGATCCGCCCGCGCCACGTGGAAATCCAGGTGTTCGGCGACAGCCACGGCAACCTCGTCTACCTCGGCGAGCGCGACTGCTCGGTGCAGCGCCGCCACCAGAAGGTCATCGAGGAAGCGCCCTGCCCGGTGCTCGGCGCCGAACTGCGCCAGGCCATGGGCGAGGCGGCGGTGAAGGCGGCGGCGCGGGTGAACTACGTCGGCGCCGGCACCGTGGAGTTCCTGCTGGACGCCAGCGGCGCCTTCTACTTCCTGGAGATGAACACCCGCCTGCAGGTCGAGCACCCGGTCACCGAGCTGGTCACCGGCCAGGACCTGGTGGCCTGGCAGATCCGCGTGGCCGAGGGCCAGCCGCTGCCGCTGAAGCAGGAGGAAATCCCGCTGCGCGGCCATGCCATCGAGGTGCGCCTGTACGCCGAGGACGCCGCCAGCGGATTCCTGCCGCAGACCGGCGAAGTGCTGCGCTGGGAGCCGCCGCTGCTGGACGGCATCCGCATCGACCACGGCCTGGTGGAAGGCCAGGCGGTGACGCCCTTCTACGACCCCATGCTGGCCAAGGTGATCGCCTACGGCGCCACCCGCGACGAGGCCCGGCGCAAGCTCGTGCGCGCCGTGGAGGACTGCGTGCTGCTCGGGGTGAAGGCCAACCAGCGCTTCCTCGCCAACCTGCTCCGGCACCCCGAATTCGCCGCCGGCAACGCCACCACGGCGTTCATCGCCGAACACTTCGCCGACGACCCCAGCCTGCGCCCGCAGGCGCCACAGCCCGCCGAACTGGCCCTGGCCGCCGCCCTGCTCTACCAGGCCTCGGCCAGCGCCCGCGCGCACCAGGGCGGCCTGGCCGGTTGGCGCAACGCCGGCAGCCTGCCCTGGCGCTACCAGTTGCACGACGGCGAGCAGAAGCACGCGGTGGAGCTGGACGTGCTGGAGCCCGGCGCGCAGCCCAAGCTGCTGGCCTACATCGGCGAATCGGTGGTGGCGCTGAGCCTGATCGCCATCGACGAGCGCTGGGTGGTCGCCGAGGTCAACGGCATCCGCCGACGCATCGCCCATCACACCCAAGGCGAACGCGTCTGGCTGTATGGCGCCGGCGGCAACCTGGAACTGCGCGACGTCACCCACGAGCCCGCCGGCACCCAGGGCGGCGCGGCGTCCGGCACGGTCAAGGCGCCGATGGACGGCGCCATCGTCGACGTGCTGGTCAGCGAAGGCGCGCGGGTCAGCAAGGGCCAGTTGCTGCTCGTGCTGGAGGCGATGAAGATGGAACATCCGCTCAAGGCCGGGGTCGACGGCATTATCCGCCGCATCCAGGTGAGCAAGGGCGAACAGGTCAAGAGCCGCCAGTTGCTGGTGGAGGTGGAGGCCGAAGACGCCTGAAACGCTTTTCGTAGGAGCAGGCTTGCTCGCGAAGGGGGTTCTGCTGGTGGCTTCGGTGCTGGGCCTGAAGAGCGCCCTCTCCCTAACCCTCTCCCTTCAGGGAGAGGGTTAGGGAGAGGGAACGGAGTCAACCCAACGCACCAGAACCGCCGGGAAACCCCATTCGCGAGCAAGCTCGCTCCTACAAGAAGTGCAGTCCGAACACAACAAGAACACGGAGCCGAACCATGTCCCTGAACGCCAAGACCCTCTTCATCACCGGCGCCAGCCGCGGCATCGGCCGCGAGATCGCCCTGCGCGCCGCGCGCGACGGCGCCAACGTCGTGATCGCGGCGAAAAGCGCCGAACCCCATCCGAAGCTCGCCGGCACCATCCACAGCGTCGCCGAGGAAGTCGAGGCCGCCGGCGGCAAGGCCCTGGCCCTGCAGCTGGACGTGCGCGACGAGAACGCCGTGCGCGAGGCCATGGCCCGCGCCGCCGAGCACTTCGGCGGCATCGATGGGCTGGTCAACAACGCCGGCGCCATCAAGCTGGTGGGCGTGGAGCGCCTGGAGCCCAAGCGCTTCGACCTGATGTACCAGATCAACACCCGCGCGGTGATGGTCTGCAGCCAGGCCGCCCTGCCCTACCTGAAGCAGAGCCAGGGCCACATCCTCAGCCTGTCGCCGCCGCTGAACCTGGCCGAAAAATGGTTCGCCCAGCACGGCCCCTACACGGTCACCAAGTACGGCATGAGCATGCTCACCCTCGGCATGCACGAGGAGTTCGGGAAGTACGGCATCAGCGTCAACGCCCTGTGGCCGAAGACCATGATCGCCACCGCCGCCATCGAGTTCGAACTGGGCAGCCGCGACGCCTTCAAGCGCGCCCGCACGCCGGCGATCATGGCCGACGCCGCCCACGCCATCCTAAGCAGCACGGGCCGCAGCATCAGCGGGCGCCTGCTGATCGACGAAGACATCCTCCGCGAACAGGGCGTGAGCGACTTCGAGCAATACCGCTTCGATCCGCAGGGCGGGCCGCTGGTGCCGGATCTGTTTCTGGGCTAAAGGCTGAAGGCGTCGCAGCTTTTGACTTCCAGCTTCCGGCTTCAAGCTTCCAGCTCCCCCTTGACCCAACTGCCCCCCGCAAAACGCGCCAGAGTCATAGCCCCAGCCTCGCCAGCGTCCTAGAGTCGAACGGGCGTGCACACGCCAGACAACAACGACAACAAGGGCCCGCGTCAATGAGCCATGCCGACCTGATCACCCCCACCCGCTTCATCGCCCACCTGCCCGCCACCCTCGGGCGCGTGCCGCGCATGCTGCGCGGGCTCTACTACACCGGCATCCGCAACCGCGAGAAGAACCTGTCCCTGGGCTGGGCCCTGGAGCGCGCGGCGCGCCTGTACCCGGACGCCCCGGCCCTGCTGGAGGGCCAGCGGCGCCTGTCCTACGCCCTGTTCAACGGCTGGGCCAACCGCCTGGCCCGCGCCTTCCAGGCCGAGGGCGTGAAGCACGCCAGCGTGGTCGCGGTGATGCTGGAGAACCGCGCCGAACTGCTGGTGACCCTCGCCGCCCTGGCCAAGCTCGGCGCCGTGGGCGCGCTGATCAACACCACCCAGCGCGGCCAGGTGCTGGCCCACAGCCTGAACCTGGTCAGCCCCGGCCACTTCGTGGTCGGCGAAGAACTGCGCGAGGCCTTCGACGAAGTCCGCGCCAACCTGCAGGGCGGCGCCGAACGCCTGTACTGGGTGGCCGACGACGACACCCTGCGCGACCCCGGCCAGGCCCCGGCGGGCTGGGCCAACCTGATGCGCCTGGCCCAGGCCCAAAGCTCCGACAACCTGGCGGAAACCACCCAGGTGCGCCTGAAGGACGCCTGCTTCTACATCTACACCTCCGGCACCACCGGCCTGCCGAAGGCCTCGATCATGAGCCACGGGCGCTGGATCAAGGCCTATGGCGGCTTCGGCCACTCCGGCCTGGGCCTGGGCCGCGAAGACGTGCTCTACCTGACCCTGCCCTGCTACCACAACAACGCCGTCACCGTGTGCTGGAGCGCGGTGCTGGCCGGCGGCGCGGCCATCGCCCTGCGCCGCAAGTTCTCCGCCAAGGCCTTCTGGAAGGACGTGCGCCATTACAACGCGACCTGCTTCGGCTATATCGGCGAACTGTGCCGCTACCTGCTCAACCAGCCGCCCTGCGAGGAAGAGCGCGACAACAGCCTGACCTGCATGATCGGCAACGGCCTGCGCCCGTCCATCTGGGGCGAGTTCAAGGCGCGCTTCGGCATCGAGCGCATCACCGAGTTCTATGCCGCCAGCGAGGGCAACATCGGCTTCACCAACGTGTTCAATTTCGACAACACCGTGGGCTTCTCCCCGGCCACCTACGCCATCGTCCGCTACGACCTGGAAAACGACCGGCCGCTGCGCGATGCCAAGGGCTTCATGGAGAAGGTCGGCAAGGGCGAGTCGGGCCTGCTGATCAGCGAGATCAGCGACAAGTGGCCGTTCGACGGCTACACCGACCCGGCCAAGACCCAGGCGGTGATCTACCGCGACGTGTTCAAGCAGGGCGACGCCTGGTTCAACACCGGCGACCTGATGCGCGACCTGGGCTTCAAGCACACCCAGTTCGTCGACCGCCTGGGTGACACCTTCCGCTGGAAGGGCGAGAACGTCTCCACCACCGAGGTGGAAAACGTCCTCGGCGCCTTCCCCGGCGTGGAAGACGCGGTGGTCTACGGCGTGGAAATCCCCGGCACCGACGGCCGCTGCGGCATGGCCGCGCTACGCCTGGCGCCCGGCCAGGCGCTGGACGGCCAGGCACTGGCCGAACACCTGGACCGCGAGCTGCCGGCCTACGCCGTGCCGCTGTTCCTGCGCCTGCTGCAGCAGGTGGAAACCACCGGGACCTTCAAGTACAAGAAGGCGGACCTGAAGAGCGCCGGGTTCGATCCGCGGCAGGTTGGCGAGGCGCTGTTCGTGCGGTTGCCGGGGGAGGTGGATTATCGGCTGCTGGATGAGGGGGTGTTCGGGGCCATCCAGCGCGGGGAACATCGGTTCTGACAGGCTTTTCTTTCGTGGGAGCGAGCTTGCTCGCGAAGGGGGGCTGCGGGTGGCTTCGGTGCTGGCTCTGAAGAGCGCCCTCTCCCTAACCCTCTCCCTGAAGGGAGAGGGAACCGTTCGGTGTGTGCGGATGCTCTTGAGTTAGCCGGACACGCCGGTGGTTTCAGGTTGAGGCCATTCCTTCTCTCGGCACGAACAAGCCCCCTCTCCCTTCAGGGAGAGGGCTGGGGAGAGGGGACGGACTTCGACATCGCTCCGGAGTCGAGCTTGACTCGGCTGTTCGCGAGCAAACTCGCTCCTACGAAGAGCCCCCCAACTCAATTCCGAAACTGAAACTGCACCTCCGCCCCACGAATCTCCGAATGCCAGCTGTCGTCACTGGGATCGCTACGCTCCCCGCGCTCCCGCTGGATCAACCGGCCACCCACCTGGAACGGGCTCTCCTTCTCCTCGAACATCGGCGGCAGCAGCGGCTTGTCCAGGTCCTCGCGCAGGGCGCGGCCCGGTTCCAGGCCGTGCAGCACGTCCCTGGGCAGGCGCAGGTCGAGCTTGGAGGGCGGCAGCGGCTTGTTCACGCTGGGTTCGGCGGCTTTCTTCGGCTTGGCGTCGGCCACCGGCAGGCGCTCGGGGGCCAGGGGCTTGCCCAGTTCCGCCTTGGGCGCGGCCGGCTTCGCGCTGGCGGCGGGCGCCGGCCTGGGCTGCGCCGCGGGTTCGGGCGGCGGGGCCTTTTCCGCCGGGGCGGCAGGCGCCACCGCGGGCGCCTCGGCCTTGGCCGGCGGCGCCTTGTCGGCATCGCCGCAGGCGCTCAGCAACAGCGGCAGGAGGGTCAGCAGAACGAAGCGTCGCAACATCACGGGGCAGGCAAATGGCCAGGGGCGCGCCATCCTCGCCTTAGTTGATCTGTAAGACAAGAGGCTCGGACCAATCCGAAGGCAATTCCGATAGACGCGCTCAGGCTCTCAAGGGCGGGCCTCCAGGCGCCGCAGCTCGGCGTCTATGTCCAAGCGCGGATAACGCCGCTGCAGGTCCTCGCGCAGCCTCTTGGCGGCCGCCTGGTCGCCCTGCCGCCGCAGCTCGGCCAGGCGCCGCAGGCTGGCCTGCGGTTCCGCCGGGGCCGGTTCGGCGCTGCGCTTGGCCATGGGCGCTGCCTCGTCGGCGGCTACCGCGCTTTCCGCCATCTGCTTGCGCTGCTCCAGCTGCGGCGTCGGCGCCGCGGCGGGGGCGGCCGGCGCCGAGTACAGCGCCGGGGCGGCCTGGCGGGCGGAGCGGGCCATGGATTCGGCCTTGGGCGCCGGGGCCATGGCCGGCGCGACGGCGTCGTAGCGCGGGGCTTCCTCGAAGGTGCGCAAAGCCAGGCTCAGGCCGATGCCCAGGGTCGCCACCCCGGCCAGGGCCACCGACCAGCGCTGTGGCCGGCCGAACAGCCAGCGGCCCAGGCGTTGCCAGGCGCTCGCGCGCGGCTGCACGGCGGCGCGGGCCGCGGCCAGGATGCGGGCGTCCAGCTGCGCCGGGGGCTGCTCGCCGCCGTGCCGGCGGAAATGCTCGAGCAGCTCGGCTTCCTCGACGTCCGGCCGCTGCGGATGGCGGGTCATGGGGCTACCTCCTGGGTCGCCGCCGGGTCGGCGAGCAACCGGCGCAGTTTCTGCAACGCGTAGCGCAGGCGGCTCTTCACCGTCTCGGCAGGCGTGCGGGTCAGTTCGGCGATCTCCTGCAGCTCCAGGTCGCCGTGGGCGCGCAGCAGGAACACTTCGCGCTGCTCGCCGGGCAATGCCTCCAGGGCCTGCTGCAGGCGCTCGCGGTCGCGGCTCAGGCTCAGTTGCCGCAGCGGGTCCTCGGCCTCGCCGGGCAGCGCCTCGCCGTGCAACTGCTCGTCGAAGGCCTCGTGCTGCGCGCTGCGCCGGCCGTTGCGCCGCCAGTGGTCGATCAGCCGGTTGCGGGCGATCCGGTACAGCCAGGTGCGAAAGCTGGCCCGGCCCTCGGGCTCGCTGTCGCTGCGGATCAGGCTCAGCCAGGTTTCCTGGAACACTTCCTCGGCCTGGGCAACGTCGCCGCCCAGGCCGCAGAGGAAGCGGTACAGGCCCAGGCGATGGCGCGCGTAGAGCGTGGCGAAGGCCTCGGCATCGCCTTTGCGGTAGCGCCGCAGCAGCGCGGCGTCGTCTTCGTCCGTGGTCAAGTCAGGGGTTCCGCGCCAAGGGGGTTTGCAGGCTGCGCGCCAGCTCGACGAGCTGGAGGAATTCGCCGCGCAGGCCGAACGGGTCTTCGCCGCGCGCGCTTCGGGCCAGGGCCAGAGTATCGCCCAGGTCGAAGCCGCCGGTGTAGCGCGCGCCGTCGAGTTGCTGGGCGAAGGCCGCCACCGCCGCGGCGAAGCGCAGGTCGTCGCTGGCCCGGGCCAGGTCGCCGGCGCCGCTGGCGGCGATTGGGCGTTCGACGAGCTGGCTGGGCCCGCCCTCCGGCTTCTGCCAGCGCACCCGCAGCCAGGCCAGTTCGTCGCCCTTGCCGGCGGGCTTGGCCTCGGCCTGGTAGCGCAGCGGCTCGAGCCAGCCCTTCTGCCCTTTCGGGACGATTTCGTAGAGCGCGGTGACGGTGTGCCCGGCGCCGATCTCGCCGGCGTCGACCTGGTCGTTGTTGAAGTCCTCGCGCTTCAGCGCGCGGTTCTCGTAGCCCAGCAGGCGGTACTCGCTGACCTGCGCGGGATTGAATTCCAGCTGGAGCTTCACGTTCTTCGCCAGCACCGCGAGGGTCGAGCCGAGTTGTTCCACCAGCACCTTGCGCGCCTCGCGCAGGTTGTCGATGTAGGCGTAGTTGCCGTCGCCGGCGTCGGCCAGTTGTTCCATCAGGCGCTCGTTGTAGTTGTCCACACCGAAGCCCAGGGTGGTCAGCGACACCCCGCTGCGGCGCTTCTCGGCGGCCATGGCCTTGAGGCTGTCGAAGTCGCTGACGCCGACGTTGAAGTCGCCATCGGTGGCCAGCAGGATGCGGTTGATGCCCTTGTCGATGAAGCCCTGCTGCGCCATGCGGTAGGCCAGTTCGATGCCTGCCGCGCCAGCGGTGGAGCCGCCGGCCTGCAATTGCTCGATGGCGGCGCGGATCTTCGCCTTGTCCTTGCCCGAGGTGGGTTCCAGCACCACCCGCGAGTCGCCGGCATAGACCACCAGCGACACCTTGTCCTGCGGCCGCAGCTGGTCCACCAGCAGCTTGAGGGTGCCCTTCACCAGCGGCAGGCCTTCGCGGCGGTCCATGGAGCCGGAGACGTCCACCAGGAACACCAGGTTGGCCGGCGGCAGTTGCTCGACGCTGCGCTCCGAAGCCTTGATGCCGATGCGCAGCAGCCGGGTGTGCGGGTTCCACGGCGACGGCGCCAGCTCGGTGGTGATGCCGAAGGGGCTCTCGTCGCTGGGCGGCGCGTAGGCATAGGGGAAGTAGTTGAGCATCTCTTCCAGGCGCACCGCGCCCTGGGGCGGCAGGCGGCCCTCGTTGAGCAGGCGGCGGACGTTGGCGTAGCTGCCGGTGTCCATGTCGATGCTGAAGGTCGACACCGGCGCCTCGGCGACGCTGTGCACCGGGTTCTGCGCCAGCTTCTGGTATTGCTCGCGGTCCTGGTCGCGATAACCGGCTGGCAACGGCTCGGGCGCCACGGGCAGGGCGTAGCTTTCCAGCATCGGGGCGGCGGCCGGCATGGCGCGGCGGGCCTCGCTCTTGACGGCCAGGTCGGCGCGAGGCGCCTGTTTCGTCATCGAAGGCTGGGCGGCCTGTTGCTGGGTGGACTGGCCACAACCGCCCACGGCCAGCAGCAGGCCGATGGCGAGGGGACGGAAGGCGGAAGCGGGAAGGGACATGACGGCGGCCTCGGTGAAGGAGTCAAACCTTCAGACGAGGCCGTCAGCCAAAACGGGTTAAGCATCAACCCTATTCAACCCCAGGTGTTTCAGGCAGCGATCTGCTCCTCCTGGCACAGCTGGCAGGCCAGCATGCCGAGGGTCATGATCGCCCGCTCCGCCTCGCGGTTCCAGGGGATGCCGCAGGTCAGGCGCAGGCAGTTGTTGAACTGCTCGGTGTTGCTGAAGATCAGCCCCGGGGCGATGCTGATGCCCTGCTCCAGCGCGCGAACGTGCAGTTCCTTGGTGTTCACCTTGGCCGGCAGGCTGACCCAGAGGATGAAGCCGCCCTTGGGCCGGGTCATCTGCGTGCCTTCGGGGAAGTACTGCTGCACCGCCAACTGGTAGGCGGTCATGTTCTTGCGGTACTCCTGGCGGATGTAGCGCAGGTGGCGGTCGTAGCCGCCGTTCTCCAGGTAGGCGGCCACGCCCATCTGCGTCACTGTGCATGCCGAATGCGTGGTGAAGGTCTGCAGGCGGCGGATTTCCTCCTGGTAGCGCTCGGCGATGATCCAGCCGATGCGCACCCCCGGCGAGATGGTCTTGGAGAAGCTCGAGCAGTACACCACCCTGCCCTCGCGGTCGTGGGCCTTGAGTGACTTGGTCTGGCCCTCGTCGAACATCAGCTCGCCGTAGATGTCGTCCTCGATCACCCCGATGTTGTGCTCGGAAGTGAGCTTGAGCAGTTGCTTCTGGCGCTCCTCGGGGATGGTCCCGCCCAGCGGGTTGGACAGCCGCGCGGTCAGCACCAGGGCCTTGATCGGCCACTGGTTGGCGGCCAGCTGCAGGGCTTCCAGGCTGATGCCGGTGAGCGGGTCGCTGGGGATCTCGATGACCTTCAGGCCGAGGATGTCGGCCAGTTGCAGCAGGCCGTAGTAGCTGGGCGATTCGGTGGCGATCAGGTCGCCGGGGCGGGTCATCACCCGCAGCGCCATGTGGATGGCGTCCACGCAGCCGTGGGTGATGGTCACCTGGCTGGGGTCGACCACCACGCCGGCGTCGCGCATGCGGATCGCCACCTGGCGGCGCAGCGGCTCGTAGCCGGGGCTGAACATGTAGCTGAAGGCCCGCGGGCTGGAGAAGCGGGTGACCTTGGCCAGTTGCTGGTGCAGCGCGCGCACCGGCAGGTAGTCCACGTGGGGCACCGCCGCGCCCAGGGGGAACACGCCCTCGCGGCGCGCCTCGGCCAGCACCTGGTTGATGATGCTGCTGCGGGTCACCAGGCCGGGACGCTCGACCCGCGCGATGTCCGGGGTCGAGGCGGTCAGCGCCGGGGTGTGGTGCACGTAGAAGCCGGACTGCGGGCGCGCGCGGATCAGCCCCTGGTCCTCCAGGGTGGCGTAGGCCTGCAGCACGGTGGCGTGGCTGACGTTGAGCTGGGTGCTCAGCTTGCGTACCGAGGGCACGCGCTCGCCCGGCTGGTAGACGCCGCGGCGGATGTCCTCGGCGAGTTGCTGGGCGATGCGTTGGTACAGAAGCAGATTGCTCATGGCGGCGATCCCTCGGGCATTGGACCGAAACAGTAGCCAAAAACTCGAAACTGTTCCAGAACAGTAGCAGGGAAACATGCCGATACAGCCCGCCGCCGATGATCGGCGCAGGCCGCGCGCCAGAGCGCCTCAGAACTCCCCGAGCCAGTCCAGCATGCCGGCGATCACCAGTTGCGCGTCGTTGGTCACGCCCAGCTTCCTCATGGCGTTGCGCTTGTGGGTGCTGATGGTGGAAACGCTGCGGCTGGTGCGCTCGGCGATCTCGCCGACCGTGGCGCCATGGGACAGGCGGAGCAGGATGTCGATCTCGGTGGGGCTCAGCGGCTGGCCGGTATGGCGCTGCGGGCGCAGGGTGGGGTCGGTGTAGGCCAGCCCCTGGCGAATCCGCGTCACCGCCTCGTCCAGTACCGACAACGGGCTGCGCTTGCAGACATAGGCGCTGGCGCCGCACTTGAGCGAGGCCCGCGCCATCAGCGGCGCCCCCGATACCGAGTAGACCAGCACCTTGAGCTGCGGGTAGTTGCGCTGCAGCCATTCGAGCAAGTGCACGCCATCGCGCCCGCGCGAGCCGGGCAAGGCCATCTCGGTGATCAGCAGATCGAGGTCGGGGCGTTCGCTCAACTGGCGCAGCAGCGAATCTGTATCGGTGACCCAGTCCAGCACCTGCACCTGGCTCTGGTCGGCCAGGTAGCGCTGCAACCCCCAGCCGGTCAGCGGCTGGGCATCGGCGACGAGGGCTTTGAGAGTTTCACGTTTGAAGGGCATTGCGGGTTCCTGCTGGCGGACGCCCCGGAGTGGGGTGGTCCCATCGGCGTATTTTCGCCAAGGCGACCCTCGAACAACTTCGAGATGCCGCCCTGCCAACAGGTTAGCAGCGCCGGGCCGGCCCGCCCGGCGCCGGGGGCTCAGCGCTGGGCGCCGAGCTGGCCCTTGTCGTCGGAGAAGACGATTTCCACGCGGCGGTTCTGCGCGCGGCCCAGGGACGAGGCGTTGTCCGCCACCGGGTAGGCCTCGCCGAAGCCCTGCACCTGGATGCGCTTGGCGTCCACGCCGAGGTCGGTGAGCACGTCGGCCACCGCCTGGGCGCGGTCCCGGGACAGTTGCTGGTTCTCCTGCTCGTCGCCCTGGTTGTCGGTGTAGCCCTCGATGCGGATCACCCGCCGCGGGTTGAGCTGGAGGAACTGCACCAGCTTGAGCACGGTGCGGTTGGCGGCGGGCTTGAGGTCGGACTCGCCGCTGTCGAACAGCACGTCGCCGAGTGTCAGCACCAGGCCGCGCTCGGTCTGGTCGGTGGCCAGGCTGACCATCTGCTCTTCCAGCCACTTGCTCTGCTCCTGCACGCTGGCCAGCTTGGCCTCGCGCAGGGCCAGCTGCAGGCGCTCGCGGTCGAGCTGCTGGCGGGCCAGGCGCTCCTGGTTCAGCGCCAGGTTGCTGCGCTCGCGGGCGATCTCGCTGTAGCGCTGGCTGAGGTAGGCGTACTGCAGCACGTCGTCGTTGCTGCCCCAGTAGCTGGACAGGCGCTCGGCGCGGGCCAGGGACTCGCCGGCGCGGATCACGTCGCGCGGCGCGCTGTGCAGCACGCCGGTGTCGTCCTTGACCGCCTGGAACTCGCTGCGCGCGCGCTCCAGGGACTGCTCGGCGAGCTGCCCGTGGGTGCAGCCCGCCAGGGCCAGGGCGGCGGCGACCAGGCCGCATGGCATCAACGGGCGCGGGCTCATTTCACTTCCCCCAGCTGGCGGCGCAGACGCTGGATGCTCTTGCCCTGCTCGGCCAGTTGCGCGGCGCTCTTGCCGGTCAGCACCTTGGCCTCGGCCAGGCGCGCGTCCAGTTCGGCCTGCTCGGCGAGCTGCCGGGCGCGCTTGTTGGCGGCGCCGGCCAGGGCCTCGCGGGCGGCCTGGTACTTGTCCTCGGCCAGCTTGAACTCGGCCACCTCGTCCGTGGCGCCGACCGCCCGGGCCTGGTCCAGGGCCTGTTCGGTGAGACGCATCTGCTCGTTGGGAAGCGGGTCGTTGGCGCATCCCGCCAGGGCGCACAGCAACAGCCCGGGGAGGGTCATGCTTGGCTTGCTCACGAAATCTTCTCTACTGCGTGGGAGAGGCGGCGGACCGCGCTTGCTCGGCCTGCCAGCGCTGCAGGTTGCGCTGCAACAGGCGCTGCGGTACGCCGGCGGCAATCAATTCTGTCATCTTTTCCTGCAGTTGTCCGCGCAGTTCCGGGCCGTAGCAGGGCGAGGCGTGGGCCAGGGTCAGGTACAGCCCTTCGCTGGAGATCGGCGGCTCCAGCGGCTGCAGGCGCTGCTGCAGGCCCAGCCGGGCCGCCGTGGCCAGGCCGGGGAAGCGCTCGTAGAGCACGTAGTCGGTGCGCCCCAGGGCCAGCTTCTGGAAGGCCTGGGCTACGCTGGGCACCTCTTCCAGGGTCAGCTGCTGCTCGGCGAAGTCGTCGAAGGCGGCGCCGAAGCTGTTGTTCACCAGGGTGCCGCCCTTGTGGCCGCGCAGGTCTTCCCAGCGGGCGTAGGGGAAGCCTTCGCCCTTGTGCACCCAGACCACGTTGTCGGTGCTGAGGAAGGCCGGGCGGATGTAGTCCATGATCGCCTCGCGCTCGGGCGTGAGGAAGGCGCCGGCGAGCAGGTCGACGCGGCCCAGGCGCGCCTCTTCCTGGGCGCGGGCCCAGGAGCCGGTGTAGCGCACGCGGATGCTCACGCCCATGGACTTGCCCAGTTGCTCCAGCAGCTCGGCGCTGGCCCCGACCAGGCGCTCCGGCTGGGCGGGGTCGCGCCAGAGGAACGGCGGGTATTCCGGGTTGCCGCTGGCCACCAGCACCGAACACTGGCTGCTCTGGGCGTGGGCATACAGCGCCAGCAGGCCGACCATGGCCAGCAGGACGCGGCTGCGCCTGATCATGCGCGGTCCTCGCGAACCGGCGAAAGGGAGGGCGGTGCGTATGACGACGGCATGCTAGCTTCTGTAAGAAAAAGTTCTGAGCGAAGGGTCAGACTAGGCGAATTCGGACGCCAGTGCAGCATGTCACTGTTCAGGTGGATACGCCAAGCCGGGAACCGTCGCGTTCCCTTCCCGCCCCTCGATTTCCGCTACCCCGGTCACAAGGATCACCGATGAAGAAAGTCCTGCTCGCCCTCGTCCTGCTGCTGGCCGCCGGCGCCGGCGTGCTCTACGCCTTCCCTTCCACCCTGCTGGCCAGCGCCCAGTTCGTCGAGCGCACCCGCGCCGGCCTGGACGAGCAGAGCGTGCGCGTCGACGGCCTGGACATCCGCTACTACGAGGGCGGCCCGCGCGAGGCCGAGACCGTCCTGCTGGTCCACGGCTTTGGCGCCGACAAGGACAACTGGCCGCGCTTCGCCCGCTACCTGACCTCGCGCTACCACGTGCTCATCCCCGACCTGCCCGGCTTCGGCGAAAGCAGCCAGCCCCAGGCCATCAGCTACGACGTCGGCACCCAGGCCGAGCGCCTGGTGGACTTCGCCAAGGCCCTGGGCATCGGCCGCCTGCATCTGGTGGGCAACTCCATGGGCGGGCAGATAGTCGCGCTGATGGCCGCGCGGCATCCGGACATGGCCTTCTCCGTGGGCCTGTTCGACAACGCCGGGATCATGGCCCCGCAGCAGAGCGAGCTGTTCAAGCGTCTGCTCGGCGGGAAGTCCAACCCGCTGGTGCTGAACCGCCCCGAGGACTTTTCCGGGCTGATGGACTTCGTCTTCTACCAGCGCCCGCCGATGCCCGAGCGCCTGCAACTGTACCTGGGCGAGCGCGGCGTGCAGCGCAGCCAGCTCAACGCCTACATCTTCGGCCAGCTGCGCGAGCGCTACATCCCGCTGGAGCCGGAGCTGCCGAAGATCACCGCGCCCACCCTGCTGCTGTGGGGCGACCGCGACCGCGTGCTGGACGTTTCCAGCATCGAGGTGATGAAGCCGCTGCTCAGGCATCCCAGCGTGGCCATCCTGCGCGACTGCGGCCACGTGCCGATGATCGAGCGCCCGGAAGAGACCGCCAACCGCTACCTGGACTTCCTCGAACAGGCCAGGGCCCAGCGCACCGCCATTCGCTGACGCCAGAATGCAGAACCGGCGCCTGGGCGCCGGTTCTGTGCGGAGCGAAGATCAGCGCTTAAAGCTGGATCAGACCGGGTATCTGCACGTCCGGATTGACGTCCTGCTCATAGTCCACGCCGGCGATCTCGAAGCCGAACAGGCGCAGGAACTCGGTCTTGTAGCCGGTGAAGTCGGTCAGCTGGTACAGGTTCTCGTTGGTCACCTGGTTCCACAGTTCCTTCACCTTGTCCTGCACGTCCGGCTGCAGCTCCTTGTAGTCGGCGCGCAGGCGGCCGTCGGCGTCCAGGTGCGGCTGGCTGCCGTAGAGGCTGTCGCGGAACAGGCCGTCGACCTGTTCGATGCAACCCTCGTGGGTGCCCTTCTCCTTCATCACCTTGAACAGCAGCGACAGGTACAGCGGCATCATCGGGATGGCCGAGCTGGCCTGGGTGACCACGGCCTTGAGCACGGATACGCGGGCGTCACCACCGGTGGCGGCCAGCTTCTCGCGAATGCCCAGGACCTTCTGGTCCAGGTCCTTCTTGGCGGCGCCGATGGAGCCGTTCCAGTACAGGTCGTGGGTGATCTCTTCGCCCAGGTAGGTGAAAGCGGTGGTCTTGGCGCCATCGGCCAGTACGCCGGCTTCCTGCAGCGCGTCCATCCACATCTGCCAGTCTTCGCCACCCATCACCGCGACGGTGTTGGCGATTTCCTCGGGGGTCGCCGGCTCCATCACGCTTTCCTTGATCACTTCCTTGTCGGTGTCCAGGCCACGGAAGTTGACGGTCTTGCCCACCGGCTTGAGCACCGAGTTGAAGACTTCGCCGGTCTTCGGATGGGTGCGGCGCGGGGCGGCCAGGCTGTAGACCACCAGGTCGACCTTGCCCAGGTCCTGCTTGATGGTTTCGATGGCGACCTTCTTCACCTCGTCGGAGAAGGCATCGCCGTTGATGCTGCGGGCATACAGGCCCTTGGCGTGGGCGAACTTCTCGAAGGCCGCCGAGTTGTACCAGCCGGCGGTGCCGGCCTTGGTCTCGCTGCCCGGGCGCTCGAAGAACACGCCCAGGGTGGCGGCGCCGGCGCCGAAGGCGGCGCTGATGCGCGCGGCCAGGCCGTAGCCGGTGGACGAGCCGATCACCAGGACCTTCTTCGGACCGTTGGCGATGGGGCCATGCGCCTCGACGTACTCGATCTGTTCCTTGACGTTGGCTTCGCAGCCGGTCGGATGGGTAGTGACGCAGATGAAGCCACGCACGCGCGGTTTGATGATCATGAAAACCTCGTTTGCCAGGTGCCGTTAGAACAGGTTCAGGTACTGAAGACGTCGCGCATTGTAGATGAGACACCTCTTCTTGGGCGCAACCGGGAGAAGATTCGTGACCAATGGGTCATCCCCTGCGGCGAACACGGGAAACCCGGGGCCGGAAATGAAAGAACCCGCTCCTGGGAGCGGGTTCCTTCGTCAGCGGTTCAGGCTCAGACGGCCTTTTCCAGCTCCGGTACGAGCTCGAACAGATCGCCCACCAGGCCGTAGTCGGCGACCTGGAAGATCGGCGCCTCTTCGTCCTTGTTGATGGCCACGATGACTTTCGAGTCCTTCATGCCCGCCAGGTGCTGGATGGCGCCGGAGATGCCCACGGCGATGTACAGCTGCGGGGCGACGATCTTGCCGGTCTGGCCGACCTGCATGTCGTTCGGCACGAAGCCGGCGTCGACCGCGGCGCGGGAAGCGCCGACGGCGGCGCCCAGCTTGTCGGCCAGGGCGTAGAGGATCTTGAAGTTGTCGCCGTTGCCCATGCCGCGGCCACCGGAGACCACGATCTTGGCGGCGGTCAGTTCCGGACGGTCGGACTTGGCCAGCTCTTCGCCGACGAAGGCGGACTTGCCGGCATCGGCCGGGCCGGAAACCTGCTCGACAGCAGCCGAACCGCCTTCGGCGGCGACGGCGTCGAAGCCGGTGGTGCGCACGGTGATGACCTTGACCGGAGCCGAGGACTGCACGGTGGCGATGGCGTTGCCGGCGTAGATCGGGCGCTTGAAGGTGTCGGCGCTGACCACTTCGATGATCTCGGAGATCTGGTCGACGTCCAGCAGCGCGGCGACGCGCGGCAGGTAGTTCTTGCCGTTGGTGGTGGCGGCGGCCAGGATGTGGCTGTAGCCCTTGCCGAGGTCGGCCACCAGCGGAGCGACGTTCTCCGGCAGTTGGTGGGCGTAGGCGGCGTTGTCGGCGACCAGCACCTTGGCAACGCCCGCGATCTTGGCGGCGGCTTCGGCCACGGCGCCGACGTTCTGGCCGGCGACCAGCACGGCGACATCGCCACCGATCTTCTGTGCGGCAGCGACGGTGTTCAGGGTGGCAGCGCCCAGGACGCCGTTGTTGTGCTCAGCGATTACCAGGATAGCCATCAGATTACTTTCGCCTCGTTCTTCAGTTTCTCGACCAGTTCAGCCACGGACTTGACCTTGATGCCGGCGCTGCGGGCAGCCGGAGCTTCCACTTTCAGGGTCTTCACGGTGGAAGTGGTGGAAACGCCGAGGGCGTCCGGGGTCACCACGTCCAGCGGCTTCTTCTTCGCTTTCATGATGTTCGGCAGCGACGCGTAGCGCGGCTCGTTCAGGCGCAGGTCGGTGGTGACGATCGCCGGCAGGTTCAGCGCAACGGTCTGCAGACCGCCGTCGATTTCACGGGTGACGTTGACCTTGTCGCCGGCAACCTCGACCTTGGAGGCGAAGGTGCCCTGGGCGTAGCCGGTCAGCGCGGCCAGCATCTGGCCGGTCTGGTTGTTGTCGCTGTCGATGGCCTGCTTGCCGAGGATGACCAGCTGCGGCTGCTCTTTGTCGACCACGGCCTTCAGGGCCTTGGCGATGGCCAGGGAATTCAGTTCTTCGTTGGTCTCGACCAGGATGGCGCGATCGGCGCCCAGGGCCAGGGCGGTGCGCAGTTGTTCCTGGGCCGCGGTCGGGCCGACGGAGACGGCGACGATTTCAGTGGCGACGCCTTTTTCCTTCAGACGCACGGCCTCTTCCACGGCGATTTCGCAGAAGGGGTTCATGGACATTTTCACGTTGGCGAGATCGACGCCGGAGTTGTCCGCCTTGACGCGGACCTTGACGTTATAGTCAACCACTCGTTTGACAGCTACAAGAACCTTCATGGATTCCTCGTTTTTCTCCGGTGAATAGGAATGTCGCCAGACAGGCCTGGCCGGTAGTGCACGCCATCTGCGACTACATCCAGCGAGACCGCGACCGCAAAACCGTGGCTATCTTGACCGCATCGCCCTGTCGGGTCAATACGCGTGAATGCCCGTTCATAAGGCGCGGAAGCCGATTCTATCAGGCTTCCGCGCATTTCAAACAAACGTTTGTATTGCCCAAAACGGGGGGTATAACTATGCTGGGCCCTGTCGCTATAATTGCGCCCCGCTCTGTCCGGGGTAGCGCCCCCGGCCCCATACCAACAAATAGCCTGTAGAGCCTTGAGTTAGGAGAGATCGAGAAGTGGAACGCGAATACATGGAATTCGACGTCGTCATCGTCGGCGCCGGCCCTGCCGGTCTGTCCGCCGCATGCCGACTGAAGCAGAAGGCCGCCGACGCGGGTCAGGAAATCAGCGTCTGTGTGGTCGAGAAGGGTTCCGAAGTAGGCGCCCACATTCTCTCTGGCGCCGTGTTCGAGCCCCGCGCGCTGAACGAGCTGTTCCCCAACTGGAAGGAACTCGAAGCCCCGCTGAACACCCCGGTCAAGCGCGACGACATCTACGTCCTGAAGAACGACCAGGCCGCCACCAAGGTGCCGAACTTCTTCGTGCCCAAGACCATGCACAACGAGGGCAACTACATCATCTCCCTGGGCAACCTGTGCCGCTGGCTGGCCCAGCAGGCCGAAGGCCTGGGCGTCGAGATCTACCCGGGCTTCGCCGCCCAGGAAGCGCTGATCGACGAGAACGGCGTGGTCCGCGGCATCGTCACCGGCGACCTGGGCGTCGACCGCGAAGGCAATCCGAAAGAAGGGTACTACACCCCGGGTATGGAGCTGCGCGCCAAGTACACCCTGTTCGCCGAAGGCTGCCGTGGCCACATCGGCAAGCAACTGATCAGGAAGTACAAGCTCGACAGCGACGCCGACGCCCAGCACTACGGCATCGGCATCAAGGAAATCTGGGACATCGACCCGGCCAAGCACGACCAGGGCCTGGTGGTGCACACCGCCGGCTGGCCGCTGAACGACGACAACCCGGGCGGCTCTTTCCTCTATCACCTGGAGAACAACCAGGTGGTGGTCGGCCTGATCATCGACCTGTCCTACAGCAACCCGCACCTGTCGCCCTTCGACGAGTTCCAGCGCTACAAGCACCACCCGGTGATCAAGCAGTACCTGGAAGGCGGCAAGCGCGTGGCCTACGGCGCCCGCGCCATCTGCAAGGGCGGCCTGAACTCGCTGCCGAAGATGGTCTTCCCCGGCGGCGCGCTGATCGGCTGCGACCTGGGCACCCTGAACTTCGCCAAGATCAAGGGCAGCCACACCGCCATGAAGTCCGGCATGCTGGCCGCCGAGGCCATCGCCGAAGCCCTGGCCGCCGGCCGTGAAGGCGGCGACGAGCTGACCAATTACGTGGACGCCTTCAAGGCCAGCTGGCTGTACGACGAGCTGTTCCGCAGCCGCAACTTCGGCGCAGCCATCCACAAGTTCGGCGCCATCGGCGGCGGTGCCTTCAACTTCATCGACCAGAACTTCTTCGGCGGCAAGATTCCGCTCACCCTGCACGACACCACCCCGGACTACGCCTGCCTGAAGAAGGCCAGCGAAGCGCCGAAGATCGACTACCCGAAACCGGACGGCAAGCTGAGCTTCGACAAGCTCTCCTCGGTGTTCCTCTCCAACACCAACCACGAGGAAGACCAGCCGATCCACCTCAAGCTGACCGATCCGAGCGTGCCGATCGCCAAGAACCTGCCGCTCTACGACGAGCCCGCGCAGCGCTACTGCCCGGCCGGTGTGTACGAAGTGGTAAGCAACGACGACGGCAGCAAGCGCTTCCAGATCAACGCGCAGAACTGCGTGCACTGCAAGACCTGCGACATCAAGGACCCGGCGCAGAACATCACTTGGATCGCCCCGGAAGGCACCGGCGGGCCGAACTATCCCAATATGTAAATCAGCCCAACATGTAAGGCCCTCGCGTAGAAAGAACGCCGTTTCCCTCACAGGAAACGGCGTTTTTTTGTGCCTGCGCCGAGGTGCTCTTCGTAGGATGGGTTGAGCCTGCGAAACCCATGCGGTCGTGGTGATGGGTATCGCTTCGCTCAACCCATCCTACGACAGCGTTTTCTCCTACACCTTGCAGGGGCTTGAGGCCCCAACCGCTGTAGCGACACCTTCCGCGAACTACCGGCCGCTCCGGGACCCGCCGGTCACGGCTGCGGGCCGATGGCGAAGAACTCGCCGCCACTCCACACGCCCAGCCATTCCTGGCCATCGATCAGGCGCGACACGGCCAGTTCGACCAGCTGGTAGAAGACGTTGCGGTGGATCAGCGCCTCCAGGTTGCTGCGCACCAGCACGTAGGGCGCCGGTTCCTGGGTCTGCGGGTCGATGTCGACGCGGATCGGGTGTTCGGGGCCGGCGACGAACTCGTCCTCGACGTTGCTGGTGAAGCGCAGTCGCTGCGCCTCGCCCTGCCCTTCCACGCTCAGCGTCACGGCGACGAAAGGCGCATCGTCGACGCGGATTCCGCACTTCTCCACCGGGGTGACCAGGAAGTAGTCGTCGCCATCGCGGCGGATGATGCTGGAGAACAGCTTGACCATCGGCTTGCGCCCGATGGGCGTGCCCAGGTAGTACCAGGTGCCGTCGCGGGCGATGCGCATGTCGATGTCGCCGCAGAACGGCGGGTTCCACAGGTGCACGGGCGGCAGGCCCTTGCCGGCGGGAATCTGCGCCAGCAGGTCGCCGGCCTTGCCTGTATCGGTCATTGGAACTCCTCGGTCGCCTTCACCCCCAGCAGGCTGCGGGCGTAGTCTTCCAGCGGCGGCCCGATCAGGTCCTCGGGCCGGGCGTCGTAGAACGTCAGGAAACCGCCGCGGCTGCGGATGGTGGCGCTGTCCAGCAGGAAGCGGTTGCCGGTGTCGATCAGCATCACCTGGATCACGCTGCGGTCGCGTCCGACGTCGTTGTCGGTGTCTTCGTACTCTTCCCAGTTTCCCACATTGTCCTCGCCGCGGGCGAAGCGCGTGTACAGCAGGTAGTCGGCGCCGGCCGCCCGCGCCTCCTGCATGGCCTCGTCCAGGCCCTCCGGGGCCTTGGCCCGGCGCACCTGCGGGAAGTATTCGACGAAGCCCTTGAAGGCCTCCTCCGCCACCACGTTGGGCCGCGCGTAGGGATGCCCCGGCGGCACGAAGTGCCCCTGGGCGATGTAGATGAAGGAGTCCGGCTGCACCCGCCAGTTCCCCGTGCGGTGGGTGTGGCTGTGGTCGAGGAAGCCGGCGTCGCCCATGTAGTAGCCGGTGCGTTCGGCCATGTCGCTGGGCTTCATGCAGCCAGCCAGCGCAGCCAGGGCCAGGGTCAACAACAGGTAGCGCATTCGATCTCTCCGCGGCCGGCGTCGAAAAACCGGCGTTGGCCGGACGGATGCAGCTTCCGCGCCATCACAGGCCGCGCTGCCATTCCTGGCGCAGCTTCGCCTGCTGCGGCCGCTCGATGGCCTCGCGCACCTGGGCCAGCAGGCGCGGCTTGTCGGCGCCAAGCACGCCCTTGAGCACAAGGTAGTTGGAGGCGTGGTCGCTACGGAACACGGTGTCGCGCAACTCCAGACCCTGCAGCAGGCGCTCGACCTCGGCGAACAGCTGGGCCTGGCCCAGCGGCTGGAAGTCGGGGAAGCCTTCGCGCAAGCGCTGCTCGCCGATGGGGAAGCTGACCACCAGGGTGGAGAGGAACTCCGGCTGCGCGGCGTTCATCAGGCGCGCCGAGTTGTCCGCGTGCTGCTCGCTCAGGCCCTGGCCGCCGAGGCCGTTGAGGATCATCACCGAGCGCTTGATGCCGGCCTGGCCGAGCTTGTCCAGGGCGTCGAGGGTCGAGGCGTAGGTCTCGCCCTTGTTCACCCGCGCCAACACCTCGTCGTCGCCGGACTCGGCGCCGACGTAGGCCATGCCCAGCCCGGCGTCGGCCAGTTCCTTCAGTTCCGCCACCGACTTCTTGCGCAGGTTGCGCGGCAGGCAGTAGCTGGACACCCGCCGCACCTCCGGCAGGTGCTCGCGGATCGCCCGCAGGACGTTCAGCAGGCGTCGCGTCGGCAGCACCAGGGCATCGCCGTCGGCGAGGAACACGCGCTGGACGATCAGGCGCTCGCCGCAGCGGCGGATCTCCTCCAGCACTTCGGCCTCGTCGCGGGCGCGGAATTTCTTCTGCGGCTGGGTGTACATCTCGCAGAAGCCGCACTGGTTCCAGGAGCAGCCGTTGGTCACCGGCAGGATCAGCGAATGCGCCTCGCTCGGCGGGCGGAACACCGGTTCGATATAGGAAATGGGGAAGTCGTGCATGGATCGCTTGGCTTGGGGAATGTCGGGTTTCAGCCGCCGATGATCTTCATCACCGTGACGCCGCCGGAGAAGGCCACTTCCTGCTTGTCCGCCAGGGCCTTCACCAGCAGCCGCTGCAGGGCCGGCAGGGCCTGGTGGCGCGGCTTGTCGAGCAGGTCGCCGACGTAGTGGCGGTTGCTGGAGGACAGGCAGCCGTGCAGCCAGCCGGTGGAGGACAGGCGCAGCCGCGAGCAGGTGCGGCAGAAGGGTACGCTTTCGTTGGCGATCACGCCGAAGAAGCCCTGCCCCGGCACTTCGTAGCGCAGCGCGGTGGCGTCCACCGGGGCGTCGGCCTGGATGTAGGGGTGGCCGCGGCCGATCAGTTCGAGCAGCTCGCGCAGGCCGACGAACTGGCTGGCGAAGGCGTTGCCGTCGCGGGCCAGGTGGCCCATGCGCATCAGCTCGATGAAGCGCAGCTCGAAGCCGCGCGCCAGGCAGTAGTCCAGCAGCGGGACGACCTGGTCGAGGTTCTGCCCGCGCAGCAGCACCATGTTGACCTTGACCTTCATGCCCGCGGCGCTGGCCTCGTCCAGCCCCTTGAGCACCGTGGCCAGGTCGCCGCCGCGGGCGATGCCGCGGAAGGCCGCGGCGTCCAGGGTGTCGAGGGAGACGTTCAGCCGGCGGATACCGCATTCCAGCAGCAGCGGCAGCTTGCGCGAAAGCAACTGGCCGTTGCTGGTCAGGCTGATGTCCTTCAGGCCCAGGCGGCTGACGCCATGCAGGAATTCGTCGAGCTTGGGGCTGACCAGGGGTTCGCCGCCGGTGATGCGCAGGCGCTCGATGCCCGCGGCCTCGATCAGGTAGGCCACGCCGCGCACCAGGCTCTGCGCGGACAGCTCGTCCTGCGCGGCGACCAGGCGCTTGCCGTCCGGCACGCAATAGGTGCAGGCGTAGTTGCAGGCGGCGGTAAGGCTGACGCGCAGGTTGCGGAAGCGCCTGCCCTGGCGGTCGACGATCATCTATCGACTCCGGCGGAGAGTGGTTCTGTCAGTATATCCCCGCTGGGCCGCGGCGGCGGCCCGAAAGCGCCGCCGGCATTGGTTCAGGCGGCAGGGGTATCGCCGTCGCGCTTGCGCTTGTTGCCCATGCGCACGCCGATGTCCATGAGGAACTGGAAGAAGCCCTCCTGGTCCTCCAGCACCTCGCGCCAGAACGGCGAGTGGTACAGCGCCACGGCGCCGTGCACCAGGGCCCAGGCCGCGCAGTAGTGGAAGTACGCGGGCACGTCCTCCAGCTTGCCGGCGGCGATGCGCTCCTTGATCAGCTGGCTCAAACGCTCGAAGTTGGATTCGCGGATCTTGTGCAGTTCCTCGACCATCTCCGGCACCTGGCTGTTCTTCACCACCTTCTCTTCCAGGCGGTCGAACAGGCGGTAGCGCTGCGGATCGCGCATGCGGAACTCGAAGTAGGCGCGCGACAGGCGTTCCTTGTCGCGGGCGACGTCCTCGGAGTGGAACAGCGCCGCCAGGTCGCGCTCGTAGTCGAGCATCAGGCGCAGGTAGATCTCCGCCTTCGACTTGAAGTGCTTGTAGATGGTGCCTTTGCCGATACCCACGGCATCGGCGATCATCTCGACCGTGACACTGTCTTCGCCCTGCTCAAGGAACAGCTTGAGGGCGGTGTCGAGGATCTCCTGTTCGCGACGACGGAATTCGCGAACCTTGCGTGGCTCTTTCTGCATAAAAAGACTGTTCGGTCAAAAATAGTCAAAATCCGGAGCCGCGTATTATGCCTATTCAGCGACAAAATGCACGGAACATCCGCCATGAATCCGCTTTCTTTCGAGTTTCCCCAGGAACCCGGCCTGCGCTACCTGAACCACGCTGCCGTGGCGCCCTGGCCCAAGCGTAGCGCCGACGCCGTCGCCGCCTTCGCCAGCGAGAACATCCGCCTGGGCGCGCGCGACTATCCGCAGTGGCTGCAGGTGGAGAACCGCCTACGCCAGCGCCTTGCGCAGCTGGTCGGCGCCGCCACCACGGGCGACGTCGCCCTGGTGAAGAATACGTCCGAAGCCCTTTCCTTCGTGGCCTTCGGACTCGACTGGCGCCCCGGCGACCAGGTGGTGATCAGCGACCAGGAATTCCCCTCCAACCGCGTCGTCTGGGAAGCCCTGAAGCCGCGCGGGGTGGAGGTCATCCAGGTGAGCCTGGAAGGCGCCGATCCCGAGGCCGACCTGCTGGCCGCCTGCGGGCCGCGCACGCGCCTGCTGTCGATCAGCGCCGTGCAGTACGCCAGCGGCCTGCGCATGGACCTGGAGCGCCTCGGCGCCGGCTGCCGACAGCGGGGCGTGCTGTTCTGCATCGACGCCATCCAGCAACTGGGCGCCCTGCCCTTCGACGCCCAGGCCTACGACTGCGCCTTCGCCATGGCCGACGGCCACAAGTGGATGCTCGGCCCCGAGGGCCTGGGGGTGTTCTACTGCCGCGCCGCCGAGCGCGACCTGCTGTCGTTGCAGGAATATGGCTGGCACATGCTGGAAAACGCCGGCAACTACAACCAGACCGATTGGCAGCCGGCGCGCAGCGCACGGCGCTTCGAATGCGGCAGCCCGAACATGCTCGGCGCCGTGGCCCTGGACGCCAGCCTGGGGCTGCTGGAGGAATTCGGCATGCCGGCGGTCGGCGCAGCCCTGGCCGAACGGGTACAGGCCTTGCAAGATGGCCTGAAAGGCATCCCCGGAGCGCGCCTGCACAGCCCGCAGCAACCCGAGCGCCGGGCCGGCATCCTGACCTTCAGCCTCGACGGCTGGGACAACGCCCGCCTGCACGAGCGGCTGAAGGCCGAACAGGTAGTCTGCATCCAGCGCGGCGCCGGGGTGCGCTTCTCGCCGCACTTCTACACCCCGGAAAAGGTGATAGAGGACACACTGGCCATCATCTCGGCCCTGGCCCGGGAATAAGCCGCAACCCGCGAGCCAGGGGGCCTGGCCCCGGGCGCAGGCGGCAAATGGCGGGCCATGGGCGGAGCAGTATTCCAAATCCGTTTAAAAAACCGCCGGGCGGTTGTGGAAGCTCCGCCATCTTGGCCAATACTTGAACTTACTGGTGTGCGGCATCTCCCCCCCAAGTGCCCCGCCAGTGAAGGTATCGAGGATCGCGTACCTTATTGTTACACTCCTAATGGTCTTGACCCGGATTCATCCCCCAGAACCCGGGTTTTTTTTATGTGCGTGAAATAATTGGGCTGCGCCTGCCCTTTCCTGCCTGTAGGCGCGAGCCTTGGCCCGCACTTCCATCCCCGTCATTTCTGCGAACGCGGGACGCGGCTCCATCGCGAACAGCGTGTGCGCTGGCCCGAAGGGGGATAACCCAGTGGCTTGGGGGCTTGGTGTAGCGCGCCGCACCGAGTGCTTGGATGTTTCTCGTTTCGCCCCCTCGGGCGAGTCCCTTTTGTCAATCGCCACAAAAGGAACCAAAAAGGCTTGCCCCGACATACGGGCCCGACAGAGTCGGGCTACCCTCACGAACTCCCCCGCCACGGAGGCCCGCCCCGAGGGTACGTCCCTGTAGCCCATCGGGGCTCTCGCGACATCCATGTCGCATGACCTCCTGAGCGCCGGTTTCGTTCGGCCTTCTGAAGGGGCGTTCCGGTGCGCTCGGGTGTTTCTCTGGAAGTCCAAGAGCAAACGCGCTTTTGCTTTTCGTAGGAGCGAGCTTGCTCGCGAACCGCTCGTCACTGGATTCCCGCGTTCGCGGAAATGGCGGGGTGGAGGTAGGAGTATCAGGATGACTCCGAACTCCCTAGCAGCTCGGGACAGCCCCCTCTCCCGCTTGCGGGAGAGGGTTGGGGAGAGGGCGCTCTTAAACCCAACACCTACGCCCCCGGCAAACCCCATTCGCGAGCAAGCTCGCTCCTACAGGCCGGCGATCAGATCACGCCGCCAACGGGAACAACCGCTTGAAGTTCGCCGTAGTCTGCTCAGCCAACACCTCGAAGCTCACCCCACGCAACACCGCCAGGTACTCGGCCACTTCGCGCACGTACTCCGGCAGGTTCGGCTTGCCGCGGTGCGGTACCGGCGCCAGGTACGGCGAGTCGGTTTCCACCAGCAGGCGGTCGGCCGGGACCTGGCGGGCCACTTCGCGCAGGGCTTCGGCGTTGCGGAAGGTGACTATGCCCGACAACGAGATGTAGAAGCCGATGTCCAGCGCCGCCTTGGCCATTTCCCAGTCCTCGGTGAAGCAGTGCAGTACGCCGGCCTGGGGCAGCGCCGCCTCGCGCAGCAGCGCCAGAGTGTCGGCGCGGGCCTCGCGGGTGTGGACGATGACCGGCTTGCCGGTGAGCTTCGCCGCCTCCAGGTGCAGGCGGAAGGCTTCCTGCTGCAGTTCGGCGGCTTCGGGTTCGTAGTGGTAGTCCAGGCCGGTCTCGCCGATGGCCACCACGCGCGGGTGGTTCAGTTCGGCCAGCAGCCAGTCCAGGGCCGGCGGGGTGCCGGGGGCCAGGTCCAATGGGTGGACGCCCACCGAGCAGTGCACGTCGGCGTAGCGCTCGGCCAGGTCCTTGACCGCCCGGGCGTTGTCGGCGCTGACGCCGATGCAGAGGAACTGCCCGACGCCACGGGCGCGCGCGGCGTCCAGGGCGGCGTCCAGCGAACCGCCATGGGCCGCAAGGTCCAGGCGGTCGAGGTGGCAATGGGAATCGACCAGCATCGAATGGGTACTCCGGAAATGACGAAGCGCCCCTGCGGGCGCCTCCTGCGTTCTGCTCATGCGCGCCGCGGCGCGCGACTTACATGGTGTGGGTCGGCCTGTCGGACTTCAGCGCCCCGGCCAGGTACGTCTCTATCTTGTTGCGCGCGGTGTTGTCGCCGTCGTTGAACTGCACGCCGATGCCCGCGGCGCGGTTGCCCTGGGCGCCCTTGGGGGTGATCCAGACCACCTTGCCGGCCACCGGGATCTTCTCCGGCTCGTCCATCAGGTTGAGCAGCATGAAGACCTCGTCGCCCAGCTTGTAGGTCTTGTTGGTCGGGATGAACAGCCCGCCGTTGCGGATGAACGGCATGTACGCGGCATAGAGTACGGACTTGTCCTTGATGGTCAGGGACAGGATACCGTTACGCGGTCCCAGGTTCGGTGGCAAGCTCATTGGGCTGTCCTAGCGATGATCCGATTGGCCGATTCTAGCCCGGCCCCGGCAGGCTTGCCCA
This sequence comes from Pseudomonas sp. PI1, assembly GCF_000812405.1. Lineage (NCBI taxonomy): Bacteria > Pseudomonadati > Pseudomonadota > Gammaproteobacteria > Pseudomonadales > Pseudomonadaceae > Pseudomonas > Pseudomonas sp. PI1. The sequence continues at coordinate 73,976 of NZ_JWMC01000060.1, forward strand.
CTGCGCGAGCAGGGCTTCGAGAAGCAGGGCACGGTTGAGGTTGGCCTTGTTCAGGACTTTCTGCCGGTGCTCCAGCAGCCAGTCCTGGATCGCCATGACCTTGGGCTGGGTGGACTTCTCCGCCAGGTACTGCAGCACCTTGCGCATGTCCGCCAGGCCCAGCCCCGCCTCGTCGCGGGTCAGCTGGTAGCGCAGGATGCCCAGCGCCCAGTCGCAGAACCAGTCGAACAGCAGCGGCAGCGGCACGGCGTTCCAGCTTTCCGCCAGTTGGCCGGGGGCGATCTGCTGCTTGAGCAGCTTCTTCACTCCCTCCACCACCAGCGCGCGTTGTTCGCGCACGCCCTGGCCGTACAGGCGCTGGGCGGTCAGCGGCGAGCCGCCGGCCAGGACCAGCAGCTCGTCGAGCGCGGCGGCGTCCTCGCCGGGCAGCACGCTGGCCAGGTAGGCGCGGCTCTGCTCGGCGCTCGGCTGCGGGCAGGCCTGCTGCACGCAGCGGCTCTTGATGGTCGGCAGCAGGCGGCTGGGCTGGTGGCTGATCAGCAGCAGCACGGTGTCGCCGGAGGGCTCCTCCAGGCTCTTGAGCAGGGCGTTGGCGGAGTTGAGGTTCATCGCCTCGGCCGGCTCCAGCAGCACCACCTTGCGCCCGCCCAGCTGCGCGGTCTGCACCACGAAGTCCACCAGTTCGCGGACCTGGTCGACGCGGATGGGCTTCTCCGGCTCTTCCGGCTCCAGCAGGAAGAAGTCCGGATGGGTGCCGGCGGCCAGCAGCTGGCAACCCTTGCACTGGCCGCAGGCGCGGCCGCCGGCCGGGTGCTGGCAGAGCAGCAGGGCCACCAGGTTGTCGGCCAGGGCGCGCTTGCCGATGCCCGCGGGGCCGTGCAGCAGGTAGGCGTGGGCATGCCGCGGGCGGCCGCTGAGCTGCTGCCAGAGCGTGGCCTGCCAGGGGTAGATCTCAGCCATGCAGGCGCTCCAGCAGGTTCGGCAGCAGGGCCTCGATGTCGGCCTGTACGCGCGCCAGCGGCTGCGCGGCGTCGAGCACCTGGTAGCGTTGCGGCTCGGCGGCGGCGCGGCGCAGGTAGGTCTGGCGCACCGCCTCGAAGAATTCGCGGCCTTCCTGCTCGAAGCGGTCCAGGCGGCCGCGGGCGGCGGCGCGGGCCAGGCCGACTTCCACCGGCAGGTCGAAGACCAGTGTCAGGTCCGGGCGCAGCTCGCCCTGGACGAAGCGTTCCAGTTCGGCGATGCGCGACTCCGGCAGGCCGCGGCCACCGCCCTGGTAGGCGTAGGTGGCGTCGGTGAAGCGGTCGCAGAGCACCACGGCGCCACGGGCCAGAGCCGGGCGGATGACCTGGGCGATGTGCTGGGCGCGGGCGGCGAACATCAGCAGCAGCTCGGTATCCACCGCCATCGGCTCGTCACTGGGGGCCAGCAGCAGCTCGCGGATGCGCTCGGCCAGCGGCGTGCCGCCGGGCTCGCGGGTCAGCTGCACTTCCACGCCGCATTCGCGCAGGCGCTCGGCCAGGTACTCGCGGTTGGTGGTCTTGCCCGCGCCTTCGGGGCCTTCCAGGGTGACGAACAGGCCGCTCACTCGGCTCTCCTTCTGTCTGTGCTACTGCTGCGCCGGCGGTTGCCCGGGAGCTTCCGCCGGCGCCGGTGCGGGAATCGGCGCGGGGCTGGACCGGTAGTCCGCGCGCCGCTTCAGCTGGTATTCCTGCACCGCCTTGTTGTGGTCGTCGAGGTTGTCGGAAAACACGTGGCTGCCATCGCCACGGGCGACGAAATACAGGCTCTGGCCATCGGCCGGATTGAGCGCGGCATGGATCGCCTCGCGCCCGGGCATGGCGATCGGCGTCGGCGGCAGGCCGGCGATCACGTAGGTGTTGTAGGGGGTGGGCTCGCGCAGGTCGGCGCGGCTGATCTTGCCGCTGTAGCGTTCGCCCATGCCGTAGATCACGGTCGGGTCGGTCTGCAGCAGCATGTTCTTCTGCAGGCGGCGCACGAAGACCCCGGCGATCTGCGGGCGCTCCTGGGGCACGCCGGTTTCCTTCTCCACCAGCGATGCCATGATCAGCGCCTGGTACGGGTCCTTGTAGGGCAGGTCGCCGCTGCGGCCCTGCCACTCCTGGTCGAGGATGCGCTCCATGCGCTGGTAGGCCAGCTTGAGCAGGTCGATGTCGCGCATGCCGCGGACATAGCGGTAGGTGTCCGGGAAGAAGTGCCCCTCGGGCACGACGCCGGCCTTGCCCAGGCGCTTCATCACCTCTTCGTCGCTGAGGCCGGCCAGGGTGGCCTCCAGCTTGGGCTGGCGCGCCAGCAGTTCGCGGAACTGGTGGAAGGTCCAGCCCTCTACCAAGGTCAGGCTGTACTGCACCACGTCGCCTTCGCGCCACAGTTCCAGCAGGTCATCGCCGCTCATCCCCGGCTTGAGCCGGTATTCGCCGCTGTGCAGGGCCTGCCCGGCCAGGTTGAAGCGCCAGTACAGGCGCAGCCAGAAGGCGCCGTGCAGCACTTCCTCGTCCTGCAGGCGCGTCAGCAGCGCCCCCGGGGTGGCGCCGGAAGGGACGTCCAGCAGGCGTTCTTCGGTCAGCTGCAGCAGCTGCTGCAGGGCCCGGCGCTGCTCCCAGCCGGCCAGGCCGAGCAACAGCCCGGCCAACAGCAGGCCGCTTTCCAGCAGCACCAGCAATTTGCGCATCACAGGTCAGGAATCCAGGCGTTCGCGGAAGTGGGCTTGCAGTTTACGGGTGATCGCCCCGACCGGCCAGGCATGGGCTTCGAGTCGACGCACCGGCCAGACACCATAGAGGCTGTTGCAGAGAAAGACCTCATCGGCCTGCAACAGTTCGACGTAGGCAACATCCCGAACCGCGGTGGGAATGCCCTGCCCCGCCGCCCACTCCAGCAGTTCGGCGCGCATCACCCCGGCCACTCCGCAGCGGCTCAGTTCGGGCGTGATCAATTGGCCGCCGCGGACCAGGAACAGATTGCTGAATACGCCTTCGACCACGCGCCCGCCCTGGTCGCGCATCAGCCCCTCGGCGAAGGCCGGGTCGCTCCATTCGCTGCGGGCCAGGACCTGCTCCAGGCGGTTGAGGTGCTTGAGGCCGGCCAGCAACGGCTGCTCGGCCAGGCGGGTGGCGCAGGGGAAAAGAGCGATGCCCTCGTCGAAATGGGCCACCGGGTAGGCCGGCGCCGGTGAGCCGATAAGGATGCGCCGCACCTGGGCATCGGCCGGCGCGGCATAACCGCGCAGGCCTTCGCCGCGGGTCAGCATCAGCTTGGCCACGCCCTCGCCCAGTTGCGCGGCGAAGGCCAGCAGTTCCTGCTCGACCTGGGCCAGCGACACCGGCAGGAACAGGCGCCGGGCGCCCTCCTCCAGGCGCGCCAGGTGCCGCGCCAGCAGGCGTGGCCGGCCGGCGCGCACGGCAATGGTCTCGAACAGGCCATCGCCGTAGGCCAGCCCGCGATCGCGCACGGACAGGGCCTCGGCGGGCCGGCCGTCGACCCAGGCGGACATCAGCCGTTGAACCGGCGGAACACCAGGGAACCGTTGGTGCCGCCGAAGCCGAAGGAGTTGGACACCGCCACTTCGATGCTGCGCTCCTTGAGCCGGTTCGCCACCAGGTCGAGGTCGCAGCCTTCGTCCGGGTTGTCCAGGTTGATGGTCGGCGGCGCCACCTGGTCGCGCAGCGCCAGGATGCAGAAGATGGCTTCCACCGCACCGGCGGCACCGAGCAGGTGGCCGGTCATGGACTTGGTCGAGCTCATCGACAGCTTGTAGGCGTGCTCGCCGAAGATCGACTTCACCGCGGAGATCTCGGCGATGTCGCCGGCCGGGGTGGAGGTGCCGTGGGCGTTGATGTAGTCGACCTGCTCCGGGTTCACGCCGGCGTCGCGCAGGGCGTTCTTCATGCAACGGGCAGCGCCGGCGCCATCTTCCGGCGGCGCGGTCATGTGGAAGGCGTCGCCGCTCATGCCGAAGCCGACCAGCTCGGCGTAGATGCGCGCGCCGCGGGCCTTGGCGTGCTCCAGCTCTTCCAGCACCACGGCGCCGGCGCCGTCGGAGAGCACGAAACCGTCGCGGTCCCTGTCCCACGGACGGCTGGCCCTGGCCGGCTCGTCGTTGCGGGTGGACAGCGCGCGGGCGGCGCCGAAACCGCCGATGCCCAGGCCGCAGGTGGCCATTTCCGAACCGCCGGCGACCATCACGTCAGCCTCGCCGTAGGCGATGTTGCGCGCGGCCATGCCGATGTTGTGGGTGCCGGTGGTGCAGGCGGTGGTGATGGCGTAGTTGGGGCCCTGCAGACCGAGGTTGATCGACAGGAACCCGGAAACCATGTTGATGACCGAGCCGGGCACGAAGAACGGCGAAATGCGCCGCGGCCCCTGCTCGAACAGAGAACGGCAGGTGTTCTCGATGTTGGTCAGGCCGCCGATGCCCGAGCCGATGGCGACGCCGATGCGCTCGCGGTTGGCGTCGCTGACTTCCAGGCCGGAATCGCGCACCGCCTGGTAGCTGGCGGCCAGGCCGTACTGGATGAACAGGTCGAGTTTGCGGGCTTCCTTGGCGGACATGTACTGCTCGACGTCGAACCCCCTCACCGAACCGCCGAAGCGGGTGGAAAAGGCGGAAAGGTCCATGTGCTCGATCGGGGCGATACCGCTGCGGCCGGCCAGGATACCCTGCCAGGAACTCGGCACGTCCACGCCCAGCGGCGAGAGCATACCCATGCCAGTGATGACGACGCGTCTGCGCGACACTACGACTTCCTCATTTTGCGAATACACGGCATAGGCGCCGGACCGCGACCAGGGCTGTCCAGCGCCATGCTAAAGAAAAGCCGCACGCCTTTGCAGGCCGTGCGGCTTCTTCCGTCGGAAACGGCTACTTATTGCTGGTGGGCAACGATGTAGTCGATGGCTTCCTGCACGGTGGTGATCTTTTCGGCTTGCTCGTCGGGGATTTCGGTCTCGAATTCCTCTTCCAGAGCCATCACCAGCTCAACGGTGTCAAGGGAGTCGGCGCCCAGGTCTTCGACGAAGGAAGCGCTGTTGGTGACTTCTTCTTCCTTAACGCCGAGTTGCTCAGCAACGATCTTCTTGACGCGTTCTTCGATGGTGCTCATACCTTGTTTTCACTCCTATGGACAATCCGTACAGCTGGGCTGCGGGTAAGTGTATAGAAAGGGTTTTCTGCATTTCAAGCTGAACGCCGACGCCCCTTCGCGACCACCACGATGTTCTGTCTATAACCCAGTTGCATCTATATAACGGATTTTAGACAGCGCATATGACACATCCGCGAAGAGTAAGGTCACATTCAGCTCATGTACATTCCGCCATTCACCGGTACCGTGGCGCCGGTCACATAGGCGGCACCATCGGAGGCGAGGAATCCTACCACCTTGGCGATCTCTTCGGCTTGGCCGAGACGCCCGAGCGGAATCTGGCCGAGCAGCGCTTCGCGCTGGGCTTCGGGCAGCTCGCGGGTCATGTCGGTGTCGATGAAGCCCGGGGCCACCGCGTTGACGGTGATGGCACGGGAACCCACTTCGCGCGCCAGGGCGCGGGTGAAGCCCTCTAGGCCGGCCTTCGCCGCGGCATAGTTGGTCTGCCCGGCATTGCCCATGGCGCCGACCACCGAGCCGATGTTGATGATGCGACCCCAGCGAGCCTTGGTCATGCCGCGCAGCACGGCTTTCGACAGACGGTAGAGGCTGTTGAGGTTGGTGTTGACCACGTCGAACCACTCGTCGTCCTTCATCCGCATCAGCAGGTTGTCGCGGGTGATGCCGGCGTTGTTGACCACGATCAGCGGCTGGCCGAGGTGCTGCTGGATGTGTTCGAGGGTGGAGGCGACGGATTCGTCGCTGGAAACGTCCAGGACCAGGCCGGCGCCTTCGATGCCGTTGGCCTTGAGGTATTCGGCGATCTTCTCGGCGCCCGAGGCGCTGGTGGCGGTGCCGATGACGATGGCGCCCAGGCGACCCAGTTCCAGGGCGATGGCCTGGCCGATGCCGCGGCTCGCGCCGGTGACCAGGGCAACCTTACCTTGCAGACTCATGCTGTTATCTCCTGTTCAAGCCAGAGCCGCACGAGCCGCCGCGAAGGCGTCCGCCGAATCCAGATTGTGGGTGTTCACGCCCTTGGCGCAACGCTTGTTCAGGCCGGCCAGGACCTTGCCAGGGCCGCACTCTACCAGATCGCTCACGCCCTTGGCGGCGAGCAGTTGCACGGTCTCGACCCAGCGCACCGGGCTGTACAGCTGCGCCAGAAGGTCGCGCTTGAGGGTGTCGAGGTCCGCCGGCACCTGGGCGCTGACGTTCTGCACCAGGGCGATCTGCGGAGCCTGCCAGGCGATGGCTTCCACCGCTTCGGCGAAGCGCTCGGCGGCCGGACGCATCAGCGCGCAGTGCGACGGCACGCTGACCGGCAGCGCCACGGCGCGCTTGGCGCCGCGCGCCTTGCAGGCCTCGATGGCACGCTCGACCGCGGCGGCGGCACCGGCGATCACCACCTGGCCGGGAGCGTTGAAGTTGACGGCGCTGACCACCTCACCCTGCGCGGCTTCGGCGCAGGCGGCCAGCACGTCGGCGTCTTCCAGGCCGAGGATCGCGGCCATGCCGCCGGTACCGGCGGGCACCGCTTCCTGCATCAATTGGCCGCGGCGCTCGACCAGTTTCACCGCCTCGGCGAAGCCCAGGCTGCCGGCGGCGACCAGGGCCGAGTACTCGCCCAGGCTGTGGCCAGCGACGTAGGCCGGCGCGGCGCCGCCCTCGGCCTGCCACAGGCGCCACAGGGCGATGGAGGCGGTGAGGATGGCGGGTTGGGTCTTGTCGGTCTGGTTCAGGCGCTCTTCCGGGCCTTCCTGCACCAGCGCCCAGAGGTCGTAGCCCAGGGCCGACGAGGCTTCGGCGAAGGTGTCACGCACCAGTGCGTGCTGCGCGCCCAGCTCGGCCAGCATGCCGAGGGATTGCGAGCCCTGGCCGGGGAAAACGAATGCGAGGGATGCGGACATTGCAACGGGTCCCTTGTGTCTGTTTCGTCGAAGGGTAACGCCAGCAGCAGCCTGGCGCATGGAACTGACAGTTGGATGACGGCCTCGACCGCGCGGTCACATCGCCAGGGCGAGCACTTCATCTCGCCGGGCAGCCTTGCGAGCGCGGTGCGCAAGCATACTTCCATTACCGCCAGAAATCTCTATTTCCTTTCTATTCAGTTACTTAGAGAAGGCTCTCGAGCCGCCCATGGAGCCGCTGCGGCAGGTTCTCGCGGATTTCCGCCAGGGCCCGGCGCAGCGCGCTCTGGATGCCCTCCTCGGCCGCGCTGCCGTGGCTCTTCACCACGATGCCCTGCAGCCCCAGGAAGCTCGCGCCATTGTGCCGGGCCGGCGTCAGGTCGCTGCGCAGGCGGCGCAGCAGCGGCATGGCCACCAGGCCGATGGCTTTCGCCGACAGGCTGGACGCGAACAGTTGCTCCAGGCGGCTGACCACCATGGCCGCCAGCCCCTCGCTGGCTTTCAGCAGGATGTTGCCAACGAAACCGTCGCACACCACCACGTCGGCCAGGCCGCGGTACAGGCCGTCGCCTTCTATGTAGCCGATGTAGTTGATGCCGCGCGCCTGCTCCAGCAGGGTCGAGGCCAGCTTGACCTGCTGGTTGCCCTTGATTTCCTCGGTGCCGACGTTGAGCAGCGCCACCCTCGGGTTGGCCTTGCCCAGCGCCTCGGCCGCCACCGCGCCCATCACGGCGAACTGGTAGAGGTGCTCGGCGCTGCAATCGACGTTCGCCCCCAGGTCCAGCAGATGGCAATGCCCGGTCTGGGTCGGCACGGCGGTGACCATGGCCGGCCGGTCGATGCCCGGCAGGGTCTTGAGCAGATAGCGCGACAGGGCCATCAGCGCGCCGGTATTGCCGGCGCTGACGCAGGCATGGGCCGTACCGTCGCGGACCAGTTCCAGGGCGACGCGCATGGAGGAGTCGGGCTTGCTGCGCAGGGCCTGGGACGGGCGTTCGTCCATGCCGATGACTTCGCTGGCGTGCTGGATGTGCAGGCGCGGGCGGTCGACCGCGGGAACGCGGGCGCAGAGTTCTTCGAGAAGGGGAGCCTGGCCGACAAGGACCAGTTGCAGAGCGGGGTGCTGGGCCAGGAAGGAAATGCTGGCCGGAACAATGCAGTGGGGACCGAAGTCCCCACCCATTGCATCAATCGCGATGATTGGTGCGGACAAGGATTACTCGTCAGAGCCCTTGTCTACGACCTTGCGGCCGCGATAGAAGCCGTCCGGGGAGACGTGGTGGCGCAGGTGGACTTCACCGGTGCTCTTTTCCACGGACAGAGCGTTCGCATCGAGCGCATCGTGGGAACGACGCATGTCACGAGCGGAACGGGATTTTTTGTTCTGCTGAACAGCCATGATTGATTAACTCCTAAACGTTTGGGTCACGCTTCAACTGCGCCAGTACGCTGAACGGGTTGGGACGTTCTTCCACGTTCTCGCTCGGCTCGGGCGCTGCTGCAAATCCCGCCGGATGCTGGCATTCTTCAGGGTCATGGGCCGGAACGATGGGCAAGGCGAGCAACAACTCGTCCTCGACCAGAGGCGGCAGGTCGAGGGGTTCCTCCCCCACTTCCAGCGCATCGTACCCCTTCGGCAGCCCCTCGGCAGACTGGCCTTCCCAGAGGATGGCGAAGTCGGACTCGCTGGTGACCTGGAAGGTCGCCGGCTCGAGGCAGCGTTGGCATACCATGCTCACCTGCGCGTCGACTTCGACATGCATGACCGCCAGCTTCTGCTCGTCGCGGTGGAAGAAGAACTTCGCCCGGACGTTGCCGTCGCTGCTGGTCAGCTGTTCGCAAACCCGCGGCATACTGGCGAGCGGCAGCACACCCTCGAGGGTGGCTTCGCGCTCTACCAATTTGCGCGGATCGACGTGAGGTGGTATCGGCCCATTCAACATAAGCGCGCCATTATAGGGATGCCCCCGTCCCTGTCAAAGGAAATTAGGCATAAACCGCTGTATGGACAGCCTTTTCGCTAGAATCGCGGACTTCGCCCAGGAGACCCCCGATGCGCCCACTGATCCTTGCCTCAAGCTCGCCCTACCGCCGCGAACTGCTGCAACGCCTGCGCCTGCCCTTCGAATGCGCAAGCCCGGATATAGATGAAAGCCCGCTGCCCGGCGAAAGCGCCGAACAGCTGGTGCGCCGCCTCGCCGAAGCCAAGGCGCGGGCGCTGGCGGCGCGCTTTCCCGAACACCTGATCATCGGCTCGGACCAGGCCGCCGTCCAGGGCCAGGCGATCCTCGGCAAGCCGCATACCCTGGAGCGGGCCATGGAGCAGCTCAAGGCCGCCAGCGGCAGCAGCGTCAGCTTCCTCACCGGCCTGGCCCTGCTGGACAGCGCCAGCGGCCGCTGCCAGGTGGACTGCATCCCCTTCCGCGTGCACTTCCGCGAACTGGACGAGGCGCGCATCCGCCGCTACCTGGAAGCCGAACGCCCCTTCGACTGCGCCGGCAGCTTCAAGGCCGAGGGCCTGGGCGTCAGCCTGTTCCGCGCGACCGAGGGCGAGGATGGCACCAGCCTGGTCGGCCTGCCGCTGATTCGCCTGGTGGATATGCTGCTGGCGGAAGGCGTGCAGGTTCCCTGAGCATCGCGGACAGAGTCCGCCCCCCCCTACAATCGGCCCCCTTCCGGAACATGTAGGAGCGCGCCCTGCGCGCGAATCGCGGGCAGGGCCCGCTCCTACAGGGGAATGGCATGGGCGGGCGGTGTAGGAGCGGAGGTCGACAAGGCCCGCCCGGAAACGAAAAAGCCGCTGCCTCTATATATAAAGGCAGCGGCTCGTTTCGAGCATCAGGGCCTCAGCGCAACGCCGGCCCCTGCCAGCCCATCCACAGCGCCAGGCGCTCGGCGACGCTGGCGCCGATCTTCTTGGCGAAGCGGTCGAACGGCGTTTCCTGCACGGTGTAGTCGACGATTTCCTTTTCCTTGATCACATCGCGCGCCACGTAGCTGGTGCTGCCCAGACCATCGATCAGGCCGAGCTGCAGCGCCTGCTCGCCGGACCAGATCAGCCCGGAGAACAGCTCGGGATGATCCTTGTCCTTCAGGCGATCGCCGCGCCCTTTCTTCACGCTGTCGATGAACTGCTTGTGGGTGGTGTCCAGCACGCCCTGCCAGAACTGCGTCTCTTCGGCCTTGGGCGGCTGGAAGGGATCGAGGAAGGCCTTGTGCTCGCCGGAGGTGTAGACGCGGCGATCGACGCCGAGCTTCTCCATGGTGCCGACGAAGCCGAAGGTGGCGGCGGTCACGCCGATGGAGCCGACCAGGCTGGCCTTGTCGGCGTAGATTTCATCGGCGGCGCTGGCGATGTAGTAGGCGCCGGACGCCCCCAGATCGCTGATCACCGCGTAGACCTTCACGTCCGGATGCAGGCCGCGCTGGCGCTTGATCTCGTCATATATATAGCCGGACTGCACAGGACTGCCGCCCGGGCTGTTGATGCGCAGGACGATGCCCTTGGTGCCGCTGTCCTCGAAGGCCGCCTTCAGCGCCCCGACGACATTGTCGGCGCTGGCCGGCTCGTCGTCGGCGATCATGCCCTTCACCTCGATCAGCGCGGTATGGCTGCCGCTGCGCGAGGCGGACTTGGACAGGCCGCTCAAGGGAGTGAACAGCGCCAGGGCGCCGAACAGGTAGACGAAGGTCAGCAGCTTGAAGAAGATGCCCCAGCGACGGGCCCGGCGCTGTTCCTGCACGCCCGCCAGCACAGCCTTCTCCAGCAGCTTCCAGCTCTTTGCGTCTTCCTTGCCGGGCTCCTCGGCCTTCCACTCATCCGACATGCTCGTTTACCTCGATCCGTAGGTCCTGCGCCCGGCCATCCAGCCAGGCGCGCAATTCGTTGAAATGCCCGATTTCCAGGCGCGGGCCGTACTCGCGCAGCACGGACAGCGGCTGCGCGCCGTAGGACACCGCCACCGAGTCCATGCCCGCCCGGCGCGCCATCTCCAGGTCGAAGGGCGCATCCCCGACCATCAGTGCGCGGCCCGGCTCGACCCGGCAATGCGCAAGGATTTCATGCAGCATGCGCGGGTCGGGCTTGCTCGCCGACTCGTCGGCGGCGCGGGTGATGTCGAAAAAGCCTTCCCAGCCCCGCCCCTTCAGCACCCGATCCAGGCCGCGGCGGCTCTTGCCGGTGGCGACCGCCAGACGGTAGCCGGACTGGCGGAAATGCTCCAGCGCATCGGCCACGCCGGGGAACAAAGGAGAAGGTTCGACCTCCAGCATCAGATAATGCTCAGCGTAATCGCCACGAAAGACTGTCAGCGCCGCCTCATCGTCGACTTCCGGGTACAGCGTCTGGATCGCCTCCGGCAGCCCCAGGCCGATGATGCCTTTTATGGCTTCGTCGCTGCGCCGCGGCAGGCCGGAACGCTCGGCCGCCACCCGCATCGACTCGACGATGCGGCCGACGGAGTCGACCAGAGTGCCGTCCCAGTCGAAGACCAGCAGCGCGTAATCAGGCATCCAGGCGCTCCAGGGTGCTGCGCCAGATGTCGTCCACCTCGGCCTCCAGCTCCAGGGTGGAGCCGTCGGGCATGGGCACGCGCAGCTGCGCGGAATGCAGGAACAGGCGCTTGCCGCCCAGTTCGCGGATCTCGCGGGAGAATTCGTCGTCGCCGTACTTGGCGTCGCCGGCGATGGAATGCCCGGCATGCTTGGCGTGCACGCGGATCTGGTGGGTGCGCCCGGTGATCGGCCGCGCCTCCACCAGGGTGGCGAAATCGCCGAAGCGGCGCAGCACCTTGAACTCGGTGAGCGCGTCCTTGCCTTCGACGTTGACCTCCACCATGCGCTCGCCGGAGCGCAGGTTGTTCTTCAGCAGCGGCGCGCGGATCTGCTTCTTCGCCGCCGGCCAACTGCCGCGCACCAGTGCATGGTAGCGCTTGTCCACCACATGCTCGTTGCGCAGCGCATCATGCAGGTGGCGCAGCATGCTGCGCTTCTTGGCGATCATCAGCAGGCCGGAAGTGTCGCGGTCCAGACGATGCACCAGTTCCAGGTCCTTGGCCTCCGGACGCAGCTGACGGAAAGCCTCGATCACGCCATAGCTGAGGCCGCTGCCGCCGTGCACGGCGATGCCGGCGGGCTTGTTGATCACGATCAGCGCCTTGTCTTCGTAGACGATGGCGGCCTCCAGGCGCTCGAGCAGCCCCTGGGCCAGCGGCGCCGGCTCGTCGCGCTCGGCCAGGCGCAGCGGCGGCACACGCACCACGTCCCCGGCCTGCAGCTTGTACTCGGGCTTGATCCGCCCCTTGTTCACCCGCACCTCGCCCTTGCGCAGGATGCGATAGATCAAGGTCTTGGGTACGCCTTTGAGCTGAGTTCTGAGGAAATTGTCGATGCGCTGGCCGGCATATTCCGGCGCGACTTCAAGCAGCTGGACGCCGGAAGTCGGAGGGGAGGAAGTCGTCATCCGCCCATCATAGCAATTTTTCATTCAATTGAAGCACTTAATCATTGCTGCTATATTCGGGAGGCCGCCAAAAGTGGCCGGGCCCGCGGATGTCAGCGAAATCGCCATCCCCGCTGCCTGCAAGCACATTGAACGGACGTGAGGCAGTCCTGCGAAGCGTTGCCGTGGCGGACCCATGAATCCCTCGCCGCAACGATTCGGAACCCGAGCCTTGAGACATGACGCACGGTTGCCTCGGTAGCCGTGAAAAGCCAACCCGCTCCCGGATTCTGCGAGCGGCACCCGCTTCTTCAATAGGAAACGTGCAGGGTGGAGATGCACAACTGTCGGACCGCGTAGCTGGCATAGCCTTGTTTCAGACGCACTCTTTCGTCCGCCTCCGACAGCTGATTCCTCCTCCTGTTGATTGCTTGTTCGCAGGACAAGCAGGAGACGTAGTCGCGACCCGGCCCGTTGCTGGCCGGACGTCGCTGGACACGGGAATGGTCCGCCGTTCCTGAGTACGCGCCTGAGCACCGACCGTGAGAGTCGTGGGTGCCGATTGCCGTTTCCGGTGGCCCCGGAAACCATTGGTACTACATGAAAAGAATGCTGATCAACGCAACTCAACCCGAAGAGTTGCGTGTAGCGCTGGTAGATGGCCAGCGTCTGTTCGACCTGGACATCGAGTCCGGCGCGCGTGAACAGAAGAAGGCCAACATCTACAAGGGCCGCATCACCCGCGTCGAGCCCAGCCTGGAAGCCGCCTTCGTCGACTTCGGCGCCGAGCGCCACGGCTTCCTCCCCCTCAAGGAAATTTCCCGCGAGTACTTCAAGAAGAACCCCGAAGGGCGCATCAACATCAAGGATGTGCTCAGCGAAGGCCAGGAAGTCATCGTCCAGGTCGAGAAGGAAGAACGCGGCAACAAGGGCGCGGCCCTGACCACCTTCATCAGCCTGGCCGGCCGCTACCTGGTGCTGATGCCGAACAACCCCCGCGCCGGCGGCATCTCCCGCCGCATCGAGGGCGAAGAGCGCAATGAACTGCGCGAAGCCCTGAACGGCCTCAACGCTCCCGCCGACATGGGCCTGATCGTCCGCACCGCGGGCCTGGGCCGTAGCTCCGAAGAGCTGCAGTGGGACCTGGACTACCTGCTGCAACTGTGGGGCGCCATCAAGGAAGCCTCCGGCGAGCGCGGCGCGCCCTTCCTGATCTACCAGGAAAGCAACGTCATCATCCGCGCCATCCGCGACTACCTGCGCCAGGACATCGGCGAGGTGCTGATCGACAGCATCGATGCCCAGGAAGAAGCCCTGAACTTCATCCGCCAGGTGATGCCGCAGTACGCCAGCAAGGTCAAGCTGTACCAGGACAGCGTTCCGCTGTTCAACCGCTTCCAGATCGAGAGCCAGATCGAGACCGCCTTCCAGCGCGAAGTGAAGCTGCCCTCCGGCGGCTCCATCGTCATCGACCCGACCGAGGCCCTGGTGTCCATCGACATCAACTCGGCGCGCGCCACCAAAGGCGGCGACATTGAGGAAACCGCCCTGCAGACCAACCTGGAAGCGGCCGAGGAAATCGCCCGCCAGCTGCGCCTGCGTGACATCGGCGGCCTGATCGTCATCGACTTCATCGACATGACCCCGGCGAAGAACCAGCGCGCCGTGGAAGAGCGCGTGCGCGAAGCCCTCGAGGCCGACCGCGCGCGCGTGCAGGTCGGGCGCATCTCGCGCTTCGGCCTGCTGGAGATGTCCCGCCAGCGCCTGCGTCCGTCCCTCGGCGAGACCAGCGGCATCGTCTGCCCGCGTTGCAACGGCCAGGGCATCATCCGCGACGTGGAATCCCTGTCGCTGGCCATCCTGCGCCTGATCGAGGAAGAAGCGCTGAAGGACCGCACCGCGGAAGTCCGCGCCCGCGTGCCCTTCCAGGTCGCCGCCTTCCTGCTCAACGAGAAGCGCAACGCCATCACCAAGATCGAGCTGCGCACCCGCGCGCGCATCTTCATCCTGCCGGACGAGCATCTGGAAACCCCGCACTTCGAAGTGCAGCGCCTGCGTGACGACAACCCGGACCTGCTGGTCGGCCACACCAGCTACGAGATGGCCCAGGTCGAGCACGAGGAAGTCCAGCCGGTCAGCGCCACCCGCACCCTGGTACGCCAGGAAGCCGCGGTGAAGACCGTCTCCCCGCAGACTCCCGCCCCGCAACAAGCCGAGCAGGCTGCCGCCGCGCCGCAACCGGTGGAAGCCGCCAAGCCGATGCCGCAGCCGAGCCTGTTCCAGGGCCTGGTCAAGTCGCTGGTGAGCCTGTTCGCCGGCAAGGAAGAAGAGGCCAAGCCGGCCGCCAGCGCGGAGAAACCCGCCAGCGAGCGCAGCTCGACGCCGGAGGAGCGCCGAAACGGCCGTCAGCAGAACCGTCGCCGTGATGGCGGCCGTCGCGACGACGAGCGCAAGCCCCGCGAGGAGCGTGGCGAGCGCAACGAGCGCCGTCGTGAAGAGCGCGCCGAGCGCCCGGCCCGCGAAGAACGCCAGCCCCGCGAAGAACGCGCCGAACGCCAGCCGCGCGAGGAGCGTCAACCGCGCGAAGAGCGTGCCGAGCGTCAGCCGCGCGAGGAACGCCAGCCGCGTGAAGAGCGCGCCGAGCGTCAGCCCCGCGAGGAACGTCAGCCGCGCGAAGAGCGTGCCGAGCGCCAGCCCCGCGAGGAGCGCCAACCGCGTGAAGAGCGTGCCGAGCGTCAACCCCGCGAGGAACGTCAGCCGCGTGAAGAGCGCGCCGAGCGCCAGCCCCGCGAGGAGCGCCAACCGCGTGAAGAACGTGCCGAGCGCCAGCCGGGTGAAGAGCGTCAGCCCCGTGAAGAACGCCAGCCGCGCGAAGAGCGTGGTGAGCGTCGCGAACGTGGCGAGCGCCAGCCCCGCGAGGAGCGCCAGGCCCGCGAAGCCGCGCTGGAAGCCGAAGAACTGCCGAACAACGAGGAACTGCTGGAGCAGGATGACCAGGAAGGCAGCGATGACGATCGTCCGCGCCGCCGTTCCCGTGGCCAGCGCCGCCGCAGCAACCGCCGCGAGCGTCAGCGCGAAGTCGGCGTGGAAGGCCCGGAGGCCGGTGAGCAGCAGCAAGGCAGCGAGTCGCCGTCCGCTCCGGCCCTGGCCGCAACCGGTGTCGCCGCGGTAGCCGTGGTCGCCGAGCAGGTCGTCGAAGCCGCCAGCGAGCAAACCGCCGAGCCGGCCGCTGCCGTCGAAGCCGGCGCCGACACCGTCGTGGTCACCGAGACCCACGAGGAAAGCGCCGGCGAGCAGATCGTCGAGTTCAGCCTGCAGCCGAGCGAATCCGCCCCGGCCGCCGCCGAATCGGTCGAGCAGCCTGCTGCGCAAGCCGTGGTCGAGGCCGCTCCGGTCGTCGAGACCGCTCACGTCGAACCCGAGGTGGTCGAAGCCCCGGTCGCCCAGGCCGAGCCTGCTGTTGCCGCGCCGAGCCAGGACGAAGCCCAGCCGGCAGCCAACGCCACCGGCCGCGCCCTGAACGACCCGCGCGAGCGTCGTCGCCTGCAGCGCGAAGCCGAGCGCCTGGCCCGTGAAGCCGCGGAAGCCGCCGCTGCCGCTCCGGCCGTAGTGGAAACCGCCGTGGTCGAACAGGCCGCCGAGGTGGAAGCCATCGCCGAGCAGCAAGTCGAGGCCGCGGAAGAAAACGTCGTGGAAGC
Source organism: Pseudomonas sp. PI1 (assembly GCF_000812405.1). Taxonomy (NCBI): domain Bacteria; kingdom Pseudomonadati; phylum Pseudomonadota; class Gammaproteobacteria; order Pseudomonadales; family Pseudomonadaceae; genus Pseudomonas; species Pseudomonas sp. PI1. The sequence continues at coordinate 90,126 of NZ_JWMC01000060.1, forward strand.
GGCCCAGGAGACTGTCGAAGCGTCTGCCACCACCGAAGCCGCCGAAGCACCCGCTGCCGAAGCTGCCGAAGCTGCCGAAGCTGCCGAAGCTGCCGAAGCTGCCGAAGGCGAGCAGGCCATCCAGGCCGTCGAGGAGCAAGTCGAAGCCGACAAGGCCGAGCAGCACCGCGAAGAAGTGGAAAAGCACCACGGCTGATCGCCCCCGTGCTGAAAAAGGGGATGCCTAGGCATCCCCTTTTTTTATGGTTACTGGGTTGCGTGGGGTAGATCGCCATGCCTCACGACAACAACTGTAGGAGCGGGCCCTGCGCGCGATATCGCGCGCAGGGCGCGCTCCTACAGGGGAATGGAGTGGTGGGGCAGTGTAGGATCTCATCCGCGAATCGCGCCGGGATGTCCGGCTATCGCGGACAAGGTCCGCTCCTACACCCATACCGGTGGGCACGGCTCGCTCCTACGAAAAGCAGCACGGACAAAAAAAGGCGCTTGCCGTTGCCGGCAAGCGCCTTTTTCCAAGCCCGCACACCTCAGTAGAGGTTGGGCTCCATCTCCAGTTCCACGCCGAAGCGCTGCCGGATGTCCTCGCGGATGCGCTCGGCCAGTGCCTGGATCTGCGCCCCGCTGGCACCGCCGTAGTTGACCAGCACCAGCGCCTGCTGGGCATGCACGCCGGCGGCGCCGTCGCGGAAGCCCTTCCAGCCGGCTTTGTCGATCAGCCAGCCGGCAGCCAGCTTGACCTGGCCGTCGGCCTGGGGATAGGCCACCAGGTCCGGGTATTCGCCACGCAGGCGCTCTGCCACGGCGGCGGATACCAGCGGATTCTTGAAGAAGCTGCCGGCATTGCCCAGCACTGCCGGGTCGGGCAGCTTCTCGCGGCGGATGGCGCAGATCACCCGCGCCACGTCGGCGGGGCCAGGAGCGTCTATGCCCTCCTCCACCAGGCGCTGGCGCACCGGACCGTAGTCCAGATGCAGGCTGGCCCGGCGCGCAAGCTTCAGGCGCACGCGCAGGATCACCCAGCGCCCCGACTCGCGCTTGAACAGGCTTTCGCGGTAGGCGAAGGCGCAATCGTCCAGGTGGAATTCACGCAGGCCGCCGCTATGGCGGTCTAGCGCCACCAGGCTGTCGAACACGTCCTTCAGCTCCACGCCGTAGGCGCCGATGTTCTGCATGGGCGCGGCGCCGACGGTGCCGGGGATCAGGCTGAGGTTCTCCAGGCCGGCGAAGCCCTGCTCCAGGCTCCAACGCACCAGGTCGTCCCAGACCTCGCCGGCCTCGGCTTCGATACGCACCCGATCGCCGTCGTCTTCGAGGATGCGCACGCCACGGCTGGCCATGCGCAATACCAGGGCCTCGACGTCGCGGGTCAGCAGCAGGTTGCTGCCGCCGCCGAGCACCAGCAGCGGCAGGTCGTGTTCCACCGCCAGGGCAAGGCCCTGCATCACTTCCTGGTCGTCGCGGGCTTCGGCGAACAACTGCGCGCGCGCTTCGATGCCGAAGGTATTGAAGGCTTTCAGGGAAACGTCTTTCTGCAAAACCAGGCTCACAGGCGCCCCTTCACTTCCAGCAGCAGGGCGTCGCAGGCCAGCTCGATCAGGTCCAGCACCTGCTCGAAACCGGCCTCGCCGCCGTAATAGGGATCGGGCACCTCGTCCAGCGCGCCGGCGTAGCGGCGCAGGAACAGGTCCAGCTCAGCCGGGCCACTTCCCCGCAGGCGTTCGAGATGAGCCAGGTTGCTCAGGTCCATGGCCAGGATCAGGTCGAAGTCGGTGAAATCGGCAGCGCTCACCTGGCGCGCGCGCAGCGCCGACAGGTCATAGCCACGGCGCATGGCAGCGACGCGGGTGCGGGCGTCCGGTGCCTTGCCCACGTGCCAGTCGCCGGTGCCGGCGGAATCGACGGTCACCCGTGCCTCCAGCCCGGCCTCGCGCAGCTTGTGGCGGAACACGCCCTCGGCGGTGGGCGAACGGCAGATGTTGCCCAGGCAGACGAAGAGAACCCGCATCAGCCCCCCAGGATGCGCCTGACGCGCTCCAGGTCCTCGGCGGTGTCCACCCCGGCCTGCGGCGCCTCCAGAGCGTCGGCGACGTGGATGCGCACGCCGTGCCAAAGCGCCCGCAGCTGCTCCAGGCACTCGGTGTCTTCCAGCCAGCACGGGCCCCAGGCGACGAAGTCGCGGAGGAAGCGCGCGCGGTAGGCGTAGATGCCGATGTGGCGGCGGTAGGGCACGCCCTGGGGCAGGCCGTCCGACTCCTTGGCGAAGGCGTCGCGGGCCCAGGGCAGCGGCGCGCGGCTGAAGGTCAGCGCCAGGCCGTTGAGGTCGGTCACCACCTTCACCACGTTCGGGTTGAACAGCGCGGCCAGCTCGTGGATCGGCTCGGCCAGGGTGGCGATGCCGGCTTCCGGGTGGGCCGCCAGGTTGGCGGCCACCTGGTCGATGATGGCCGGCGGGATCAGCGGCTCGTCGCCCTGCACGTTGACCACGATGGCGTCGTCGGCCAGGCCCAGGGCATCGGCCACCTCGGCCAGGCGGTCGGTGCCGGAGTTGTGGTCGACGCGGGTCAGCAGCGCCTCGGCGCCGAAGACATTGGCCGCCTCGAGGATGTGCGCATCGTCGGTGGCGATCACCACGCGAGATGCGGCGCTCTTGCGCGCCTGCTCCCAGACGTGCTGGACCATGGGCTTGCCGCAGATGTCCTGCAGCGGCTTGCCGGGCAGGCGGGTGGAGGCGAAGCGGGCCGGGATGACGACGGTGAAGGCTTGGCTCATCGCTGCGTCTCGGTCACTTGTCCAGGCGTTCGTCGACGTTCAGGGTGCGGGCCTCGCCCTCGAGCATCACCGGGATGCCGTCGCGCACCGGGTAGGCCAGGCCGTCGGCTTTGCAGATCAGTTCGGACTTGTCGTCGGTGAGCTTCAGCGGCCCCTTGCACAGCGGGCAGGCGAGGATGTCGAGGAGTTTCGGGTCCATGGCGGAATCCTTGGAAAGCAATGGGTGGCGGCGCCACCCGTCAGCGCGCGATCAGACGCTCGAGCTGGGTGTCGAACCAGGCGACGAAGGCCGGGGATGGCTGCGCGTCGACCGCGAGGTACCACCAGTCGGCGGCGGCGAAGGCCCGGCATTTCACCGCATCCTTCTCGGTCATCAGCAAGGGCAGCGGCGGGCTGAATTGCAGCTGCTCGGCGCTGTAGGCCGCGTGGTCCGGGAAGGCGTGCGGAACAGGCCGCCAGTGTAGCGCCTCGAGCGTCGCGAAGAAACGCCGGGGGTTGCCGATGCCGGCCAGGGCGTGGACCTGCTGGCCCGGCGGGAAGTGCGTCAGGTCGCGGCGCTCGCCGCTGCGCAGGTTGACCAGTGCGCTCGGCCGCAGGACGAAGGAAAAGGCCCCGGCCGGATCGCTGCTGGCGCCGTTGTAGAGCACCGCGTCCACCGACTCCAGGCGCTCGGCCGGCTCGCGCAGGGGGCCGGCCGGCAGGCAGCGGCGGTTGCCCAGGCCGCGCGCGGCGTCGATCAGCACCAGCTCCAGGTCGCGGGCCAGGCGGTAGTGCTGCAGGCCGTCGTCGCAGAGGATCAGGTCCAGCGGCTCTTCGGCCAGCAGCGCGCGCACCGCGGCCGGGCGGTCCGGGTCGATGACCAGGGGCACGCCGCAGCGCTGGACGATCATCAGCGGCTCGTCGCCGGCCTGCGCCGCGCTCTGTTCGGCGCGCACCCGCCAGGGCAGGCTCGGCGGCTTGGCGCCGTAGCCGCGGCTGACCACGCCGACCTTGAGGCCGCGGGCGCGGCAGTGCTCGATCAGCCAGAGGATCATCGGCGTCTTGCCGGTGCCGCCGACGGTGACGTTGCCGACCACGATGACCGGCACCGGCGCGCGGTAGGCCTGGCGCCGGCCTTCCAGGTAGTCGGCGCGCTTGCGCAGGGCGATGCGCCGGTACAGCGCCTCCAGCGGGCGCAGCAGGCCGAGGGCCGGGTGGCCCTGGTACCAGGCCCGCAGCAGGCGCTCGGAAAACGCCATCAGGGCTTGGCCGCCGGCTGCGCCTCGACGGTGGTGATGCGCAGGTGGCTGAAGCCGAGCTTGCCGGCGGCGTCCATGGCGGTGACCACCGACTGATGGGTGGCCTTGCCGTCGGCGGTGATCACCAGCGGCAGGCTGCTGTCGCCGGCGGATTCCTTCTGCATCGCCGCCATCAGGGTGGCGATGTCGCCGTTGACCAGAGTCTGGCCGTTCAGCGCGTAGTGGCCGGCGGCGTCGATGTCCAGTTCCAGCGGCTTGATGTCGGTGGCTTCCGGCGGCGTGCCGCTGACCGCCTCGGGCAGCTCGACCTTCAGCTGCGTCGGCCGGCTGAAGGTGGTGGTGACCACGAAGAACAGCAGCAGGACGAAGATCACGTCGATCAGCGACGCCAGGTTGATGAACACGTCATCGCGGGCGGCGCTGCCGTTTCTGCGGCGGAATTTCACGCTTTGCCATCCTCGGAGAGGTCGACCTCGCGGTCGCCCTGGACCATTTCCACCAGCTTGATCGCTTCCTGCTCCATGGCCACCACCAGCTCATCGACGCGGCGCAGCAGGTAGCGATGGAAGAACACGGCCGGGATGGCCACGATCAGGCCGGAGGCGGTGGTCACCAGGGCCTTGGAGATGCCGCCGGCGAGCTGCGGGGCGTTGGCCATGCCGTCGCCCATGAAGGCGCTGAAGATCTGGATCATGCCGAACACGGTGCCCAGCAGGCCGAGCAGCGGAGCCATGGCGGCGATGGTGCCGAGGGCGTTGAGGTAGCGCTCCATCTCGTGGATCACCCGGCCGGCGGCTTCCTCGATGCACTCCTTCATGATCTCGCGGCCGTGCTTGGAGTTGACCAGGCCGGCGGCGAGCACCTCGCCCAGCGGGGAAGACGCCTTGAGCTCCTTGAGCGCCTGGCTGTTCAGCTTCTTGTCCTTGATCTGCTTCCACACCTGGCCCAGCAGCTGCGGCGGGGCGATGCGGCTGCGGCGCAGGGTCCAGAGTCGTTCGGCGACGATGGCGGTGGCGGCGATGGAGCTCAGAATGATCGGCAGCATCATCCAGCCGCCGGCTTTGACCAGTTCCCACACAGTGGCGAATCCCCTGAAAAAAAGTGGCGACACTCTAGCACAGGGCCCCTGCCCCGCCGACCGTCGCCGTTCTCATTTTTCCCTCCAGAATCCGGCATTTTCGCGCACGCCGCGCAGCGTTCCGCGCTGGCCCAGGAGCAGGCGCAGGGCGCCCTCCCGGGCCACATCGTGCACCTTCGTCCCCTGCTCGGCAAAGCGTTGCAGCACCTCGCTGGACGGATGGCCATGGGCGTTGTGCCGCGAGCGGGAAACCAGCGCCGCGCGGGGCGCCAGTTGCCTGACGAAGGCCGCGGAAGAGGCGCTGCGGCTGCCATGGTGGCCGGCCAGCAGCCAGTCGGCGCCAAGCCCAGGATGGCTGGCCAGCCAGGCGGCCTCGCCTGCGGCCGGCAGGTCGCCGGTGAGCAGCAGGCTCTCGCCGCCAGCCTCGACGTGCAGCACGCAGGAGCGACCGTTGCTGTCCGTCGCGCCGGGCCACTGCCAGGTGGAGAAGCGCACGCCGTCCAGCTGCCATGCCTCGTTGCCGCAGGGGCCGGCAGGCAGGCTGTCCGGCAAACGCCCGGGCTCGCCGCTGATGATCCGCGCTACCGGCACGGCCGCCGCCACCGAGCGGGCGCCGCCGGCGTGGTCGTTGTCGGCATGGCTGAGCAGCAGCACGTCCAGGCGTTCGACGCCCAGGCCACGAAGAGTCGGCAGCACCGCCACCTCGCCGAGGTCGAAATCGCCCCGGCGCGGTCCGGCGTCGTACAGCCAGGTGTGCTGGCGGGTGCGGATCAGCACGGACAGCCCCTGGCCCACGTCCAGCACCCGCACTTCGGCATGGCCATGGGGCGGCGTAGTGGAATGCGGCCAGAACATCGGCAACAGCAACGCCAGGCCCAGCGGGCGCAGCGGCAGCCCGGCCGGCGCCAGGCACAGCAGCGCGCCGAACAGGGCCAGGGCGATGCTCCAGGCCGGCGGTGCCATGGGATGCCAGGCCGGGGAATACAGCGACAGGCGCCCGAGCAGGCCCAGCAGCACGTCGAGCACGCCACCGGCCAGCCATAGCAGCCCCTCGCCCACCGCCGGCAGCCACAGCAGCAGGCTGCCGACCAGCGCCAGGGGCACCACCAGCAACTCGACACAGGGCACCGCGATCAGGTTCGCCAGCGCGCCGGCGGGACTCAGCGGCAGGCCCAGGGCCAGCAACACCGGTGCCAGCCCGAGGGCCATGAGCCACTGCGCGCGCCCCCAGGCCAGCCAGCCGGCCCCCCGCCCCAGGCGCCCGGCGAAGCCGTAGACGAGCAGCGCCACGGCGGCGAAGGACAGCCAGAAGCCGGGCGTCAGGCTGACCAATGGATCGACCAGCAGCACCACCAGCAGAGCGCCGAGCAGCGGCAGCCAGACGCCCTGGCGACGAAAGTGCAGGCGCCACAGCAGCACCATGCTGAGCATCAGGCAAGCGCGCAATGCCGGCACCTGCAGCCCGGCGATCCAGCCATAGCCCCAGGCGCCAGCCAGTGCGGCGGCACAGGCGCAGGGCAGCCAGGGCACGCGCGCCGGCCAGGCTCCCAGGCGCGCCAGACCCGCCACCAGGGCGTAGAGCAAGCCGCCCAGCAGGGAGATGTGCGAGCCGGAGATCACCATCAGGTGCAGGGTGCCGGTGTCCTGCAGCATGTCCCAGTCGTCCCGGCCCAGGCCGCTGCCGTCGCCGAGGACCAGGGCCACCAGGTAGGCGTTGCGTCCCCGGGCATCCACCGCCAGCAGCCGGTCCTTCCAGGCTTCGCGCCAAGCCATCGGTCCCGTGGCCTCGGCCAGGCGCCGGCCATCCTTGACGCTGCCGGTGGCGCCTATGCCGTCGGCCGCCAGCCAGGCTTCATAGTCGAAACCGAAGTCGTTGGCCAGGCCATGGGGGCGGCGCAGGGTGACCGCCAGGCGCCAGCGCTCCCCGGCCCGCACCTCCGGGCCGCCATACCAGGACACGCGGATGCGCCCGGGCAGGTCCAGGCGCGCCTGGACGTCCTCCAGCTCGAAGCGGACGATGCCATCCGCGCTAGCCGGCAGGCCGGCAACCTGCCCTTCCAGCCACAGCGTCCGCCCGTCCAGCTCGGGAGCCAGGCGCCCCTCCCACGAGTCATGGGCGAACAGGCAGGCCCAGGCGAAGCCGAGCAGGAAGAGCGCCACCGCGTGATGTCGCCGATACAGGCACAGCAGCGCCATTCCGACCAATGGCAGCAGGGCCGCCAAGGGTGGCAGCTGGGGCAGGAAACGCAGCAGCAACAGGCCGCAGGCCAGCGCCATCATCCCTGTGCGCACGGGTTGCCTCCCTGGCAGCGAAGTCCGGTGCACCGCGCCCGGTTACACATGGACATAGTTGGTGAACAGAAGCTGTCATCTAGCTAGGCATAATGGCCGGTGTTCGTCTGCCAGAGATTTCCCCATGCCGCGCCGACTTTTCCAGCGCTACATGCCGGACCCCGAGCTGATCAGGAACCACAAGTCCCTGCGCTGCTTCGGGTCCCTGCTGCACTCGCCCAACCTCTGGCACCTGAATCGAAGGTCGGTATCCCGCGCCATGGGCATGGGCCTGTTCGCCGCCTTCGTGCCCATTCCCCTGCAGATGCTGCTGGCCGCCACGCTGGCGGTGTGGGTGCGCGCCAACCTGCCGATCTCGGTGGGGCTGGTCTGGCTGACCAACCCCATCACCATGCCGCCGGTGTTCTATTGCACCTACAAGATGGGCGCCTGGGTCATGGGCGTGCCGGCGCGCACGCTACCGGAGAACCTCACCTGGGAATGGATCAGCGGCGAGCTGTCGCTGCTCTGGCAGCCGTTCCTGCTCGGTTCGATCATCTGCGGGCTGCTGGTGGGCCTGCTCGGCTACCTGGCCACCCAGGCCTACTGGCGCTGGTGGATAGGCCGCAGCTGGCGGCGGCGCCAGGCGTTGCGCAATCTGCGGCAGGGGTTGTGAGCCCCCCTGTCCGCGATAGCCGGGGGCATCGGCGCGGTTCGCGGATGAGATCCGCTCCTACGCTGCCCCACCCATGCCATTCCCCCGTAGGAGCGCGCCCTGCGCGCGAAATCGCGGGCAGGGCCCGCTCCTACAGGTCGCCGGGTGGCACGGGATTCCTCCCCGTAGGAGCGGAACTTTTCCGCGATAGCCGGACATTCCGGCGCGATTCGCGGATGAGATCCCCTACGCTGCCCCACCCACGCCATCCCCTGTAGGAGCGCGCCCTGCGCGCGATTTCGCGGGCAGGGCCCGCTCCTACAGAATGCCGGGTAGCAATTACAATTTGCCGGGAGGCATGGCATTCCCTCGTAGGAGCGGACCTTGTCCGCGATAGCCGGAGGTGTCGGCGCGGTTCGCGGATGAGATTCGCTCCTACGCTGCCCCACCCACGCCATCCCCCTGTAGGAGCGCGCCCTGCGCGCGATTTCGCGGGCAGGGCCCGCTCCTACAGGTCGCCGGGTGGCACGGCATTCCTCCCCGTAAGCGGACCTTGTCCGCGATAGCCGGAGGTATCGGCGCGGTTCGCGGATGAGATCCTACGCTGCCCCACCCACGTCATTCCCGTAGGATGGGTTGAGCGAAGCGATACCCATCACCATGGCCCGACGGGTTTCGCAAGCTCAACCCATCCTGCGAAAAGCAGATCGGCGCAGTCGGCAAGACAGCGCCCACGGAACGAAGAAGCCGCCCCTCGGGGCGGCTTCGTTCATTCGTAGCGCAGCGCTTCGGCCGGCTGCGTCCTGGCGGCGCGCCAGGCCGGGTACAGCGTGGCGAGGAAGCTCATCAGCAGGGCCGCGCAGCACACCAGCAGCACGTCCGTTACCTGCACGTCGGAGGGCAGGTAGTTGATGAAGTAGACGTCGGAACTGAACACATGGGTGCCCAGGGCCTTCTCCATCGCCGAGACGATGGCGGTGACGTTGAACGCCGCCAGCACGCCCAGGGTGCCGCCGACCAGGGTGCCGATCACCCCGATCACCGTGCCCTGGACCATGAAGATGGTCATGATCTGCCCCGGCGTGGCGCCCAGGGTGCGGAGGATGGCGATGTCGGTGCGCTTGTCGGCCACCACCATGATCAGCGTGGCGATGATGTTGAAGGCCGCCACCGCGACTATCAGCAGCAGCAGCAGACCGATCATGGTCTTCTCCATCTTCATGGCGCCGAACAGGCTGCCCTGGGTGTGCGTCCAGTCCACCGAACGGAAGCCCGGGCCCAGGTCGGCGGCGATGCGCTGGCCCACTTCCGGCGCCTGGAACAGGTCCTTCAGGGCGATGCGCACGCTCTGCACCTGGCCCGGCTCCCAGCGCAGCAGGTGCGCGGCGTCGTCGACGTGGACCAGCGCCAGGGTGCCGTCCAGCTCGGCGCCGACCTTGAACACCCCGACCACGTTCAACCGCTGCATGCGCGGCGTCACGCCGCCGGCGGCGGAGGTGGACTCGGGGACGATCAGCAGCAGGCTGTCGCCGACGTTGACGCGGAAGCGCCGCGCGGTGATTTGGCCGATCACCACCCCGGACTCGCCGGACTTCAGCGCGTCCAGGCTGCCCTGGACCATGTGCGAGCCGATGATCGAGACTTTCGGCTCCAGGGCCGGGTCGACGCCGTCCACCTCGATCGGCTGCATCATGCCCTTGAACGAGAGCATGCCGTCCAGCTCGGTGTAGGGCACCGCGCCGACCACCTCGCGCTGCTTCGAGGCCTCGGCGGCCACCGCCTGCCAGTCGGCCAGCGGCTTGCCGTCGGCGTTCTGCAGCACGGCGTGGGGCACCATGCCGAGGATGCGCGAGCGCATTTCCTTCTGGAAGCCGTTCATCACCGAGAGCACCACGATCATCGCCAGCACCCCGAGGGTCAGGCCGATCATCGAGGTCAGGGAGATGAAGGAGATGTAGTGGTTGCGCTTCTTGGCCCGGGTGTAGCGGGTGCCGACGAAGATCGATAAGGGTCTGAACATGGCGTCTGCGGCTCGATCAGGCAGCGATCAGGCGGCCGTCCTCCAGGCGCAGCACGCGGTCCATCTGCTGCGCCAGGTGCGGGTCGTGGGTTACCACCAGGAAGGCCGTCTGCAGCGACTGCGACAGTTCGAGCATCAGCTCCTGGATGGAATGCGCGGTGTGCTGGTCGAGGTTGCCGGTGGGTTCGTCGAGCAGCACCAGCTGCGGCTGGTTGACCAGGGCGCGGGCGATGGCCACGCGCTGGCGCTCGCCGCCGGACAGCTCCGACGGCTTGTGCTGCAAGCGCGGCTTCAGGCCCACCCGCTCCAGCAGCGCGGCGGCGCGCTCGCGGGCCTCGGGAATCGGCATGCGGCCGATCAGCAGCGGCATGCAGACGTTCTCCAGGGCGGTGAATTCCGGCAGCAGGTGGTGGAACTGGTAGACGAAGCCCAGCGCGCGGTTGCGCAGCAGGCCGCGCTGCTTCTCGTTGAGCGCCGACAGCTCCTCGCCGGCCAGCCAGACGCTGCCGCTGCTGGGGATGTCGAGGCCGCCGAGCATGTTCAGCAGGGTGCTCTTGCCGGAGCCGGAGCTACCGACGATGGCCACGCGCTCGCCGGGGAACAGCTCCAGTTGCACGTCGACCAGCACCTCGACCGACTGCGGGCCCTCCTCGTAGCTCTTGCGCAGGTTGCGGCAGCTCAGGACGGTCTTGTCACTCATAACGCAGGGCCTCCGCGGGCTGGGTGCGCGCGGCACGCCAGGCCGGATACAGGGTGGCGAAGAAACTCAGGATCAGCGCGGCGGCGCACACCAGGATCACGTCCTCGCGCATCAGCTGCGAGGGCAGGTAATCGATGAAGTAGACGTCCGAGCTGAGGAACTTGTGGCCGATCAGCTTCTCCAGCAGGGCGATGGCGTCGCTCACCTTGAGCGCCGCGAGCACGCCGAGCACGCCGCCGATCAGGGTGCCGATCACGCCGATCACGCTGCCCTGGACCATGAAGATGGCCATGATCTGCCCCGGCGTGGCGCCCAGGGTGCGGAGGATGGCGATGTCCGACTTCTTGTCGGTGACCACCATCACCAGCGTGGAAATGATATTGAAGGCGGCCACCGCGACTATCAGCAGCAGCAACAGGCCGATCATGGATTTCTCCATCTGGATGGCCTGGTAGAGGTTGCCGTGGGTGCGCGTCCAGTCGCGGGCGTAGAAGTCGTTGCCCTTCAGCGTCTGGGCAATTTCCCAGGCGGTGCGCGGCGCCTGGAACAGGTCGTCGAGCTTCAGGCGCAGGCCCTGGACCTCGCCGTCCTTGAAGCGCTGCATGCGCGCGGCGTCCTCGACGTTGGCCAGGGCCACGTAGCCGTCCAGCTCGCCGGCGCCGACGTGGAAGATGCCGGCCACGGTGAAGCGCTTCATGCGCGGGAAGATGCCGGCGGGGGTCACCGAGACCTCGGGGGCGACGAAGGTGACCTTGTCGCCGACCTTCACCCCCAGGTTGGCCGCGGCCTTGTCGCCGATGATGATGCCGAACTCGCCGGGCTTGAGGCTGGCCAGGCTGCCCTGCCTGAAGAAGTCGCCGATGATCGAGACCTTGCCTTCCTCGGCCGGGTCCACGGCGTTGATGAGAATCTTCTGCACCACGCCGTTGTTGCTCAGCAGGCCCTGCATCTGGATGAAGGGCGCCACTTCCAGCACGTTGGGGTGCTGCGCCTTGATCTGCGTGGCCAGGCCGCGCCAGTCGTCGATCGGCTGGTAGGCCTCGACGGTGGCGTGCGGCACCATGCCCAGCACCCGGGTGCGCATCTCGTGGTCGAAGCCGTTCATCACCGAGAGCACCACGATCATCACCATGACGCCGAGCGCCAGGCCGATCATGGAAGTCAGGGAGATGAAGGAAACGAAGTGGCTGCGGCGCTTGGCGCGGGTGTAGCGCGTCCCGATATAGACGGAAAGAGGTCTGAACATGTGGGGCCGTTGTCAGGGGATTGGGGCGTCGGTCCGGCCGGCGTCCGCTACCGCGCAAGGGTTTGCGGAGGCCGTTGTGGCGAGCTACGGCGGGCGGCTTTACACTCAGACCATCACTGCCGCCGTGGGTTCGCCATGTCCACTCCAGACGCGGATGACCGCCGCGAATACTACCGTATCGAGGATCACCTCGCACTGGAATTTCGCCCTCTTGCGGAGGACGCGGAGCAGGTGGCGCAAGCGTTACAGGATGATTCGCCGCTGTTCAACCTGCTCGGCGACCTGCATCTGCTGGAAGTGGAGGCGCAGCACCTGCTGCGGCAGATCGCCGAGCGCGACCGCCCCCTGGCCAGCTACCTGAAGCTGCTCGACAAGCGCCTGGACCTGGTGGCCGGCGCCCTCGCCCGCGGGCTGCTGGAGCAGGTCGGCCCGGCGCAGCCGGTGGTCCTCTCCGAGGGCGGCATCGCCTTCATCGCCCCCGAGCCCTTCCACCCCGGGCAGTTGCTGGCGCTGAAGCTGGTGCTGCTGCCCCAGGCCCTGGGCCTGAGCCTGCGCGCGCGGGTCACCCACTGCGAGTCACGCGGGCTGGGCGAGTACGAGATCGGCACCCTGTTCGAGAACCTCGAGGAGCCGCAGCGCCAGCTGCTGGCCCGGCACATCCTGCAGAAACAGGCGGCCGAACGGCGCCAGGCGAAGGACCGCGACGACCCATGAAGGCCCTGCACATCCCCTTCCTGCTGCTGTGCCTGGGCATGGCCCTGCCGGCCGCGGCCGACACCCTGGAAATCCCCGTCGGCGCCCAGGGCGACGCCAGCATCGCTCTGCCCGCCCGCGGCGAGAGCCGGCGCGCCGTGCTGGAGCGCTTCGGCCTGCCCGACGAGGAGCACCCGGCCGTGGGCAGCCCGCCGATCACCCGCTGGGACTACCGCGAATTCAGCGTCTATTTCGAATACGATCACGTGGTCGACGCGGTTCGCGCGCATCGCCCGCAGAACCCGATCCTTCCCTCTCCCAAGGAGCCCCAGTGACTCTCATCTATGGCCATCGCGGCGCTAAAGGCGAAGCGCCGGAAAACACCCTGCCCAGCTTCCAGCGCTGCCTGGAACACGGCGTGACGCGTTGCGAACTGGACCTGCACCTGTCCCGCGACGGCGAACTGATGGTGATCCACGACCCGACGCTCAAGCGCACCACCGGGCGCCGCGGCAAGGTGTCCGAGCAACTGGCCGAGGACCTGGTCACCTACGACGCGCGCCAGGGCGGCCCGGGCTGGGTGCGCCCCTGCCCCATCCCGCGGCTGGCCGAGCTGTTCGAGCGCTGCGAGTTCGAGCATTGGCAGCTGGAAGTGAAGAGCGCTTCGCGCGAGCGCGCGGCGCGCACCGTGCAGGCCATCCACCAGTTGGTCGGGCGCTTCGGCCTGCGCGAGCGCATCACCGTCACGTCCAGTTCACGCACCGTGCTGCGCGCGCTGCAGCAGCTGACGCCGGACCTGTCCCGCGGGCTGGTGGCCGAATACGCCTGGCTCGATCCGCTGAAGGTGGCGGCGAACTATGGCTGCGAGATATTGGCGCTGAACTGGACGCTGTGCACCCCCGAGCGGCTGCTCAAGGCGCAGAAGCAGGGGCTGCACGTGTCGGTGTGGACGGTCAACGAACCGGCGCTGATGCGCCGGCTCGCCGACTTCGGCGTGGACAGCCTGATTACAGACTTTCCCGGTTTGGCCACTGCCACGCTCGGGAATCGCTGAGCGGGTCGCCCCCGGCCGGCTCAGGCCGCCGGTCGGGGTATTTCAGAAAAGCCGGTTGAGGCCGTCGAATGCCGCTACGCGGTAGGCTTCGGCCATGGTCGGGTAGTTGAAGGTGGTGTTGACGAAGTACTTCAGGGTGTTCAGCTCGCCCGGCTGGTTCATGATCGCCTGGCCGATGTGGACGATCTCCGAAGCCTGGTCGCCGAAACAGTGCACACCGAGGATTTCCAGGGTCTCGCGGTGGAAGAGGATCTTCAGCATGCCCACCGGCTCGTTGGAGATCTGCGCGCGGGCCATGCCCTTGAAGAACGCCTTGCCCACTTCGTAGGGAATCTTCGCCGCGGTCAGCTCGTGCTCGTTCTTGCCGATGGAGCTGATCTCCGGAATGGTGTAGATGCCGGTGGGCACGTCGTTGACGAAGCGCCAGGTGTCCTGCTCGACGATGTTGCCGGCGGCCGAGCGGCCCTGGTCGTAGGCGGCGCTGGCCAGGCTCGGCCAGCCGATCACGTCGCCGGCGGCATAGATGTTCGACACCGAGGTGCGGTAGTTCTCGTCCACCTCGATCTGGCCGCGGCTGTTGACCTTGATGCCGACGTTCTCCAGGCCCAGGCGGTCGGTGTTGCCGGTACGGCCGTTGCACCACAGCAGGGCGTCAGCCTTGATCTTCTTGCCCGACTTCAGGTGCAGGATCACGCCGTTGTCCAGGCCCTCGACGCGCTCGTACTCCTCGTTGTGGCGCACCAGCACGTTGTTGTTGCGCAGGTGGTAGCTCAGGGCGTCGGAGATTTCGTCGTCGAGGAAGCTCAGCAGTTGGTCGCGGGTGTCGATCAGGTCGACCATCACGCCCAGGCCGCTGAAGATCGAGGCGTACTCGCAGCCGATAACGCCGGCTCCGTAGATGATCAGGCGGCGCGGGGTGTGGCTCAGCGAGAGGATGGTGTCGCTGTCGTAGACCCGCGGGTGGTTGAAGTTGATGTCCGCCGGGCGGTAGGGGCGCGAGCCGGTGGCGATGACGAACTGGTCGGCGACCAGGCGCTCCACGGCGCCGCTGGGAGTGACCACCTCGACGGTGCGCTCATCGACGAAGCTGGCGGTGCCGTTGAACATGTCGATGCGGTTGCGCGCGTAGTAGCCGGTGCGCGAGGAGACCTGCTTGTTGATCACCTTCTCGGCGCTTTTCAGCACGTCGGGGAAGGAGAACCAGCGCGGCTCGCCGATCTGGCGGAACATCGGGTTGGTGTTGAACTCGATGATCTGCTTCACCGAGTGACGCAGCGCCTTGGACGGGATGGTGCCCAGGTGCGTGCAGTTGCCGCCGACCACGCGACGGCTGTCCACCACCGCCAGCTTGCGCCCGTACTTGGAGGCGTTCATCGCCGCCCCCTCGCCCGCCGGGCCCGTGCCGAGAATCACCACGTCGTAGTTGTAGACAGCCATGCGTACTCCTTCAGAACAGGCCGGGGCGCCCCTGTGGCGCTTCCGGCAAAGTCCCGGCACGCCTGGCGCCGGGAGCGATCGAATCGATGTTGGCAGCTTAGCCGCGTGACAAATTGCTGCACATTAGCGCTTGGTCGTGCGGTAGGCGAATTTTGCCATCACTACATTTGGTGCGGCTTTCATGGCCGCGCCGGATCGGGGAAGAGCTCGGCGAAGCGCGTACTGGCGCGCATGGCGAAGCCCTGCCCCTGGTGCACGACGAACCAGGCGGCCAGCCCGTGCTGCTCGGCGTAGCGGTAGCCCTCGTCCGGGCCCAGCACCATGAGCAGGGTCGACAAGCCGTCGGCGTGCAGCGTCGAGCGGTCGACCACGGTCACCGCCGCCAGCCTGTGCCGCACCGGCGTGCCGGTGCGCGCGTCGAAGGTGTGCGAGTAGCGCTGCCCACCTTCCTCGAAATAGTTGCGGTAGTCGCCCGAGGTCGAGACCCCGTAGCCGTCCACCGCCAGCGAGCGCGCCACGCTGCGCTCGCGTTCGCCGCTGGGCACCTCCAGCGCCACCCGCCAGGGCGAGCCGTCGGGCTTGTGGCCCACGGCCTTGAGTTCGCCGGTGATCTCCACCAGGTAATTCTTCACGCCCAGCTCGGCCAGGCGCTGGCTGACGCGGTCCACCGCGTAGCCGGCGACGATGCTGTCGAAGTCCAGCTGCGCCGCCACGTCCTTGCACACCAGGCTGCCGTCCACCCGCAGGTGGCGGTAGCCGACGCGTGCCCGCTCGCGCTCCAGCGCCTCGGGCGCCGGCACCAGCTCACCGCGGGACTGCGGACCGAAGCCCCAGAGGTTCATCAGCGGCTCGACGGTGAGGTCGAAGGCGCCGGCGCTGGCCTCGGACAGCTCGTTGCCGTAGCGCAGCAGCTCCACCAGCTCGGTCGGCATGGCCTGGCAGGCGCCGGCCGGCAGGGCGTTGAAGCGCGAGACCTCGGAGTCGTCGCGGTAGGTGGAGAACTGCCGGTCGAGTTCGCCGAGAATGCCCTCGACCTCCGCCTGCAGGCGCTGCGGCGCGGGGCTCTGCGCCGTCGGCAGGTACTGCACGGAATAGCTGCTGCCCATGGTCGGGCCGCCGAAGCGCTCGACACGCTCGCCGCAACCGGCCAACGCCAACAGCCCCAAGCACAGCCAGATGCCTCGCAACGCGCCACCTCCATTCCCCTGCCCCGGCACGGGCGGCGCACATTCTACCGGAAACGGCGGGGCTTACTGTTGCCCAGGCGGTAAAGGTTCGTTGACCACGTCAGCATATTGACCAAAGCCCTCTCATACAGAAACAAGAACCCGCAGGCGGCGGACGTTGAGCAGGGTGGTTTCATCGGAAATACGCTCCTGGCTCAGGCCGGAAAGCTGGACGACCATCTTCCACCCGGGGTAGTCCAGTTCGATCAAGGCAATCAACGTTTCCCTGGATTTATCTGCCAGAGATGGCGTCCTGCGCGTAGGCAGGGGCCTCGATCGGCGTGGGATGTTTTGCTGATTTCAGGAGTGGCTAGGCGTTAACGTTCTTCGCCTGCCGCCATCGCTTGACTGGGGCCTCCACTGTTCA
>NZ_JWMC01000007.1:0-109780 GCF_000812405.1 Pseudomonas sp. PI1
AGGCTGAACGTTACCGACGACGGCAAGAGCGAATGCGCGAGATCAACCTGCGTCAGGGGCAGCTGTTAATAGCATGAGGCGTGCCGGACAGCAGTGCGATGACATGGGGCGCCGGCCCTGCCGGCGGGATCGCGGATGAATCCTATCCACGTCGTTCCCATGTAGGAGCGCGCCCTGCACGCGAATCGCGGGCAGGGCCCGCTTACAGGTCGACGCTGAACCTCCCGTTCATGCCGGACAGCGCCCTGGCCCTTTCTTCGCCCCGGCAAAACCGCTATGTTCCACGCCCCTTTTCGGTGCGCCTGTTCGGTCATGCCTTACCTGCTTTTCGTAACCGTCCTTTGGGCGTTTTCCTTCAGCCTGATCGGTGAATACCTCGCCGGCCAGGTCGACAGCTATTTCGCCGTGCTCACCCGGGTGCTGCTGGCCGGCGCGGTGTTCCTGCCGCTGACGCGCTGGCGCGGGGTGGCGCCGCGCTTCATCGGCGGGGTGATGCTGGTCGGCGCGCTGCAGTTCGGCATCACCTACGTCTGCCTGTACCAGAGCTTCCGGGTGCTGACGGTGCCCGAGGTGCTGCTGTTCACCGTGCTCACGCCGCTGCACGTGGCGCTGATCGACGACGCCCTGAACCGCCGCTTCAACCCCTGGGCGCTGCTGGCCGCGGCGGTGGCCGTGCTGGGCGCGGCGATCATCCGTTACGACGGCGTCAGCGGCGACTTCATCGAAGGCTTCCTGCTGCTGCAACTGGCCAACGCCACCTTCGCCGCCGGCCAGGTGCTGTACAAGCACCTGGTGGCGCGCTACCCCTCGGACATCCCGCAGTACCGGCGCTTCGGCTACTTCTTCGTCGGCGCGCTGCTGGTCGCGCTGCCCGGCTGGGCGCTGCTGGGCAACCCGGCCAAGCTGCCGACCACCGAGGTGCAGTGGCTGGTGCTGCTGTTCATGGGCCTGCTGGCCACCGCCCTGGGGCAGTTCTGGTGGAACAAGGGGGCTACGCTGGTGGATGGCGGCACCCTGGCGGTGATGAACAACCTGCACGTGCCGGTGGGGTTGCTGATCAACCTGCTGATCTGGAACGAACATGCCGACCTGGTCCGCCTGGCCCTGGGCGGCGGGGTGATAGTGGCGTCGCTCTGGGTGAACCGCCTGGGGCTGGCGCGGAGGGCCGTGGCATGAACATTTCCGGTCGCGGCGTCGTCCTTTCCCTGGCCGCCTCGGTGCTCTTCGTCACGCTGCCGGGCTACCTGCGCTGGCTGGCGCCGCTGGACAGCATCCAGATCGTGGCGCACCGGGTGGTCTGGTCGATCCCCATGGTCCTGCTGCTGGTGGCCTTCACCGGCCAGGGCGGCGTGCTGCGCGATGCCGGCCGGCGCCTGCTGCGCGAGCGCTGGCTGCTGCTGTGCTTCCCGCTGAGCGCGGCGATGATGCTGGTGCAGTGGGGCGTGTTCATCTACGCGCCCATGGTCGGCCAGACCCTGCAGCTGTCCCTGGGCTACTTCCTGCTGCCGCTGACCATGGTGCTCTGCGGCCGGCTGTTCTACGGCGAGCGCCTGACGCCGCTGCAGGGCATCGCCGTGGCCTGCGCGCTGGTCGGCGTGCTCCACGAGCTGTGGCTGACCCGCGCCTTCTCCTGGTTCAGCCTGATCACCGCCCTGGGTTATCCACCGTATTTCATGCTGCGCCGGCGCATGGGCGTGGACGCGCTGTCCGGCTTCGTCTTCGAGATGCTGGTGCTGCTGCCCTTCGCCCTGTGGACCATCTGGCACTTCGGCGACCTCCAGGTGTTCGCCGAGACGCCGCGGCTGTGGGCGCTGCTGCCGATGCTGGGGCTGATCAGCGCCCTGGCCTTCGCCGCCATGATGGCCTCCAGCCGGCTGCTGCCCATGGGGCTGTTCGGCATCCTCAGCTATGTCGAGCCGATGCTGTTGTTCCTGCTGGCGGTGCTGTTCCTCGGCGAGGCGTTCCAGCCGCAGCAGTTGTGGACCTACGGGCCGATCTGGCTGGCCATCCTGCTCACCGGCTGGGACAGCGCGCGGCTGCTGCGCAAGCAGGCGCGGCGCGAGCGGCGGGGTGGTGGGGCGTGATGAGGCACGCTTTCAGCCACTCCATTTCAATGTAGGAGCGCGCCCTGCGCGCGATTCGCGGGCAGGGCCCGCTCCTACAGCCCTGCCCAACCGTGGGGCGAATAACCGTTCGCGGTTATCGCCGTTGGCCCCGCGCCCATGAAAAACGCCGTTTTCCCTGCCCGGGAAAACGGCGTCCTTGTTCTTGCGGCGCGGGCCCTTACTCGAAGCGATTGCCCGGCAGATCGGCCTTGGCCAGGGTCTCCGGCAGCACGCGCTTGGCCGCCAGGTAATGGCGTTGCCAGTACTTGTCGTTGAGGTTGGCCACCTTCACCCGCTGCCCGCGGCGCGGGGCGTGGACGAAGCGGTCGTTGCCGACGTAGATGCCCACGTGGTCGACGTTGCGGCTGCGGATGCGGAAGAACACCAGGTCGCCGGGCTGCAGGTCGCGGCGCGCCACCTTGGGGTTGCTGCTCTGGTAGATGGCCCGGGCGGTGCGCGGCAACTCGACGTCGTCGACGTCGCGGAACACGTACTTGACCAGGCCGCTGCAGTCGAAACCCTTGGGCGAGGTGCCGCCCCAGCGGTAGGGCGTGCCGATCATGCTGAAGGCGCGCTGGGTGACCTGGTGGGCGTCACTGGGCTGCTGCTTCGCCGGTTGGGCGATGCTCAGCAGCTCCTTGCCCTGTACCGGGACACGGAGTTCGAGAGGGGCGGGCGCGTAGGAACGCGAGGCCCGTGGGGAAGCTTCCACCCCGGTTACAACGGCGGCCAAACTGGCTGCCAAGCCTATGGAAAGGCATGTCAAAAGGGTACTGCGCATTCGGCATGTCTTCTTTCTGGTTGTGGATGTAACCCAGACTCCGCTGGATCGCCGTTGCTCTTCGGCGGGCGATGGTTTCCTTTGGTCCGCGAAAAATTCCGCGCATTCTGACCGACTTTTCGTGACAGTGTTTTGACCGTCCGTCGCTTGTGGGGAGCGCCGTGTGACTCGACGGGCATTCGGTGACATGTGTTCGGACTGCCCGGTCGGGCGCCGACCTTATAGCCGAAAGCCCTATGCCAGGCGGGTTGCCGGGAGATGGCCCAGGTTCGCGCGAAGGGGGCCGGAAGGGGGCGGGAAGGGCGTGGAGTGGGACCTGATGTCGCAGGGAAAAACCCGACGAAATGCAGGCCCTCTGACGATTTTCGTCAGTCGGCGAGGTGTTCGCGCAGCGCCGGCAGGACTTTTTCGCGCAGCAGCAGCGCCAGCGGCTCGGGGTGGCGGCCGTCTTCCAGCCAGGCCAGCTCTTCCGGTTCGGCGGCGGCGCGGGGGCTCACTTGAGGACCTGGTAGCGCACCTGCACGATGCCGCTGGGGAAGCTGCGCTGTTCCAGCAACTGCAGGCGCCGTTCGAGCCCGATGCCGAACAGCGGGATGCCGGCGCCGAGCAGGTGCGGAATGATGCTGACGATCACCTCGTCGAGCAAGTCCGCCGCCAGGCAGTTGCCGGCCAGGCTGCCGCCGCCCACCAGCCAGATGCGCTGGCAGCCGCGGGCCTCCAGGTTGGCCAGGGCTTCGCTGGGCGGGCAGTGCTGCAGTTCCACCCGGGGCGAGGCCAGCGGCAGCTGGTTGGCGCGGGTGAGGACGATGGCCGGCTTGTCCGGGTAGGGCCAGTCGCCGAAGTCCAGGCATTGCAGGTAGGTGCCGCGGCCCATCAGCAGGCCGTCGATGCCGGCGTAGAAGGCTGAATAGCCATGGTCGTCGTCATGGCCGTCGAATGCGTCCAGCCAGTCGACGCTGCCGTCGGGGCGGGCGATGTAGCCGTCCAGGCTGCTGGCCACGTAATAGATGAGGGTGGCGGACACGATGTTTCTCCGGGAAAGGCGCGCGGAAGCGCGCGCCTGCCTTGAGCATGGCACCGGCCCGGGCGGGCGGCCAGGCCGGGGGCTGTCGCCCGTCCGATCGGAGCCTGGCGCGGGGTTCTCAGGCCTGTTCCATGTCCAGCGCCGGGTGGCGTTCGCTACGAGCCGCCGGCGTCGGCAGCAAACCCTGCAGCCCGCCACGCAGGTCCTGGCCGCTGGGCTGCTGGTAGACGCCCAGGCCGAACTCCGGCAGCACCGCCATCAGGTAGTCGAAGATGTCGCCCTGGATGCGCTCGTAGTCCAGCCACGCGGTGGTGCGGGTGAAGCAGTAGATCTCCAGGGGCACGCCTTCGGCGCCGGGCTGCAGCTGGCGGACCATGCAGGTCATGTGCGGATGGATGTCCGGGTGGGCCTTGAGGTAGGCCTCGGCGTAGGCGCGGAAGGTGCCGATGTTGGTCAGCCGCCGGCGGTTGGCCGACAGCGGCACGTTGCCGGCGTTGGCCTGGTTCCACTCGCTCAGCTCGTCCTGCTTGCGCCGCAGGTAGTCGGTCAGCAGGCGCACGCCGGACAGCTTCTGCGCCTCGGCCTCGTCGAGGAAGCGCACCTGGCTGGCGTCGAGGTACAGGCTGCGCTTGATGCGCCGCCCGCCGGACTGCTGCATGCCGCGCCAGTTCTTGAACGACTCGGACATCAGGCGCCAGGTGGGCACCGAGACGATGGTCTTGTCCCAGTTCTGCACCTTCACCGTGTGCAGGGTGATGTCCACCACGTCGCCGTCGGCGCCGACCTGGGGCATCTCGATCCAGTCGCCCACCCGCAGCATGTCGTTGCTGGTCAGCTGCACGCTGGCGACGAAGCTCAGCAGGGTGTCCTTGTAGACCAGCAGCAGGACCGCGGACATGGCGCCCAGGCCGGAGAGCAGCAGCATTGGCGAGCGGTCGATGAGGATCGACACCACCACTATGCCGCCGAAGACGAAGAGGAACAGCTTGGCCAGTTGCACGTAGCCCTTGATCGAGCGGGTGCGGGCGTGTTCGGTGCGCGCGTAGATGTCCAGCAGGGCGTCGAGCAGGGCGCTCAGGGCCAGCAGCAGAAACAGCGCGGTGACCGCCATGGCCAGGTTGCGCAGGAAGGCCTCGGGCCTGCCGGTGAGGTTGGGGATCAGCGCCAGGCCGAACTGCACCACCAGCGACGGCACGGTCTGCGCCAGGCGCTGGAACACGCGGTTGTCGCGCAGGTCGGCGAGCCAGCTCAGGGCCGGCTGGCGCGCCAGCAGGTCGGCGGCGCGGCGGACCAGGAAGCGGGCCAGGCGGCCGACGATCCAGGCCACTGCGAGGAGGATGACGAGGCCGAGGGCGGCGCTGGTCAGCGGGTGTTGGTCGAGCAGGGCCCAGTAGCCCTGGAGGGTGGCGAGGGGAGAGGAAAGGTCCATAGGCCGGAAACATCCTTTGGATCGGGGCGCCAGTGCGGGGTGGCGCGTGGTGCGGAGGCTACGGGGTAGCCGCGAAGGCCCGGCCGCGGTGGCCGGGATGAGCGCGGCATTGTAACGGCAGGCTAGCGGCAGGGCCGAGCAGGATATTTCCGAAATGTAACCTCAGCCCGCCAGCTCCTCCAGGGTGCGCCCGCGGGTCTCGATGCCGAAGCCCCAGACCACCGCCGCGGCGACCAGGAAGCACAGCGCACCGAGGGTGAACACGCCGCCCTGGCCGGCCACCGGCAGGACCAGGCCGCTGACCGTGGGCCCCAGCAGCGAGCCGACGCGGCCCACCGCCGAGGCGAAGCCCGAGCCGGTGGCGCGCGCCGAGGTGGGGTACAGCTCCGGAGTGTAGGTGTAGAGCACCGCCCACATGCCGAACAGGAAGAACTGCATGGCCAGGCCGAAGCCGATCAGCAGCGCCAGGTTGCCGCCGAACACCGCGGTCTGCCCGTAGGCGTAGGCCATGGCGCCGCCGCCCAGGAGCATCAGCACGCAGCTGGGCTTGCGGCCCCAGCGCTCCACCAGCCAGGCGGCGCAGAGGAAGCCGGGGATGCCGGCCAGGGAGATCAGCACCGTGTAGTACACCGACTGCGTCACGGCGAAGCCGGATTGCTGCAGCAGCGCGCTGAGCCAGGAAGTCAGCCCGTAGAAGCCGAGCAGGGCGAAGAACCACAGGCTCCAGACCGTCAGGGTGCGGCTGCGGTAGGCCGGCGACCAGAGTTCGGCGAAGGCGCTGAAGAAGCCCGGGCGGTTCGGCTCGGGGCGCGCCAGGGCCTGCGGCTCGGGCAGGCTGGATAGCTTCAGCGAGGCCATCACCCGCGCCTCGATGCGCTGCAGCGAGCGCTCGGCCTTGTCCGCCAGCCCGGCCTGCTCCAGCCAGCGCGGCGATTCCGGGACCATGAAGCGGATGGCCAGGACGAACAGCGCCGGGAAGGCCAGCAGCAGGAACAGGCTGCGCCAGCCGGCCGCCGGCAGCACGAAGTAGGACAGGCAGCCGGCGGCGATGAAGCCCAGCGGCCAGAAGCCGTCCATGAGGGCGATGTAGCGGCCGCGGGCCCTGGCCGGGATCATCTCCGAGAGCAGCGACTGGGCGATGGGGAATTCCATGCCCATGCCCATGCCGATGCCCAGCAGCACGCGGTACAGCGTCAGGCTCTGCACGTCGCCGGCGGTGGAGCACAGGTAGCTGGCCAGGCCCCAGAGCACGATGCTCCACTGGAACACCGGCTTGCGCCCGAAGCGGTCGGCGAGCATGCCCGACAGCGCCGCGCCCAGGACCATGCCGAAGAAGCTGGAGCTGGCCAGCAGCCCGGCCTGGGCGCTGGACAGGCCGAACTCGGCTTTGATCGAGCCGAGCAGGAAGGTCATCATCGCCAGGTCCATGGAGTCGAAGAAGAACGCCAGGGCGATGATCACGAAGATTAGCCGGTGGTAGGGGCTCAGCGGCAGGCGCTCGAGGCGCTCGGCGGCAGTGGGGCGATGCGGCATCTCGACACTCCTTAGGCTGTCCTGCGGCCAGTCTGGGATGGGCCTGCGCGGTGGACTTGCCCGAGGGCGACACGGGGCGTGCGGATCGCGACCGGCGAATAAAACCTGCTTTCGGGCGCGGCAACCGTTAGGCTATGCAGCTATTTGGTCTTTTCGTCTTCCCGAGGTCTGCCTTGTTCGCCCAATTCGCCCTCCACGAACGCCTGCTCAAGGCGCTGGAAACCCTGTCCTTCACCGAGCCGACCGCCGTCCAGGCCGCGGCCATCCCGAAGGCGCTGGAGGGCCGCGACCTGCGCGTGACCGCGCAGACCGGCAGCGGCAAGACCGCCGCCTTCGTGCTGCCGCTGCTGCACCGCCTGCTCAGCGAAGAGAAGCCCAAGACCGGCGCCCGCGCGCTGATCCTGCTGCCGACCCGCGAGCTGGCCCAGCAGACCCTCAAGGAAGTCGAGCGCTTCGCCCAGTTCACCTTCATCAAGGCCTGCCTGATCACCGGTGGCGAGGACTTCAAGGTGCAGGGCGCGCGCCTGCGCAAGAACCCGGAGATCATCATCGGCACCCCCGGCCGGCTGAACGAGCAGTTCAACGCCGGCAACCTGCCGCTGGGCGACGTCGAGGTGCTGGTGCTGGACGAGGCCGACCGCATGCTCGACATGGGCTTCGCCGAGGACGTGCTCAAGCTTGCCGGCGCCTGCCCGGCGCAGCGCCAGACCCTGTTGTTCTCCGCCACCGCCGGCAGCGGCCTGCACGCGATGGTCGAGCAGGTCCTGCGCGAGCCGGAAAGCCTGCAGCTGAACCGCGTCAGCGAGCTGAACGAGGACATCCAGCAGCAGGTCATCCTGGTAGACGACAACGCCCACAAGGAAGCCATCCTGCATTGGCTGCTGGAGAACGAGACCTTCGAAAAGGCCATCGTCTTCACCAATACCCGCGTCCAGGCCGACCGCCTGACCGGCCGGCTGATCGCCGCCGGGCACAAGGTCTTCGTGCTGCACGGCGAGAAGGACCAGAAGGACCGCAAGCTGGCCATCGAGCGCCTGAAGCAGGGCGCGGTGAAGATCCTCGTCGCCACCGACGTGGCCGCCCGCGGCCTGGACGTCGAGGGCCTGGACCTGGTGCTGAACTTCGACATGCCGCGCCGCGGCGACGAGTACGTGCACCGTATCGGCCGCACCGGCCGCGCGGGCGAGGCCGGCCTGGCCATCTCGCTGGTGTCGCACAGCGACTGGAACCTGATGTCGAGCATCGAGCGCTACCTCAAGGTGCGTTTCGAACAGCGCACCATCAAGGAGCTCAAGGGCAGCTACAAGGGGCCGAAGAAGGTCAAGGCCTCGGGCAAGGCCGCCGGCACCAAGAAGAAAAAGACCGATGCCGGCAAGAAGGCCGGGGCCAAGCCCGCCGCCAAGCGCAAGCCGGCGAACAAGCCGAAGGCGGCGCCCTCGTCGGTGGTCAGCGACGACGGCATGGCGCCGCTCAAGCGCAAGAAGCCGGCTGCCGAGTAAGCCGTAGCCCGCGCGGGCTCTGCCCGCGATCGCGCGCAGGGCGCGCTCCTACAGGTTGGCGCCGACCTTCTCGCACACGCCGAACAGCCCCGTAGGATGGGTTGAGCGAAGCGATACCCATCGCCATGACCGCATGGGTTTCGCAAGCTCAACCCACCCTACAACAACTGCCGGGACCTGGCGGGCGTCCCGGATCACTCGAAGGCGAAATGCTCCGCCTTCAGCCCCATCACCGAACGCACCGGCTTGCCCATGGCTGCCGCGTGGCCCTTGGTGCGGGGCAGCAGGCGGGCGAAGTAGAAGTCGCTGGTGGCGATCTTGGCCTTGTAGAAGTCGCTCGACTCGCTGCCGCCCTGGCGCAGGCGCTTGCGGGCCGTGGCTTCCTGCAGCGCCCAGGCGTAGGCCAGGGCGACGTAGCCGGAGAACATCAGGTAGTCGTGGCTGGCGGTGCCCACCAGGTCGCGCTGCTTGCGGGCGCTCAGGGCGATGCGCAGGGTCAGCAGGTTCCATTGCGCGCACAGCTTCAGCAGCGTCAGCGCGCGACCACGCATGGCCGGTTCTTCCTTGAGCAGCCCGGTGGCGAATTTCGCCATCACTCTGGTGAAGTCGCGCACCGCCTTGCCCTGGGTCATCAGCAGCACCTTGCGCCCGAGCAGGTCCAGGGCCTGGATGCCGGTGGTGCCTTCGTAGAGCGTGGCGATGCGCGCGTCGCGGACGATCTGCTCCATGCCGTGCTCGCGGATGTAGCCGTGGCCGCCGAACACCTGCATGCCCAGGTTGGCGCTCTCCAGGCCCAGTTCGGTGAGGCAGCCCTTGAGGATCGGGGTGAGGAAGCCGAGCTTGTCGTCCCAGCGCTCGTACTCGGCGTTGTCGTTGGTGAGCAGGCCCTGGATCATCTTGTCGGCGTACTGCGTGGCCAGGTAGACCAGCGCGCGGCCGCCCTCGGCCACGGCCTTCTGCGTCAGCAACATGCGCCGCACGTCGCCGTGGTGCATCAGGCTGTCGGCCACCTGTTCCGGTTCCTTGGCGCCGGACAGCGCGCGCATCGAGCGGCGCTCGCGGGCATAGGCCAGGGCGCCCTGGTAGGCCAGCTCGGCGGTGGCCACGCCCTGAATGGCGGTGCCGATGCGCGCGCTGTTCATGAAGGTGAACATGCATTCCAGGCCCTTGTTCGCCGGGCCGATGAGAAAGCCCGTGGCGCCGTCGAAGTTCATCACGCAGGTGGCCGAGGCCTTGATGCCCATCTTCTTCTCCAGCGCGCCGCAGACCACGCCGTTGCGCGCGCCGAGGCCGCCGCCTTCGCCGGGCAGGAACTTGGGCACGATGAACAGCGAGATGCCGCGGGTGCCCCTGGGCGCGTCGGGCAGGCGGGCGAGGACGATGTGCACGATGTTCTCGGTGAGGTCGTGCTCGCCGGAGGAGATGAAGATCTTGCTGCCGGTGATGGCGTAGCTGCCGTCGGCGTTGGGCTCGGCGCGGGTCTTCACCTGGCCCAGGTCGGTGCCGCACTGCGGCTCGGTGAGGCACATGGTGCCGCCCCAGCGGCCTTCGGTGAGGGGCGTCAGGTAGGTGCGCTTCTGCTCCTCGGTGCCGTGCTGCATCAGGGTGTTCATGGCGCCCAGGGACAGCCCCGGGTACATGGAGAAGGGCCAGTTGGCGGTGCCGAGCATTTCCTGCTTGAGCGCGCCCAGGCTCATCGGCAGGCCCTGGCCGCCGTATTCCACCGGGTGCGACAGGCCTTGCCAGCCGCCGGCCACGTAGGCGTCGTAGGCTTCCTTGAAGCCCTTGGGCGTGCGTACCTCGCCGTTCTCCAGGTGGCAGCCTTCCTCGTCGCCGGAGTGGTAGAGCGGGGCGATCACTTCCTCGCAGAGCTTCGCGCATTCGCCGAGGATGGCGTCGACCATGTCCGGCGTGGCCTCGGCGCCGTTGATCAGGTTGCGGTAGTGCTCGGGGAAGTCGAAGACCTCGTTGAGCAGGAAGCGGGTGTCGCGCAGCGGGGCTTTGTAGACGGGCATCGCGGTGATCTCGGAAGGACGGTGGGCGCAGTTATACGGCCGCGCACCCGGTCTGGCCTTGGCAGCGGCAACAGCCGGCGCCTGGCAGATCGGACAATCGACCGCGATTGACCTTCGCGGGTATCGCGGGTATATACACGTATCATGCTGACCACCCAATGCCTCTGCACCCAGTTGCGCCGCGCCGCCCGAGGTGTCACCCGCGTCTATGACGATGCCCTGCAGGGCATCGGGCTGACGGTTGCGCAGTTTTCCCTGCTGCGCCACCTGGCGCGCCTGGAGCGACCGAGCATTTCCGAGCTGGCCGAGGCCATGGGCCTGGATCGCAGCACCCTGGGGCGCAACCTGCGGCCGCTGCAGGCCGAGGGCCTGGTGGAGCTGCAGGGCGACGCCGGCGACCAGCGCAACCGCCTGGTGCTGCTCACCGCCGCCGGGCGCGAGCGCCTGGAGCAGGGCGCGCAGCCCTGGGAAGCGGCGCAGCGGCGGATGTACGAACGCCTCGGGGTGGAGCGCCGCGAGCAGCTGATGGCGCTGCTGGGGGAGTTGGAAGCCCTCGATTGAACGCCCTGCCAAGGCGTTCGTATGGATTAATGCGGGTATATACCCCTGTTGGAGCGAGAAGAACAATGTCCAAGCTGTCGCGTGCGGGTTTCTGGATACTGCTGTCCGGCGCCCTGATCCTGGCCCTGTCCCTGGGCGTCCGCCACGGCTTCGGCCTGTTCCTCGCGCCCATGAGCGCCGAGTTCGGCTGGGGCCGCGAGGTGTTCGCCTTCGCCATCGCCCTGCAGAACCTCATCTGGGGCATCGCCCAGCCCTTCACCGGCGCCCTGGCCGACCGCTTCGGCGCTGCGCGCGCGGTGCTGGTGGGCGGCCTGCTGTACGCCCTGGGCCTGGTCATGATGGGCTACTCGGACTCGGCAGCGAGCCTGTCGCTGTCCGCCGGGCTGCTGATCGGCATCGGCCTGTCCGGCACCTCCTTCTCGGTCATCCTCGGCGCCGTCGGCCGCGCTGTGCCGCTGGAGCGGCGCAGCATGGCCATGGGCATTTCCGCCGCCGCCGGCTCCTTCGGCCAGTTCGCCATGCTGCCCGGCACCCTCGGCCTGATCGGTTGGCTCGGCTGGTCAGCGGCGCTGCTCGCCCTCGGCCTGCTGGTGGCGCTGATCGTGCCGCTGGCCGGGCTGATGCGCGACAAGCCGCTGCCGGTGCAATCCCACGAGCAGTCCCTGGGCGAGGCGCTGCGCGAGGCCTGCGGGCATTCCGGTTTCTGGCTGCTGTCGCTGGGCTTCTTCGTCTGCGGCTTCCAGGTGGTGTTCATCGGCGTGCACCTGCCGGCCTACCTGGTGGACCGCCACCTGCCGGCCACCGTCGGCACCACGGTGCTGGCGCTGGTGGGGCTGTTCAATGTGTTCGGCACCTACATCGCCGGCTGGCTCGGCGGGCGCTTCAGCAAGCCGAAGCTGCTGACCGCGCTGTACCTGATCCGCGGCCTGGTGATCCTGGCCTTCCTCTGGGCGCCGCTGACGGTGTGGACGGCCTACGCCTTCGGCATCGCCATGGGCCTGCTGTGGCTGTCCACGGTGCCGCTCACCAACGGCACCGTGGCCACCCTGTTCGGCGTGCGCAACCTGTCGATGCTCGGCGGCATCACCTTCCTGTTCCACCAGATCGGCGCCTTCCTTGGCGGCTGGCTGGGTGGCTATGTCTACGACCACACCGGCAACTACGACCTGGTCTGGCGGATCGCCATTCTCCTCTCGCTGCTCGC
This sequence comes from Pseudomonas sp. PI1, assembly GCF_000812405.1. NCBI lineage: Bacteria > Pseudomonadati > Pseudomonadota > Gammaproteobacteria > Pseudomonadales > Pseudomonadaceae > Pseudomonas > Pseudomonas sp. PI1. The sequence continues at coordinate 12,152 of NZ_JWMC01000007.1, forward strand.
CGGCCTGCTCAACTGGCCGGTGCGCGAGCGTCCGGTGGCGCGCCTGGGCGCCGCGGAGGTAGCGTGAGGCCGCTATTGCGCCTGGGCGCGGCCGTGCTGGCCGCGGCGCTGCTGGGCCTGGCCTGGTGGGGCTGGCGGCATGGCGGCATGGCGTTGTTGCAGGCCGGCCTGGGCCATTGCTTCTGAGGATTGCCGCGGGCGGGGCAGGGGAGTAGCGTCCTTCGATCGAAGAAGGAGAATCGCCATGTCCCGCTACCTGTTCCTCGGCCTGCTGTGCTGCCTGCCCCTGGCCGCCCAGGCTGCCGACTGCCCGCCGCTGCTGGCGCAGCAGGGGCACCTGCAGAAGCTGCGCTCGAAGGTCGACCTCGACCTCTGCGGGCTCTACGCCGGCAAGCCGCTGCTGGTGGTCAACACCGCCAGCCACTGTGGCTTCACCCCGCAGTTCAAGGGCCTGGAGGCGATCTACCAGCGCTACAAGGGCCAGGGCCTGGAAGTGCTGGGCGTGCCCTCGGACGACTTCAAGCAGGAGGCCGACGACGCCGCCGAGACCGCCCAGGTCTGCTACGGCAACTACGGCGTGACCTTCAACATGACCCAGGTGCAGCCGGTGCGCGGCGACGACGCCATCCCGCTGTTCCGCGAACTGGCGCGCCAGGCCGACCAGGCGCCGCGCTGGAACTTCTACAAGTACGTGGTGGACCGCCAGGGCAAGGTGGTGGCGCAGTTCCCCAGCCTGACCAAGCCGGACGATCCGGCCTTGCAGGCGGCTATCGAGAAGGCCATCGCCAGCCAGCCGTGAAGATGGAAGAACCGGTCCAGCGTGGCTCCGCTCCCTCACCCCAGCCCTCTCCCGGAGGGAGAGGGGGCCGTTCGGGGTGGGCGGATAATGCAGCGTCAGCCGGCAAGTTCGTAGGGCGGATAACCGTTCGCGGTTATCCGCCGTTGGCCGTGCCGCCGGGGTGTCCGGCGTGGCCGGTGAGTCCAATCGTGGACGGAGTCCTACGGTTCCAGGAAGCACGGCTTTTCGTAGGATGGTGTTGAGCGAAGCGATACCCATCACCACGGCAGCATGGGTATCGCAAGCTCAACCCATCCTACGAAGAGCACCTCGGCGCAAGACAGTTGCTCCTGCGCCCGTGCTTTCCTGGCGTCGTAGCGGACTTTGTCCGCGATGGAACCATGTCCCGCGCTCGCCATCCCAAATGAAAAAATGCCGTTTCCCCCATGAAGAGAAACGGCATTTTTTTAAGGGAATGGCATCAGGGCATCTGCCCGGCTCTTCCCCGTGCGCTCGCGCCTATCAGAAGCGATAGGTCACTTGCGCGGTCAGACCGTTGGCGCTGTTGTCGTACTTGGCGCTGTAGGCCGGTTGCAGACCGATGCCGGTGCCGTCCTTGACGTTGACGCTGGCGGTATCTTCCCACAGGTAGGCGTAGGCGAAGTCGACGGTCAGGTCCGGGTTCGGCGACCAGCCGGCGCCGAAGGTGACGATCTGGCGGTCGCCCACCGGGATGCGGACGTTGCGGTAGTCGTTGTCGGTCGGCGACGGGTCGTAGGCATAGCCCGCGCGCAGCACCCATTCCGGGTTCAGCTGGTAGGACGCGCCGATCGAGCCGGACCAGGTGTCGTGCCACTTCAGGTCTTCGCCGATGGTGCCGAAGCCCAGTGCCTGGCCCAGGGCCGGTACGCCGCTGTTGCGCACTTCGATGGCTTCCAGGCGGCTCCAGCGGGTCCACACGGCGCCGATGTAGCCGGTCCACTTGTCGTTGAACTTGTGGGTGATGGAGGTATCCACGGACTCCGGCAGGGTGATGTCCAGCTTGGCGTCGTAGCTGCCGTTCAGGCCCAGGGCGCCAGGGGCATTCTTGACCTTGGTGTGGCCGCCCAGGTGGTAGTCGACCTTGGAGTGGTAGGTCAGGCCCCAGGTGGTGTCGTCGGTCAGGTCGACCATCACGCCCAGGTTGTAGCCCAGCGCGGTGTCGTCGCCCTTGATGTCGATGTGGGTGTCGCCATTGCCGCCGTTGAGCACATTGGTCGCCAGGTCGTTCTTCAACTGGCCGTCGATGCGGTTGAAGGTCGGGCCGAAGCCGACGGAGACCTTGTCGTTGATCTTGTAGGCGATGGTCGGCTGGACGGTGATCACCTGGACCTTGCTGTAGGAGCCGTGGTAGCTGCCCTGGAAGCCGTTCTCGTAGTCGTTGATGATGCCGTAGGGCACGTAGATGCCCAGGCCTACGGTGAAGTCTTCGTTGATCGGCGTGGAGAAGTAGCCGAACGGTACGGCAGCCAGGGGCACGGAATCGCCCTTGTTGGAGCCCGGGCCGGAGGCGCCGCTGATGTCGTCCTTGGCATCGACGATGGCCAGGCCGCCGCTGACTTCGGTGCGCTTGAGCTTGGACAGGCCGGCCGGGTTGCCGTAGATGGTGCTGGCGTCGAGCGCCGAGGAAGCACGGCCCGCGTAGGCGGTGCCGGCGCCGCTGGCGCTTTGTTCGTTGATGGCGATGCCGTTGGCCAGGGCCTGGGCAGAGGCAGCGCTAATCGTCAGTGCGAGAGTGGTTTTGAGCCATGTTGTTTTCATTGTAAGAGCAACTCCTGTGGTCAACGGCGCGCAAGCTACCAAGATTCCCAGGCCTTTGGTAGTACCTCTGGGGGCTCTATATCGGGCATCTGCGCGTAAAGTACCGTCCTTGTGCGAGGTTTTCCCTTCGTTAATGTATGTAAACGAAAGTTGACTGATCGGTCATTGATCGTGGTCAGGCTGCGAGGAGCGAATCGCCGATGTACGCCTGCCAGGCGTCGAGGAAATCACGCAGGTGCCCGTGGGGCTGGAAGACCCGTCGCCAGACCCTGGCCTGGCCGAGGTGATCGCAGGCTTCGGGCAGTGGCAGGCGTTGGGATTCCACCAGCATCCAGGCGATGGCGGTGCTGTAGCGCAGGTTCACGGTCAGTTCCAGGTGCGGAGCGTCGAGGAAGGCGTGCTGGCTGGCCAGGCCGCGCACGCGGCTGGCGAGGTTCGGGTCCAGGGCCAGGTAGCGATCCCAGAGTTGTTGGTGGCGGTGTTCGTCGATGCGGAAAAGGCCGTGTCCGCGGCCGCTGTCCAGGCTGCTGCCAAGCGCCGATTGACAGGCCGCCGCTCCCAGCAACAGCGCCTCGGCCGCCCCGCTGTGACGTTCCAGGTACAGCAGGGTGGGCCGGATGACGTGCTGTCGCAGGTCGCAGGCGGCGATTCCCATGGTCTTGTCCCTCAATGAACGGCGGGGCTGGGCGTCTTGGCAGCTTCTGATGTTCTCCTGGGCCCCGCCGTAAGCGGACTTAGCCGCTCGATTTGAAGTGTAGTGCGATAAACCTGCTGTAAAGGACTGTTTTTAAATTGTTTTGATTTTCTGCAGCGCAGGCATATTCCTCGATGTGATTAACCGGGAATGGGTTACCGCGTCGGGAAAGGAGCCCCAGGCCGCGCCAGATGCGGCCTGGGGCGGCGCGTCAGGCGCCGGTGGCCACCGGGTGCCGCGGGTCGGTGATCCACTCGCTCCAGGAGCCGGCGTAGAGACGACCTAGGGGATAGCCGGCCAGGCTCAGGGCGAACAGGTTGTGGCAGGCGGTGACGCCGGAACCGCAGTAGGCCACCAGCTCCTGGGCCGGGCGGCCGCGCAGCAGGTGGGCGAAGCGCTGGTGCAGCTGCGCCGGCGGCAGGAAGCGGCCGTCGCTGCCGAGGTTGTCGGTGAAGGCCGCGCACTGCGCGCCGGGGATGTGCCCGGCGACCGGGTCGATGGGCTCCACCTCGCCGCGGAAGCGCGGCTCGGCGCGGGCGTCGATCAGCGGCAGCTGCGGGTCGGCCAGCAGCGCCGAGAGTTCGCCGGCGTCGATCAGCAGGCCGTTGTCCGGCTCGCCGTGGAAGGCGCCCGTCGGCACCGCCGGCTCGGCGGTGGTCAGCGGCAGGCCGGCGGCGCGCCAGGCGTTCATGCCGCCGTCGAGCAGGTATACGCCGTCGCGCTTGCCCAGCCACAGCAGCAGCCACCAGGCGCGGGCGGCGAAGGCGCCGGGGCCGTCGTCGTAGAGCACCACTTCGTCGCTGTTGTCCAGGCCCCAGGCGCGCAGGCGCTGGATCAGCGCGTCGGCGTCGGGCAGCGGGTGGCGGCCGGTCGTGCCCTTGACCACCGGGGCCGAGAGGTCGCGTTCGAGGTCGGCGTACTGGGCGCCGGGAATGTGGTTCTCGGCGAACACGCGGGCGCCGTAGCCCGGGTCGTCCAGGGCGAAGCGGCAGTCGAGGATCAGCAGGCCGGGTTCGTCCAGGCGGGCTGCCAGTTGTTGCGGGCTGAGCAGGCGGGCGAGTGACATCGTGCGGGTTCCTGTGTCGTGACGGTTTCCTCGCGCATCATAAGGCTTGTGCAACGGAAAACGCCGGTTCGCGGCGGCTTTCTTCGATCCGATGGAGTTTTCGCCCATGTTCAGTCTGCAACCGGCGACCCAGGCGGCCTCGCGGGCGCGCGTCTGCGCCATCGCCCTGGCGACCGGCCTGATCACCCTCTACTACAGCCTGCTGGTGCTGTCCCTGGCCGCCATCGGCCGCTTGCGCCGCGAGCGCGTGGACCGCTACACCCGCCAATGGTCGGGCCTGCTGCTGCGCCTGGTGCGTATGCGCCTGAGCGTGCACGGGGCCATGCCGGACTTCGGCGACGGGCGGCGCTACATGATCCTCTGCAACCATTCCAGCCACTACGACATCCCGGCCAGCTTCGCCGCGCTGCCCGGCTCGATCCGCATGCTGGCCAAGAGTGAGCTGTACCGCATCCCGGTGCTCGGCCGGGCCATGCGCGCCGCCGAGTTCCCCTCCATCGACCGGCACAACAGCCAGCGCGCCCGCGCCGACCTGCAGCGCGCGCGGCAGATGATGGAGAGCGGCATAGTGCTGTGGGCGGCGCCGGAAGGCACCCGCTCGGACGACGGGCGCCTGCTGCCGTTCAAGAAGGGCTGTTTCCGCCTGGCCCTGGACACCGATGCGGTGATCATCCCGGTGGCCATCCGCGGCATCCACCGGGTGCTGCCGGCGCGCACCTTCGACCTCAACCTGGGCCAGCCGGTGGACCTGCTGGTGGGCCGCCCGGTGGACGCCGCGGCCTTCCACGGGCAGGGCCTGGATGCCCTGATGGGCGAGGTGCGCGGGCGCATGCAGGAACTGCTGGAGCCGGGCGCCGCGAAATGCGCCGAAGCGGCCCGCGAGGAGCCGCTGGCGCTGGGCTGAGATGCTTCAGCGAATCTTCAGGCGGCCGATGCGGTCGTTTTCCAGGCTACCGAAGTAGAGGTAGTCGCCCACCGGCTTGGCCGAGGTGATCATGCGCAGGTGCTGGCCGCTGGTGTCGTGCAGGCTGCGCACGATCTGGCCGTTCTCGTCCACGGCGATGACCAGGCCATAGGGCACCGGCTTGGGCAGCAGCGCGCGCGGCAGCTTGGTCAGCTGGCGCTTGAGCCAGGGCTGGCCGAGGATGAAGTCGGCGTCGGCCTTGCGCGGCGTCGGCAGGGCCACCCAGAAGGTGCCCTTGCGGTCGCCCTGGAGGTTGTCCGGCAGCCCCGGCAGGTTGTCGATGAAGATGTCCTGCTGCCCGGCCTTCGGGCCTTTCAGCCAGTAGCGGGCGATGCGGTAGCGGTAGGTCTCGTTGACCAGCACGAAGTCCTCGTTGGCCGACAGCGTCACGCCGTTGGCGAAGTACAGGTCCTTGAGCAGCGTCTCGGTCTTGCCGGTCGCCGGGTCGTAGCGCAGCAGGCGGCCGTGGGGGCGGGTCTCCAGGTAGTCGAGGATGTAGTCGGGCTGGTGGAAGCGGCTGGAGGCGTCGCTGAAGTAGATGCGCCCGTCGCTGGCGATGTCCAGGTCGTCGGCGAAGGCGAAGGGCAGGCCGTCGGCCTCGGTGCTGAGCACCGTGATCTTGCCCTGCGCGTCGATCTTCAGCAGGCCCTTCCAGGCGTCGGCGACGATCAGGTTGCCCTGGGCGTCGAAGTCCATGCCCAGCGGGCGGCCGCCGGTCTCGGCGAAGGTCGTGACCTGGCCGTTGTCCAGGCGCACCACGCGGCCGTCGTCCAGGCCGGCGTAGACGCGGCCCTGGGCATCCACCGCGGTGTCTTCCGGGCCCTTCACCTGGCCCAGACCGAGCAGCTCGGCCTTCATCAGGGTGTCGTTGGGTTCCAGCACGCCGGTCATCGATGGCGCCGGCGGCGGGTTCCAGGCCACGGGGTCGATGGGGCTGGGGGTGATGGCGAGGTAGACCGCGGCGGCGGCGATCAGCAATACCAGCAGGCTTGCGAATTTCTTCATCATGAAGGCTCTTGTCATGGGTCCTGGGGCAGGAAAGATAAGCCTTCGTTCGCGTCTGTACAGCCTTGTAGGCAAAAGCGGAATGCTCGGACATCATCCAGCCCGATATACTGCGCCCCACGTGAAGCAAGGAGATGTTCGTGAGCGCCCTCGATATCCGGTGGATCCGCGACGATGCCAGCCTGGCGCAGCAATGCCGGGACTGGAAACAAAGGCCGTACCTGGCACTCGATACCGAGTTCATGCGCGTCGATACCTTTTACCCCGAAGCCGGCCTGGTGCAGGTCGGCGACGGCGAGCGGGCGTGGCTGATCGACCCGCTGCTGATCCGCGACTGGTCGCCCTTCGCCGAGGTGCTGGAGGAGCCCTCGGTGGTCAAGGTGTTCCATGCCTGCGGCGAGGACCTGGAAGTCTTCCAGCGCCTGACCGGCAGCCTGCCGCAGCCGCTGTTCGACACCCAACTGGCCGCCGCCTACCTGGGCATGGCGCATTCCATGGGCTATTCCAAACTGGTGCTGGAAATCCTCGGCCTGGACCTGCCCAAGGACGAGACGCGTTCGGACTGGCTGCAGCGCCCGCTGACCGACATGCAGGTGCGCTACGCCGCCGAGGACGTGCAGCACCTGGCCGAGGTCTACGTGAAGCTGGCGCCGCGCCTGCCCGAGCACAAGCTGGCCTGGCTGCTGGCCGATGGCGCCGACCTGGTCGCCAACCAGACCCGCGTCAGCGACCCGCGCCAGGCCTGGCGCGACGTCAAGCTGGCCTGGAAGCTGGCCCCGCAGCAACTCGCCGTGCTGCGTGAACTCTGCGCCTGGCGCGAGGAACAGGCGCGCCTGCGCAACCAGCCGCGCAACCGCATCCTGCGCGAGCAGACGCTGTGGCCGCTGGCGCGCCTGCAGCCGAAGGACAAGCTGGCGCTGTCGCGCATCGACGAGATGCACCCGCGCACCGTGCGCCAGGACGGCGACACCCTGCTGGCGCTGCTCGCCCACGCCGCCGCGCTGCCCGCCGAGCAATGGCCCGAGCCGCTGCCCGAGCCGCTGCCGCGCGAGGTGGCGCCGCTGCTCAAGCAACTGCGCGAGGTCGGCCAGCGCGAGGCCGAGCGCCAGGGCATGGCCCCGGAGCTGATGCTGCGCAAGAAGATTCTCGAGGCGCTGCTCAAGACCGGCTACCCCGATGGCCCCTACCGCCTGCCCGATTCCCTGCAGGGCTGGCGCCGTGAACTGATGGGCCAGGCCCTGCTGGACTGCCTGGCCGCCCCGGAGAAACCATGAAACGCATCTGCTCCATCTACAAGAGCCCGCGCAAGAACGAGATGTACCTGTACGTCGACAAGCGCGAGGCCCTGAGCCGCGTGCCCGAGGCGCTGCTGGCGGCGTTCGGCGCGCCGCAGCACGCCTTCGACCTGGTGCTCAGCCCCGAGCGCAAGCTGGCCCGCGAAGATATCCACAAGGTGCTGGAGAACATCGAGAAGCAGGGTTTCCACCTGCAGATGCCGCCGGCGGAGGAGGAGTACATCGAGCACCTGCCCGAAGAGTTGCTGCGCATGAACGATCCGTTGTAAGCGTCGAAAAGCCGTCGCTTTCGCGAATTGGTACGAAATTGCTGTGCAAGTTGTAGGCTCAAGAGCATTATTGCGTCAGAAATTGCCTGAGCAGGCGGAACGCCTGGGCTTCCTGCCGGTCTACAGGCCCTTCGTTCAACTCGCACAAAATCGCCGCTGCATGCAGGGACGATAACGACAATGCCAATCAACGTGCCTACGCCTTGCCACCCCGGTGCGATCTAGACCATGCGCCTGCTCATCCTCGATCGCGAACACACCCTCTACGCCGCGCTGACCATGGCTGCCGAGCCCGGCCTCAGCGTGGTATCCGGCGACAAACCCGACAACCTCGTCGAGGCCGCCGCCGAATGCCCGGTATGGCTGGGCGAGCCCGACCTGGTGGCGCAGCTGTTGCGCAAGGGCGTGCACCCCGTCTGGGTGCAGTCCACCTGGGCCGGCATCACCCCGCTGCTGGCCGACGACCTGCCCAAGGACTATGCCCTGACCCGCGCGGTGGGCATCTTCGGCCAGGTGATGAGCGAATACCTGCTGACCTACATGCTGGCCCACGAACGCCAGTTCCTCGGCCGCCTGGCCAGCCAGGTCGGCAGCCAGTGGGACGACCGCGCCCCCGGCAGCCTGCGTGGCCGCCACGTGCTGCTGGTGGGCACCGGCGAAATCGGCCTGGCCGTGGCGCACATGCTGGCGGCCTTCGGCGTCGAGCTGACCGGCGTGGCGCGCACGCCGCGGCCGCTGCAGCCATTCCAGCGGGTGGGCGCGCTGGACGAGTTGCCGCGTCTGGTGGAAACCGCCGACTACGTGGTCAACCTGCTGCCCGACACCCCGGATACCCAGGACATCTTCGACCTGGCGCTGTTCCAGCGCATGAAGCCCTCGACGCTGTTCATCAACGCCGGGCGCGGTGTCGCGGTGGTCGATGCCGACCTGATCAGCGCCCTGGAAAACAATCGCCTGGCCGGCGCCGTCATCGATGTCTGCCGCCAGGAGCCGCTGCCGCCGCAGCACCCGTTCTGGAGCGCGCCGCGCCTGCTGCTCACCGGCCACACCGCCGCGCCGACGTTGCCGGGGCCGATGGTGGAGCTGTTCCGCGAGAACCTGTCGCGCTTCTGGGCCGGGCAGCCCATGCGCGGCGAGGTGGACTTCACCCGCGGCTATTGAAAGCGGGCGCCCCGCGCGGGGCGCCCTGTCCCTCACAGGCTGAAATCGCCCTCGGCGGCCAGTTGCTCCAGCGGCCGGCGTGGGCTGGGGACTTCGCGCGCTTGCAGGCTTTCCGAGAGGATCGACTTGTCGCCGAGCCTGCCGATGGCGATGGCTGCGTGGATCTCGTGGTCGTCCGGCACCTTCAGCTCGACGCGGGTGGCCTCGCGGTCGAAGCCGGCCATGCCGTGGCTGTGCCAGCCGGCCAGGCTCGCCTGCAGGGCCAGGAAGCCCCAGGCCGCGCCGGTGTCGAAGGTGTGCCAGAGCGCCGGTTTCTCTTCGCTGGAGCCGGGCGGGGCGAAGGTGGTCTTGGACAGCACTATCACCAGCGCCGCGGCGTTCTGCGCCCAGCCGCGGTTGAACTCGCCCAGCAGGTCCAGGTAGCGCTGCCAGTTCGGCGTGTCGCGGCGCGCGTAGAGGAAGCGCCAGGGCTGCGAGTTGAACGAGGAGGGCGCCCAGCGCGCGGCTTCGAGGAAGCCCAGCAGGGTTTCCTCGGGGATGCTCTCGCCACTGAAGGCGCGGGGCGACCAGCGATTGATGAACAGCGGGTCGATGGGGTAGTCGGCAACGCGGGGATTGGCGCTCATGGCGGCTCCTGCTGGCAAGGGGGATGGTGCCGTGGACGGCTGGACATCGCGGATCGTGGGTGAAGCGAGCGGCCCGCTCGGGCCTGATGGTGGGGGAAAGCTACCCAGCCGCGCGGCCCCTGGCAAGCGCTCCGGCGGTCACCTGCGCTTGGCCGGCGCGGCGCCTGGGCATAGACTTGGCGCCCCCGTGAAAGCCCTACCTAGAAAAACGATGGCCGCCAAAGTCGAACCCTTCTGGAAACGCAAGACCCTCGAACAGCTCGATCAGCAGGAGTGGGAGTCGCTGTGCGACGGCTGCGGCCTGTGCTGCCTGCAGAAGCTCGAGGACGAGGACGACGGCACCGTCTACTACACGCGCATCGCCTGCAAGTTGCTGGACCTGAAGACCTGCCGCTGCACCGACTACGCCAACCGCCGCGCCAGCGTGCCCGACTGCATCCAGCTCACCCCGGCCCAGGCCGATGAGTTCCGCTGGCTGCCGCCGACCTGCGGCTACCGCCTGGTGGCCGAGGGCAAGGACCTGCCGCTTTGGCATCACCTGGTCTGCGGCGATCCCGATGCGGTGCATCATGAGCGGATTTCGCAGTCGGGGCGGATGCTCAGCGAGACTGTGGTGGCCGAGGATGACTGGGAAGAGCATCTGATCTTCCGGGCGGGGTGAGGTGCTGGGCGGGAATTGATTTTCGTGGGAGAGAGCTTGCTCGCGAATCTTGTCCCTTCGCGCTTCCCTTAACCTCGTTATTCCCGCGAATGCGGGAGCCCAGTGGCGTGGGGGCTTGGTGTAGCGCGCCGCTCCGAGTCTGCCCGACCGTCTTGTTTCGCCCCCTCGGGCGAGTCACTTTTGTCAGTCGCCACAAAAGTAACCAAAAAGGCTTGCCCCGGCATACGGGCCCGATGGAGCCGGGCTACCCTCACGAACTCCCCCGCCACGGAGGCCCGCCCCGAGGGTACGTCCCTGTAGCCCATCGGGGCTCTCGCGACATCCATGTCGCATAACCTCCTGAGCGGGGGTTTCGCTCGGCCTGCTGAAGGGGCGTTTGGGTGCGCTCGGATGTTTCTCTGGAAACCCGAATCGCGGACAAGGTCCGCTCCTACGGTTACAGGGAAGCACGGGCGTAGGAGCGGACCTTGTCCGCGATGGGGTTTACCGGCCACGCCGGACGCCCCGGTGGCACGAACAGCCCCCTCTCCCGCTTGCGGGAGAGGGCTGGGGTGAGGGTGCTCTTGAATATAGAAACCACGCGAACAGCAACACACCGAACCGGCTCTTCTCCCACCCCGGCTCAGCGCCAGACAGGCTCTATGCCACCTGGCATCAGGCCGCCTCCAGCAGGCCCAGCACCTTGAGCACGAAGGCGTATTCCAGGGCCACGTCCTTCAGCCCCTGGTAGCGCCCGCTCATGCCGCCGTGGCCGGCGCCCAGGTCGGTCTTGAGCAGCAGCAGGTTGTCGTCGGTCTTGCTGGCGCGCAGCTTGGCCACCCACTTGGCCGCTTCCCAGTACTGCACGCGGCTGTCGTTGTAGCCGGCCACCACCAGCAGCGCCGGGTAGTCCTGGGCGCAGACGTTCTCGTAGGGCGCGTAGGCGCGGATGCGCTCGTACACCTCGTGCTCCTGCGGGTTGCCCCACTCGTCGTACTCGGTGACGGTCAGCGGCAGGTCCGGGTCGAGCATGGTGTTGAGCACGTCGACGAAGGGCACCTCGGCGATGCACGCGGCGAACTGCTGCGGGCGTTGGTTGAGCACCGCGCCCATCAGCAGGCCGCCGGCGCTGCCGCCGCTGATCACGGTCTGCTTCGGCGTGCTGTAGCCCTCGGCGCAGAGGTGCTCGGCGCAGGCGATGAAGTCGCTGAAGCTGTTCTGCTTGTTGGCCAGCTTGCCGGCGCGGTACCAGGCCTCGCCCAGTTCGCCGCCGCCGCGCACGTGGGCGATGGCGAAGACGAAGCCGCGTTCCAGCAGGCTCAGGCGGGCGTGGGAGAACCAGGGATCGAGGCTCGCCCCGTAGGCGCCGTAGCCATACAGGTACAGCGGCGCCGGGCGGCCGGCGGCGATGCCCTGCAGCACCTCGCGGCGCGCCACCAGGCTGATCGGCACCTGCACGCCGTCGACGCTGCTGGCCCAGAGCCGGCGGCTTTCGTAGGCGTCGGCGTCGAAGGGGCCTTCCACCGGGGTTTCCTTGAGCACCTGCTGGGCGCCGTTGAGCAGACCCAGCTGGCGGATCTGCGCCGGACGGTTGAGCGCCTCGTAGCGCAGGCGGATGACCGGGCTGTGGAATTCCAGGCTGTCCTGCACGTACAGGTTGTAGGCCGCGTCCGGCAGCTCTACGCGGCGCGGCGCCTGGCCGGCGGCGTGGACCTCGACGATCGGCAGGCCGCCCTCGCGCAGGCTGAGGGTGAAGGCGTCCTGGTTGAGGGTGAGGTCTTCGAGCATCACACTGTCGCGGTGGGCGATCAGTTCGCGCCAGTGCTCGCGGCCGGGCGCCGCTTCGCTGGCGCTGTAGAGGGCGAAGTTGATGCCGCTCTGGTTGCTGCGGATGAACCAGGTCCATTCGCCGTCCAGCAGGCCGTGGTCGACGTGGTACTCGTGCTCTTCCTGGCGCGGGGCGACGCAGCGGAATTCGCCGCGCGGCTGTTCGGCGTCCAGTACCCAGGCCTCGCTGGTGGTCTTGCTACCCAGCAGCAGCACCAGCTGGCGCTCGGAGCTGGCGCGGTAGCAATGCAGGAAGAAGCGCCCGTCGCGCTCCTCGAACACCTGCTCGGCGCCGGGTTCGCCCAGGGTGTGGCGGTACAGCTTGTGCGGGCGGTGGGTGTCATCCAGCTCGCCGAAGAACAGGGTGCGGCTGTCGTTGGCCCAGGTCATGCTGCCGTCGCAATCGTCGAAGGGCAGTTCCTCCACGGCGCCGCTGGCCAGGTCCTTGACGTACAGGCGGTAGATCTCGTCGCCGCTGGTGTCCAGGCTGTAGGCCAGGCGCGAGTGGTCGGGGCTGATGCTGAAGGCGCCGAGGGAGAGGAAGCCGCCGGCGGCCAGTTCGTTGGGGTCCAGCAGCAGTTGCTCGGCGCTTTCGTCCACGCTCAGCGAGTCGTCGGCCGGGCGCGGGCAGCGGTAGTGGCGCGGGTACTCGTCGCCGGCGGTGGTGCGCTGGTAGTACAGCCACGGGCCCCAGGGCGAGGGCAGCGACAGGTCGGTCTCGCGGATGCGGCCCTTGATCTCCTGGAACAGCTCCTCGCGCAGCTCGGCCTGGCCGGCCAGTTCGGTTTCGAGGTAGGCGTTTTCCGCCTTCAGGTAGTCGAGCACTTCGGCGCTGTCGCGCTGCTGCAGCCAGGCGTAGGGATCGGCGGCGGCTTCGCGGCGGGCGACGGGGGGCTGGCGGTCGGTCATGGCGGCTCCTTGGCGGGGCAGGGGTGACACCCGGCTGCGCACCCGTGGGGAAAAGCGGCTATCATAAGCCCCCTTCCGCCGCCATCGCACGCACGCGCATGAACGAACACGATTATCAACTCGCCTGGGGCGTCTACCTGTTCGCCGCTTTCGGACTCCTGGTCGTCTGGTTCCTGATGACCGGCTGGATGTGGCGCTGGCTGCGCGAACCGCTGCGGGTGATCGTGCTCGTGCTGTTGTTCACTCCGACGCCGGTCGACCCGGCCAACAACGAATACGCCCCGGCCATCGCCATCACCGCCCTGGACGTGCTGTTCAAGGTCGGCAACAACGCCTGGCGCGCCGTGTCCGACCTGGCCCTGGTGCTGCTGGCGGCCTTCGTCGTGTACCTGATCTTCGTCGCCGTGCGCTGGCCCATCGAGCGCGCCGCGCGCAACCGCCGCCAGCGCGCCGAGGCGGAGAACGAGCCGACCATGCGCCAGCTCATGCAGCCGCAGCTGATGCCCGACGTGGACGACAGCCGCGCCGACGAGCGCAACGGCAACCGCGGCATGCGCATCGAACCGCGCCTCTGAGCGAGCCCGGCGGCGCCCTTGCGCGGCGCCCGCCCGGCGTTCAGCATGGCGGCATAGCCGTAGCGGAACGAGCCCAATGCAGCCCAGGACCTCCACGCCAGGCCGGCGCCTGATTTCCCCTTTCACCTTCCACCGCGTGCCGGGCGACCGCCTGCCACAGGAGCGCTGACCATGTGCGAACTGCTCGGCATGAGCGCCAACGTCCCCACCGACATCGTCTTCAGCTTCACCGGCCTGATGCAGCGCGGCGGCGGCACCGGCCCGCACCGCGACGGCTGGGGCATCGCCTTCTACGAGGGACGCGGCGTGCGCCTGTTCCAGGACCCGAGCGCCAGCGTCGAGTCGGAGGTGGCGCGCCTGGTGCAGCGCTACCCGATCAAGAGCGAGACGGTGATCGGCCACATCCGCCAGGCCAACGTCGGCAAGGTCTGCCTGTCCAACACCCACCCCTTCGTGCGCGAACTGGGCGGGCGCTACTGGACCTTCGCGCACAACGGCCAGCTGGCCGACTTCGCGCCGCCGCCGGGGCTGTACCGGCCGGTGGGCGACACCGATAGCGAGGCGGCCTTCTGCGACCTGCTCAACCGCGTGCGCCGGGCCTTCCCCGAGCCGGTGCCGGTGGAGGTGCTGCTGCCGACGCTGGTCTGCGCCTGCGCCGAGTACCGGCAGAAGGGCGTGTTCAACTGCCTGCTGAGCGACGGTGATTGGCTGTTCACCTTCTGCTCCAGCAAGCTGGCGTACATTACCCGCCGCGCGCCCTTCGGCCCGGCGCGGCTGAAGGACGCCGACCTGACCGTGGACTTCCAGTCCGAGACCACGCCAAACGACGTGGTCACGGTGATCGCCACCGAACCGCTGACCGACAACGAGCACTGGTCGGTGCAGCAGAGCGGCGAGTGGATGCTCTGGTGGCGCGGCGAGATTCTCGACCAGGGCCGCGTCTGAGAGGGGGACTCCCATGTTGCGCAGCTATATCCGCCTGGTGCTTTTCGCCCTCGGCCTGCTGGTCGGGGTGCAGGTGCCGGGTTTCATCAAGGACTATTCGATCCGCGTCGACGCCCACCGCCAGGAGGCCCTGCAGGCCCTGGAGGGCTATCGCAACACCGCCGGGCAGTACTTCCAGGGCGACCTCGACGCCCTGGTGGCGCACTACCGCGGCAGCCCGGACCCGGTGTTCCAGCGCGACGGCGACAACGTCGAGCGCCTGCTGCGCCGCGCCAAGCTGTTCGACAAGGAATGGCAGGCCCTGCAGGGCCCCTGGTACGCCCGCGCCTGGCATTTGCTGAGCGCGCCGAACCGCGAGCTGCTGCAGGAGACCCTCGACGGCTACAGCTACCAGGTGGTGCTGGCGCCGAAGGCCATCGGCTGGGCCTTGGGCGGCGGTTTGCTGCTGGCCTGGATCGTCGAGCTGCTGATCGTTTCGGTCGGGGCGCTGGCGGGGCTGGGGGACAACCGCAACGTCGCGCGGCGGCATTGGAGCTGATGAGGGCCGGTTGGACGCCGTGCGGGACGGGGAGGGCGGTCAGGCGGCGGATAACCGCGAACGGTTATTCGCCCTACGTCCATGATGGTCCTCGCGTAGGGCGGATAACGCCACGGCGTTATCCGCCGTTTTCCTAACCGCGGGCGTTGATGGCCCGCTGGTTGGAGGCGTAGATGTTGTCGCGCTCCAGGGCCTTGCCGCTTGCCACCGCCGCCAGCCAGTCGGCGGTGCTGGCCACCGCGGCGAACGACGAATGCAGCACCACGCTGAACACCCGGTGGATTTCCTCGGCAGTGGCCGCGCCCGCGCTGTTGGCGTAGGGCAGCGAGCCGCTGGCGTCGTCGAGGAATTCCACCTGCCAGCCTTCGTGGGCGGCCTGGCGGGCGGTGGAGTCGTCGCAGTTGTGCGTCATGTAGCCGACCAGCGTCAGGGTGTCGACGCCGCGTTCGCGCAGCCAGTCGCCCAGCCCGGTGCCGCTGAGGGCGCTGGCCTTGCTCTTGTCCAGCAGCAGGTCGCGGGGGCGCTCGGCCACCTGCGGGTGCAGTTCCACGCCGTGGCTGCCGGGGGCAAAGATGGGCGCGCCGGCCGGCGCCTGGTGGCGCACCACCACCACCGGGATGCCGGCGGCGTGGGCGGCGTCCATGGCGCGCAGGATGTTCGGCAGCGAGTCGCCGACCGGCGGGTATTCGATGCGCAGGTTGCCGCTGAAGTACTCGTTCTGCACGTCGATGACGATCAGGGCGCGTTTCGGGGCGTTGCTCATGCTGGGTGTCTCCGCTGGAGTGGGGATGGGGCCATTCTGCGCAGGGGCCGGCGGTCGGCGTGAGTGGCCCGCAAGACAGCTTTCGCTAGAATCGGGCCAAAGCCTTGCCCGGATGATGCCCATGGAAACCCATCGCGTGGCCGTGGTGGCCTTCGACCAGATCAGCCCCTTCCACCTCTCGGTGCCCTGCCTGGTGTTCGGCGAGGGCGACCCGGGAGGGACGCGCACGCGCTTCGAATTGCAGGTCTGCGCCGCCGAGCCGGGGCCGCTGAACACCACGGCCGGCTTCGCCATCGATACGCGCCACGGCCTGGAGGCGCTGGAAACCGCCGATACCCTGATAGTGCCGAGCTGGCGCGAGCCGGCGGAACGCCCGCCGCAGGCCCTGCTCGACGCCCTGGTGGCTGCGCATGCGCGCGGCGCGCAACTGGTGGGCCTGTGCCTGGGCGCCTTCGTGCTGGCCGAGGCCGGTCTGTTGGACGGTCGCCGGGCCACCACCCATTGGCTGTGGGCGGACTATTTCACCCAGCGTTATCCCCAGGTGCGGGTGGAGCCGGACGTGCTCTACGTCGACGATGGCCCGATCCTCACCTCCGCCGGCACCGTGGCCGGCATCGACTGCTGCCTGCACCTGCTGCGCCAGCGCTGCGGCGCCGGCCTGAGCAACCAGCAGGCCCGCCGCCTGGTGGTGGCGCCGCACCGCCAGGGCGGCCAGGCCCAGTTCATCGAACAGCCGCTGCCGGCCACGGCGCGGGACAACCGCCTTTCCGGCCTGCTCGACTGGGTACGCGAACGCCTCGACCAGCCCCACGACCTGGACAGCCTGGCCGAACGCGCGCTGATGAGCCGGCGCAGCTTCAGCCGGCACTTCCGCCAGCTCACCGGCAGCACCCTGGGCGACTGGCTGCGCGGCGAACGCCTGGCCCTGGCGCAGCGGCTGCTGGAGTCCACCGAGCAGCCGATCCCGGATGTGGCGGCGCTGGCGGGGTTCGGTTCGGTGGCTTCGTTGCGGCAGCATTTCAGCGCGGCGCTGGGGGTGTCGCCGAGTGCCTATCGGCAGGCGTTTCGGGAGTGAGCGGGGGCTCCGGCGCGGCCGGGAAATCTACGGTTACAGGGAAGCACGGCTTTTCGTAGGATGGCGTTGAGCGAAGCGATACCCATCACCACGGCAGCATGGGTATCGCAAGCTCAACCCATCCTGCGAGGAGCACCTCGGCGCAAGCGGACTCTATCCGCGATTCGGCGGCGTTATCCGCCCTACGGATTTCCAGGGAAGGTTCCTACTCCGCCAAAGCCTTCTCCGGCAACTCATTACGCCGATAGGGGAACACGTCTATCACCTTGCCCGCCCGTATCTGCGCCTGCAGCCCCTTCCAGTAATCCGCGTCATAGAGATCGCCATGCAACTTGGCGAACAACCGACGCAGCTTCAGATCGACGAACAGGAAACGCGGAAACTCCTCGGGAAACACATCCATCGGCCCCACCGAATACCAGGGCTCGGAAGACATCTCATCCTCCTCGTAGCGCGGCGGCGGGATGTGGCGGAAGTTCACCTCGGTGAGGTAGCTGATCTCGTCGTAGTCATAGAACACCACGCGGCCGTGGCGGGTGACGCCGAAGTTCTTCAGCAGCATGTCGCCGGGGAAGATGTTCGCCGCTGCCAGCTGCTTGATGGCCAGGCCGTAGTCGTACAGCGCCTCGTGCACCTGGGCCTCGGTGGCGTGCTCCAGGTAGAGGTTCAGCGGGGTCATGCGGCGCTCGGTCCAGCAGTGGCGGATCAGCACCACGTCGCCTTCCATCACCACCGTGGAAGGCGCCACCTGCAGCAGTTCGGCCAGGCACTCGGGCTCGAACTTGGCCACCGGGAAGCGGAAGTCGGCGAACTGCTGGGTGTCGGCCAGGCGGCCGACGCGGTCGTGGTTCTTCACCAGTTGGTACTTCTGCACCACGGTGGCGTGGTCCACGGTCTTGGCCGGGTTGAAGTTGTCCTTGATGATCTTGAACACGGTGTTGAAGCCGGGCAGGGTGAACACGCTCATTACCATGCCGCGCACGCCGGGGGCCATGACGAAGCGGTCGTCGGTGCTCGCCAGGTGGTTGATCAGCGCGCGGTAGAACTCGCTCTTGCCCTGCTTGTAGAAGCCGATGGAGGTGTACAGCTCGGCGATGTGCTTGCCCGGCAGCAGGCGCTTGAGGAAGGCCACCAGCTCCGCCGGCACCGGCACGTCGACCATGAAGTAGGAGCGGGTGAAGGAGAAGATGATCGATACCTCCGCCTCGTCGGTGATCACGGTGTCGAAGCGGATGCCGCGGCCCTCGCGGTGGATCAGCGGGAACACCAGCGGCCACTGCTCGTCGGGGGTGAACAGGCGGCCCACCAGATAGGCGCCCTTGTTGCGGTAGAACACCGAGCCGATCAGCTCCAGGGCCAGCTCCGGGTCCTTGCACACCCAGTCCGGCAGGTTGCTGTGCAGCAGGGCGTCCAGGCGCGCCAGGTCGCCTTCGGCATCCTCGTAGGGCACCTGGAAGCGGTAGTCGGCGAAGATCTGCTGCAGCGCCTGGCGCAGGTTGCCCCGGGGCCGGTAGAGGCGGGTGTGCGGGTCGCGCGCGTGGGGCCGCAGCGACGGCCGCGTGGTGTGCACGAACATGGTGCCGTCGCTGATGTTGTCGTGGCTGAACAGGCCGCAGAAGATCGAGTTGAACCAGGTTTCCGCCAGCTCGTCGTCGTTGCGCGGGTCGATCAGGACGATGTAGGCGCTCTTGATCAGCGGCCAGCGCTCCACGTCCAGCAACTCCGCGGGGCTGAAGCGGCTGCCGACCCGCGCCACCGTCTCGGCGACCTTCTCCTCGTAGAGGTCGATGCGCTCGGCCGAGGTCCGCTGGATCTCCTGCCACTGCGCCTGCTCGAAGCGCGCCTGGGCGCCGTCGGTGATCTGCTTGAAGCGCTCGCGGTAGACGTCGAAGCCGTCGAGGATGGTCTGCGCGATCTGGGCATGGCTCATGGGGCGCATCTCGTTCATGGGATGTGCAGCGAGCTTAGCCAGACTCCGGGGGCGGCGAAAGCGCCGGTCGGGAAACGGGGGCGTCGCCGCCCCCGTTCGTTCAGTACCTCGCGCGGAGGCTCACTTGCCGGTCTTGACGTTGGTCCAGATGCGCGTGCGCAGGCGGTCGATCTTCATCGGCATGGATTGCAGGGCGAACAGCTTGGCCATCTTGTCCTGCGGCGGGTAGATCGCCGGGTCGGCCTTGATCGCCGCGTCCACCAGCGGCTCGGAGGCCAGGTTGCCGTTGGCGTAGTGCACGTAGTTGCTGATGCCGGCCATTACCTCCGGGCGCAGCAGGTAGTTCATGAAGGCGTAGGCGGCCTTCTCGTCGGGCGCGTCGGCCGGCATGGCGATCATGTCGAACCACAGCGGCGAGCCTTCCCTGGGCGTGGAGTAGTGGATCTCGATGCCGTTCCTGGCTTCCTTGGCGCGGGTGGCGGCCTGCAGGATGTCGCCGGAGAAGCCGACGGCCACGCAGATGTTGCCGTTGGCCAGGTCGCTGACGTACTTCGAGGAGTGGAAGTAGGCGATGTACGGGCGCACCTTCATCAGCGCTTCCTCGGCCTTCTTGTAGTCCTCGGGGTTCTGGCTGTGGTGCGGCAGGCCCAGGTAGTTCAGGGCGATGGGCAGCAGCTCGGGGCCGTTGTCCAGCACGGCGACGCCGCACTTGGCCAGCTTCTGCATGTATTCGGGCTTGAAGAACAGGTCCCAGGAGTCCAGCGGTGCGTCTGCGCCCAGCACTTCCTTGACCTTGGCCGGGTTGTAGCCGATGCCGGTGGTGCCCCACAGGTAGGGGAAGCCGTACTGGTTGCCCGGGTCGTTGACCTCCAGGGCCTTCATCAGCACCGGGTTGAGGTTCTTCCAGTTGGGCAGTTGGCTCTTGTCCAGCTTCTTCAGGGCGCCGGCCTGGATCTGCTTGGCCATGAAGTGGTTGGAGGGCACCACGATGTCGTAGCCGGACTTGCCGGTCATCAGCTTGCCGTCCAGCGTCTCGTTGCTGTCGTAGACGTCGTAGGTGGTCTGGATGCCGGTTTCCTTGCTGAAGTTGGCGACGGTGTCGGGGGCGATGTAGTCGGACCAGTTGTAGATCTTCAGGGACTCGGCCTGGGCGCCGGCGGCGACGCCCAGGGTGAGGGAAAGCGCTAGGGCACTGGACAGCGGTGCGGTCGTTTTCATTGTTGTTTCCTGACGGCAAACGGTAGTGGCGCGGCCGGGGTGGGGCCGCGGCTGCTCAAGGAATAACCGGATTGCCGGAGGATTTGGAGGGGGCGCGGTTGCCCGCGGGTCCGCAGACAGTGGCAAAGGGCCGCCGCGCGGGGCGCCGCCCCGCAGTGGGGCGGCGCGGGGGGCTTACTGCACCATTTCCTGCTCGTCGAACACGCCTTCGAAGAGCATGCTCGACAGGTAGCGCTCGGCCGAGTCGGGGAGGATGACCACGATGGTCTTGCCCTGCATGGCCGGCTCCTCGGCCAGGCGCACGGCGGCGGCCATGGCGGCGCCGCAGGAGATGCCGCAGAGGATGCCTTCCTCGTGCATCAGGCGCTGGGCCATGCTGCGGGCCTCGTCGTCGCCGACCAGCTCGACGCGGTCGACCATGGCCAGGTCGAGGTTCTTCGGCACGAAGCCGGCGCCGATGCCCTGGATCTTGTGCGGCGAGGGCTTGACCTCTTCGCCGGCGAGGGTCTGGCTGATCACCGGTGAGCTGGTCGGCTCCACGGCCACCGAGAGGATCGGCTTGCCCTTGGTGTTCTTGATGAAGCGCGACACGCCGGTGAGGGTGCCGCCGGTGCCGACGCCGGCCACCAGCACGTCCACCGCGCCGTCGGTGTCGTTCCAGATTTCCGGGCCGGTGGTCTTCTCGTGGATCGCCGGGTTGGCCGGGTTGTCGAACTGCGCCGGCATGAAGTACTGGGCCGGGTCGCTGGCCACCAGCTCCTCGGCCTTGGCGATGGCGCCCTTCATGCCCTTGGCCGGCTCGGTGAGGACCAGCTCGGCGCCGAGGGCCTTGAGCACCTTGCGCCGCTCCAGGCTCATGGAGGAGGGCATGGTCAGCACCAGCTTGTAGCCGCGCGCGGCGGCGACGAAGGCCAGGCCGATGCCGGTGTTGCCCGAGGTCGGCTCGACGATGGTCATGCCCGGCTTCAGGCGGCCGCTGGACTCGGCATCCCAGATCATGTTGGCGCCGATGCGGCACTTCACCGAGTAGCCGGGGTTGCGGCCCTCGATCTTGGCCAGGATGGTGACGCCGCGCGGGGCCAGGCGGTTGATCTGGACCAGCGGCGTGTTGCCGATGGACTGCGCGTTGTCTGCGAAGATGCGGCTCATGATGGGTGTCCTTGTGGATCGATGCTGACCCACCAGCCTATTCCCCGGCGCCCTGGCCGTAAAGCTGCGAAACCGTCGGAAAGGTCGGCTCCAGGGCAGCGGCGTCGGTGAGAGGGTGGTGCGCGGTCGACGTCGTTCGACGAATGGACGAGTGGCTGCGCATTCAGTGACTGAATGCCATGCCTGCGTTCACAGTCGACGGAGCTGCGCGGTATAGTCGCAGTCTGTCTCCCAGTTCCTACAGCCCGGGCATAGGCCCGGCCGATACCGTTCGAGGATTCCCCGATGAAGTTCGAAGGCACCCAGTCCTACGTCGCCACCGACGACCTCAAGCTGGCGGTCAACGCCTCCATCACCCTGCAGCGCCCGCTGCTGGTGAAGGGCGAGCCGGGCACCGGCAAGACCATGCTCGCCGAGCAGCTGGCCGAAGCCTTCGGCGCCAAGCTGATCACCTGGCACATCAAGTCCACCACCAAGGCCCACCAAGGCCTCTACGAGTACGACGCGGTGAGCCGCCTGCGCGACTCGCAGCTGGGCGTGGACAAGGTCCACGACGTGCGCAACTACATCAAGAAGGGCAAGCTCTGGGAGGCCTTCGAGGCTGACGAGCGCGTCATCCTGCTGATCGACGAGATCGACAAGGCCGACATCGAGTTCCCCAACGACCTGCTGCAGGAACTCGACAAGATGGAGTTCTACGTCTACGAGACCAACGAGACCATCAAGGCCAGGCAGCGGCCGATCATCATCATCACCTCGAACAACGAGAAGGAGTTGCCGGACGCCTTCCTGCGCCGCTGCTTCTTCCACTACATCGCCTTCCCCGACCGCGAGACGCTGCAGAAGATCGTCGACGTGCACTACCCGGGCATCAAGGCCTCGCTGGTCAGCGAGGCGCTGGACATCTTCTTCGACGTGCGCAAGGTGCCGGGCCTGAAGAAGAAGCCCTCCACCAGCGAACTGGTCGACTGGCTGAAGCTGCTGATGGCCGACGACATCGGCGAGGCGGTGCTGCGCGAGCGTGACCCGACCAAGGCCATCCCGCCGCTGGCCGGCGCCCTGGTGAAGAACGAGCAGGACGTGCAGCTGCTCGAGCGCCTGGCTTTCATGAGCCGCCGCGCTTCACGCTGAAAAATCGCCCCAGGGACGGCTGCGCGTCGGCCATGCTGCGTTGGGGGCAGGCGAGGAATGCTCATTTACAGTCGTAAACTCCGCTTCCTCGCCTGTCCCCGCCTTGCCTGGCTCTAGCTCGCCGCCCCTGGAACGATTTTGGGTGTCAACGAATACACGAGGGTGCAGCCATGCTGCTCAACCTGTTCAACGAAATGCGCGCGGCCAAGGTGCCGGTGTCGGTGCGCGAGCTGCTGGACCTGATCAACGCGCTCCAGCAGCGCGTGGTGTTCGCCGACATGGACGAGTTCTACTACCTCGCCCGCACCATCATGGTGAAGGACGAGCGCCATTTCGATAAGTTCGACCGGGCCTTCGGCGCCTACTTCAAGGGCCTGGAGAAGCTCGACGACCATCTCAAGGCGCTGATTCCCGAGGAATGGCTGCGCAAGGAGTTCGAGCGCCTGCTGACCGACGAGGAGCGCGCGCAGATCCAGTCCCTCGGCGGCCTGGACAAGCTCATCGAGGAGTTCAAGAAACGCCTTGAGGAGCAGAAGGAACGCCACGCCGGCGGCAACAAGTGGATCGGCACCGGCGGCACCAGCCCGTTCGGCTCCGGCGGTTTCAACCCCGAGGGCATCCGCGTGGGCGACGCCGGCAAGCGCCAGGGCAAGGCGGCCAAGGTGTGGGACCAGCGCGAGTACAAGAACCTCGACGACCAGGTCGAACTGGGCACGCGCAACATCAAGATCGCCCTGCGCCGCCTGCGCAAGTTCGCCCGCGAAGGCGCGGCGGAAGAGCTGGACATCGACGGCACCATCGACCACACGGCCAAGGACGCCGGGCTGCTCAACATCCAGATGCGCCCGGAGCGGCGCAACACCGTGAAGCTCCTGCTGCTGCTGGACATCGGCGGCTCGATGGACGCCCACGTGAAGGTCTGCGAGGAGCTGTTCTCGGCCTGCAAGACCGAGTTCAAGCACCTGGAATATTTCTACTTCCACAACTTCATCTACGAGTCGGTGTGGAAGAACAACCTGCGCCGCGGCAACGAGCGCACCGCCACCTTCGACCTGCTGCACAAGTACGGGCCGGACTACAAGGTGGTGTTCGTCGGCGACGCGGCCATGGCGCCCTACGAGATCACCCAGGCCGGCGGCAGCGTCGAGCACTGGAACGAGGAAGCCGGCTACGTGTGGATGCAGCGCTTCATGGAGAAGTACAAGAAGCTCATCTGGATCAACCCGTACCCGAAGGACACCTGGAACTACACCGCCTCCACCAACCTGGTGCGCGAACTGGTGAAGGACCAGATGTACCCGCTGACCCTGCGCGGGCTGGAAGAGGGGATGCGCTTCCTTTCGCGCGGTTGAGCCCGCTGTGCTGCACCAACCATCGCGCTCCCCTGTAGGAGCGCGCCCTGCGCGCGAATCGCGGGCAGGGCCCGCTCCTACAATTGCCGCCTTTGCCTTGCCAAATCCCATGCCCGCGACGGTAACATCGCGGGCACGGCGCAGCGCACCGATGGGCAAGACATGACCGGAACCAGCTTCTCCCGCAACACCTGGCTCAACTCCCTGCACATGACCACCCTGACGGTTTCCCTGCTGGAAGCCGAAGGCCATGAGCGCGACGGCATCCTCGAAGGCAGCGGCATCACCGCCGCCGACCTGGTGGACCTGCGCCGGCTGGTCAGCCCCTGGCAGGAGCAGCAGGTGTTCGCCAACGCCGAGCGCCTGGCCGCCGAACCCGCCCTGGGCCTGCGCCTGGGCCTGCGCACGCGGATTTCCGCCTACGGCCTGCTGGGCTATGCGCTGCTTTCCGCGCCGACCCTCGGCGAGGCGCTACGCATCGGCCTGAGCTACCCGGTGCTGCTGGGCACCTACTTCCACCTGTCTCTGCAGGTCGAAGGCGAGGTGGCCTGGCTGGTGGCCACCGGCTACAGCGAGGACGAGGCCCTGCGGCCGTTCAACACCGAACTGTGCCTGGGCTCGATGAAGGTCACCTGCGGCGACCTGCTGGGCCAGCCCCTGGAGTTGCTGTGCGCGGAGTTCGACTATGCCGGCCCGCCCGAGCGCGAGGCCGCCTACGCCGAAGGCTTCGCCTGCGGCTTGCGCTTCGGCGCTTCGCGCAGCGCCTTCGGCTTCCCCGCCGCCTGGCTGGAGCGCCGCCTGCCGCTGGCCGACCCGGTGACCCACCGCGAGATGCTCGAACAGTGCCGCCGGCAGAACGTCGACCTGGCCGCCCGCCGCGCCTGGTTGGACAAGGTCCGCGGCATCCTCGGCGAGCGCCTGCAGTCGCCGCCGGGCCTGGAGGAACTGGCGCGGCGCCTGAACTGCTCCTCGCGCAGCCTGCGCCGGCACCTGCAGCAACAGCAGACCAGCTACCAGCAACTGCTCGACGAACTGCGCTTCGCCCGCGCCAAGGAGCTGCTGCAGGGCGGCGACATGCCCATCTACCGCATCGCCGAGGAACTCGGCTTCAGCGAAACCGCCAGCCTGCGCCACGCCTTCCAGCGCTGGAGCGGCCAGCCGCCGAGCCATTTCCGCGCCTGAGCGGCCGTTCCAACCCGTAGGGCGGATAACGCCTACGGCGTTATCCGCCGTTTGACCTTGGTTACCGGCCCGCTCGGTGTCGAGCTTGGCGCTGGTCATGCATTCCCCCGGATCGACCGAGGCAGGGACGATGAGGAAGGTGAGGCGGCGTATAACCGCGAACGGTTATACGCCCTACGCAACCCCACCCGCGCCATTCCCCTGTAGGAGCGCGCCCTGCGCGCGAATCGCGGGCAGGGCCCGCTCCTACCAGGAGGCACGGTGCCGGGAACGGCTTATCCGCGATAGCCGAACGTACCGGCGGGCACGGCTTCTCGTAGGAGCGAGCTTGCTCGCGAACGGAACCCCGCAGCGGAATCTGTTCGCGAGCAAGCTCGCTCCTACGAAGAGCAGCCCGGCGCGGCTTGCAAGACAGTTGCTCCTACGATCGACCACTCATGGCCGCGCCTCCAGGATCAGGTTGAACGGCGTCTCCGCCGCCCGGCGGAAGCGGGTGAACCCGGCTTCTTCGAACACCGCGCGCAACCGCGCCTCGCCCGCCTGGGCGCCCAGGCCCAGGCCCACTTCCTGGGACAGCGAGTTGGGCGTGCAGATGAAGGTCGAGGCGGCGTAGAACAGCTTGCCGATGGGCGTCAGGTTGTCTTCCAGGCGGTCGCCGGCGTAGGGCTCCACCAGCAGCACCGTGCCGTCCAGCGCCAGGTGGCGCAGGGCGTGGCGGGCGGCGCCCACCGGGTCGC
The DNA here is from genome assembly GCF_000812405.1 of Pseudomonas sp. PI1. NCBI lineage: Bacteria > Pseudomonadati > Pseudomonadota > Gammaproteobacteria > Pseudomonadales > Pseudomonadaceae > Pseudomonas > Pseudomonas sp. PI1. The sequence goes on from NZ_JWMC01000007.1 coordinate 37,781, forward strand.
CCATGTCGTGCAGGCAGTCGAAGTAGCAGATCAGGTCGTATTCGCCCAGGTAGTCCTTGGCGCTGGCCTGGGAGAAGTCCACGCGGTCTTCGACGCCGGCCTCGCGGGCGCGCTGGCTGGCGGTTTCCACCGAGGGCGCGTGGTAGTCGAAGCCGGCGAAGCGCGAGGCCGGGAAGGCCTGGGCCATGATCACCGTGGAGGCGCCGTGGCCGCAGCCGATGTCGGCCACCCGCGCGCCGTTCTGCAGCTTGGCCACCACGTCGTCCAGCGCCGGCAGCCACTCCTCTACAAGATGCGCGCGGTAGCCGGGGCGGAAGAAACGCTCGGTGCCGCGGAACAGGCAGGGGTGGTGGTCGCCCCAGGGCAGGGCGCCGTCGCCGCGCATGGCGGCCAGCAGCTTGTCCTTGTCCTGGTACAGCGAAGCCAGCACGCCGGCGCCGCCGGCCACGTACACCGGCGAGTCCTCGATGGCCAGGGCCATGGCCTGTTCCTCGGGCAGGCGGAAGTTGCCGCCTTCGTGCTCCAGGTAGCCGGCGGCGGCCTGGGCGCTGAGCCATTCGCGCAGTAGCCGCGGGTTGCAGCCGGTGCGCTCGGCCAGGGCCTGCGGGCTGACCGGCTGGTTGTCGGCCATGGCCCGGTACAGGCCCAGTTCGTCGCCGAGGATGACGTTCGCCAGCATGGCCGCGCCGCCCATGTCGGCGACCAGGCGGCCCATGAAGTCGTTGAGTTTGGCTTCGTCCATGGCAACTCCTCCGCTGTCGGGCGCCCGCGCGGCGGCGGGGGCTCCGGGTGGATGGCGGGAGGTGCCGGTTCTCCATACGCGCGGCGAACAGCGGGGCAGGGCAGGCGCCGGCCCGGGACGGGCGCGTGCCGGCAGCCGCGGTTCGCGCGTCATTGCCGGCCCGGGGCGGGCGGCCCCTCGGCGGGGCGTCGTTTCAGTCTAGCGCTGCGGCCGCGGCGGGTGGCGCCGGCCGACGCCCGGCGTCAGCGCGCGGCTTCGCCCAGGCCGCCGTTGCGCATGATCTGCGCGATGATCGGCACCGGCGTCATCAGGTGGTTGCGCATCATCTCGCTGGCGCGCGCGGCATCCCGGGCGAGGATCGCCTCCACCAGCGCAGCGTGCTCCTGGCGCTTGAGCTCCAGGGCCTGCTCGGAGAACACCGTGTGCGTCAGCCACAGGTGGCGATAGCGCTCGGCCTGGTCGAACAGGTAGGTGCGCGCCTGCAGCAGGTGCTTGGAGCCGCAGCCCTGGGCGATGGCGGTGTGGAAGGCCTTGTGCCGCTCGTCCCAGACGTCCAGGCGCTGCTCGCGGGTCTTCACCTCCACCACCTTGGCCAGGGTGTGCGAGTGCGCCAGCACCTGCGCCTCCCAGGCATCGTCGCCGCGCTGGATGGCCAGGCCGACGATCATCGCTTCCAGGTTGGCGCGGGCGTCGTAGATGTCCTGCATCTCTTCCAGCGACATGGGCGCCACGCGATAGCCCTTCTGGCTGATGGCTACCACCAGGTGCTCCGCCACCAGTTGCGACAGGGCCTCGCGTAGCGGGCCCACGCCCAGGTCGTAGCGCTCCTTCAGGGTGCTCATCAGCAGCTTTTCGCCGGGTTTGAAGACGCCGCGGATGATGTCCTTCTTGAGCCACTCGTAACCGCTGACGGCCGAGTTCTGACGGGGGGCGATCGCTTCCAAATCCAGCTCCTGTGGGGATTTGCGCTGGATCATACCCAAATGTCGTATGGACGAAAAACAATAGACAGGACGTATATTTGTCGTCGAAAAATAAAAATGTAGACATTTTTAGTTTGTGACGATACTTTTCTCCTGCCCGCCTGATCCAGGTCATTGCCGGACGGCGCCACCCCATCATTGCCAGGACACCGCCATGAACGCCTTCACCTCCATCCAGGACCTCGCCATGCCCCTGCCGCTGGAGACCCGCGGCTACTCGGTCGCGCCCTCGGCGCAGTCGCCGCGCCTGCTGGAACTGACCTTCGCCCGTGAAACCGTGCAGGCTTTCGTCGAGGCAGTGGCGCAATGGCCGGTGCAGGCCCTGGAGTACAAGTCGTTCCTGCGCTTCCGCGTCGCCCAGATCCTCGACGAGCTGTGCGAAGGCACCCTGCGCCCGGTGCTGCTGAACACCATCCTCGACCGCGCCACCGGCGGCATGCTGGTCAAGCCCGAGGGCCTGGACGACGTGGCCCAGGCCGAGGACATGGTGAAGTTCTCCACCGCCATCGCGCACCTGATCGGCCGTTCCAACTACGACGCCATGAGCGGCCAGTTCTACGCCCGCTTCGTGGTGGTCAACAGCGACAACTCCGACAGCTACCTGCGCCAGCCGCACCGCGTGATGGAGCTGCACAACGACGGCACCTTCGTCAATCAGATCACCGACTACGTGCTGATGATGAAGATCGAAGAGAAGAACATGGAGGGCGGCAACTCGCTGCTGCTGCACCTGGACGACTGGAACGAGCTGGACGAGTTCTACCGCCACCCGCTGGCCCGCCGCGAAATGCGCTGGACCGCGCCGCCGAGCAAGAAGGTCAGCGAGGACGTGTTCCACGCGGTGTTCGACTGCGACGCCGAAGGCCGCCCGACCATGCGCTACATCGACCAGTTCGTGCAGCCCAAGGACTTCGAGGAAGGCATCTGGCTGAACGCCCTGTCCGACTCCCTGGAAACCAGCCCGGCCAAGCTCTCGGTGCCGGTGCCCCAGGGCTGCTTCCTGCTGATCAACAACCTGTTCTGGCTGCACGGCCGCGACCGCTTCACCCCGCACGAGGGCCTGCGCCGCGAGCTGATGCGCCAGCGCGGCTACATCGCCTACCAGAAACCGCTGTACCAGCGCGGCCAGTAATCCCCAACGCGTCACCCTTTCCACAGGGGAGGGCCGGCTGGCGAAGCGTCCGCGCACGACCTCCGCCGCCGGCTCCTCCTGTGGAGTTTTTTCAGCTGAGCCAGTGCGCGAGGTAATGGCTGTGTACGATTTCATCATCATCGGCGGCGGCATCGTCGGCATGTCCACCGCGATGCAACTCACCCAGGTCTACCCGGACGCGAAGATCCTTCTGCTGGAGAAGGAAGCCGGCCCGGCGCGCCACCAGACCGGGCACAACAGCGGCGTGATCCATGCCGGCGTCTACTACACCCCCGGCAGCCTCAAGGCGAAGTTCTGCCTGGCCGGCAACAAGGCCACCAAGGCCTTCTGCGACAAGCACGGCATCCGCTACGACGAATGCGGCAAGCTGCTGGTGGCCACCAACGAGCTGGAGATGGAGCGCATGCGGGCGCTCTGGGAACGCACCGCGGCCAACGGCCTGGAGCGCCACTGGCTGAGCGCCGGCGAACTGCGCGAGCGCGAGCCGAACATCGTCGGCATGGGCGGCATCTTCGTGCCCTCCAGCGGCATCGTCAGCTACGCCGAAGTCACCGCCGCCATGGGCCGCGAGTTCCAGGCCGCCGGTGGCGAGATCCGCTACAACGCCGAGGTGACGGCGCTGGACGAGCGCGCCGAGGAAGTGGTGGTACGCACCACCGACAACGAATTCCGCGGCCGCTACCTGGTCACCTGCTCGGGCCTGATGGCCGACCGCATCGTGCGCATGCTGGGCCTGGAGCCGCAGTTCATCATCTGCCCGTTCCGCGGCGAGTACTACCTGCTGCCCAAGCAGCACAACCAGATCGTCAACCACCTGATCTACCCGATCCCCGACCCGTCCATGCCGTTCCTCGGCGTGCACCTGACGCGGATGATCGACGGCACCGTCACCGTCGGCCCCAACGCGGTGCTGGCGATGAAGCGCGAGGGCTACCGCAAGACCGACGTCAGCCTCTCCGACCTGTTCGAGACGCTGACCTCGCCGGGCATCCTCAAGGTGCTGGCGAAGAACCTGCGCCCCGGCCTGATCGAGATGAAGAACTCGCTGTTCAAGGGCGGCTACCTCAAGGAAGTGCAGAAGTACTGCCCGAGCATCGTCAAGAGCGACCTCACCGAGTACCCGGCCGGCGTGCGCGCCCAGGCGGTGTCGCGCGACGGCAAGCTGATCGACGACTTCCTCTTCGTCAACACCAGGCGCAGCGTCAACGTCTGCAACGCGCCGTCGCCGGCCGCCACTTCGGCCATCCCGATCGGCGCCTACATCGTCGAGAAGGTCCGCGAACAGGTCGCCGCCCAGGGCGGCAACTTCGCCAGGGCCGCCACCCCGGACAACAACCTGCGGGCCGCCGGCTGAGCCGCCCCCACCGATAACGAGGAAGAACGCGTGCAACTCAAAGACTCCAGCCTGTTCCGCCAGCAGGCCTACATCGACGGTGCCTGGGTGGATGCCGACAACGGCCAGACCCTCAAGGTCAACAACCCGGCCAGCAACGAGATCATCGGCAGCGTGCCGAAGATGGGCGCCGCCGAGACCCGCCGCGCCATCGAAGCCGCCGACCGCGCCCTGCCGGCCTGGCGCGCGCTGACCGCCAAGGAGCGCGCCAACAAGCTGCGCCGCTGGTTCGAGCTGATGATCGAGAACCAGGACGACCTGGCCCGCCTGATGACCCTCGAGCAGGGCAAGCCGCTGGCCGAAGCCAAGGGCGAGATCGCCTATGCCGCCTCCTTCCTCGAGTGGTTCGGCGAAGAGGCCAAGCGCGTCTACGGCGACATGATCCCCGGCCACCAGCCGGACAAGCGCCTGATGGTGATCAAGCAGCCCATCGGCGTCACCGCCGCCATCACGCCGTGGAACTTCCCCTCGGCGATGATCACCCGCAAGGCCGGCCCGGCCCTGGCCGCCGGCTGCACCATGGTGCTCAAGCCCGCTTCGCAGACGCCGTATTCCGCCCTGGCCCTGGCCGAGCTGGCCGAGCGCGCCGGCATCCCGAAAGGCGTGTTCAGCGTCGTAACCGGCAGCGCTGGCGAAGTCGGCGGCGAGCTGACCAGCAACCCCATCGTGCGCAAGCTGACCTTCACCGGTTCGACCGAAATCGGTCGCCAGCTGATGGCCGAGTGCGCCAAGGACATCAAGAAAGTCTCCCTGGAGCTGGGCGGCAACGCGCCCTTCATCGTCTTCGACGACGCCGACCTGGATGCCGCCGTGGAAGGCGCGTTGATCTCCAAGTACCGCAACAACGGCCAGACCTGCGTGTGTGCCAACCGCCTGTACATCCAGGACGGCGTGTACGACGCCTTCGTCGAGAAACTCAAGGCGGCGGTCGCCAAGCTGAACATCGGCAACGGCCTGGAGAACGGCGTGACCACCGGCCCGCTGATCGATTCCAAGGCCGTGGCCAAGGTCGAGGAACACATCGCCGACGCCGTGGGCAAGGGCGCCAAGGTCGTCGCCGGCGGCAAGCCCCACGCCCTGGGCGGCACCTTCTTCGAGCCGACCATTCTGGTCGACGTGCCGAACGACGCCGCCGTGGCCAAGGAAGAGACCTTTGGCCCGCTGGCACCGCTGTTCCGTTTCAAGGACGAGGCCGAGGTGATCGCCATGTCCAACGACACCGAGTTCGGCCTGGCCGCCTACTTCTACGCCCGCGACCTGGGCCGCGTGTTCCGCGTCGGCGAGGCGCTGGAGTACGGCATCGTCGGCATCAACACCGGGATCATTTCCAACGAGGTCGCCCCCTTCGGCGGCATCAAGGCCTCGGGCCTGGGCCGCGAAGGCTCCAAGTACGGCATCGAGGACTACCTGGAAATCAAATACCTGTGCATCGGCGTGTAACGCGCGTCCGCCCACCCATTCCTGACCTGGAGACAGCATGAACAGCAACCAGAGCCTGCAACAACGGCGCATGGCCGCCATCCCGCGCGGCGTCGGCCAGATCCACCAGATCTACGCCGAGCGCGCCGAGAACGCCACCATCTGGGACGTGGAAGGCCGCGAATACCTGGACTTCGCCGGTGGCATCGCCGTGCTCAACACCGGCCACCTGCACCCGAAGGTGATGGCCGCCGTGCAAGCGCAGATGGCCAAGCTGACCCACACCTGCTTCCACGTGTTCGGCTACGAGGGCTACGTGGCCCTGGCCGAGAAGATCAACGGCATGCTCCCCGGCGACTTCGAGAAGAAGACCCTGCTGGTGACCACCGGCGCCGAAGCCGTGGAGAACGCCATCAAGATCGCCCGCGCCGCCACCGGCCGCAGCGGCGTGATCGCCTTCACCGGCGCCTACCACGGCCGCACCCACTACACCCTGGCGCTGACCGGCAAGGTGGTGCCGTATTCCGCCGGCCTGGGCCTGATGCCCGGCGGCGTGTTCCGCGCGCAGTACCCGAACGCCCTGCACGGCGTGTCGGTGGACGACGCCATCGCCAGCATCGAACGCATCTTCAAGAACGACGCGCAGCCGCGCGACATCGCCGCGATCATCCTCGAGCCGGTGCAGGGTGAGGGTGGCTTCAACCCGGCGCCGAAGGACTTCATGCAGCGCCTGCGCGCCCTGTGCGACGAGCACGGCATCGTCCTGATCGCCGACGAAGTGCAGACCGGCGCCGGCCGCACCGGCACCTTCTTCGCCATGGAGCAGATGGGCGTCGCCGCCGACCTGACCACCTTCGCCAAATCCATCGCCGGCGGCTTCCCGCTGGCCGGCGTGGCCGGCAAGGCCGAACTGATGGACGCGGTGGCCCCGGGCGGCCTGGGCGGCACCTACGCCGGCAACCCGATCTCCTGCGCCGCCGCCCTGGCGGTGATCGAGGCCTTCGAGGAAGAAAACCTGCTGCAGCGCGCCCAGGCCGTGGGCGAGATCCTCGGCGCCGGCCTGCGCCAGATCGGCGAGCGTCACGCCAGCGTCGGCGACGTGCGCATCCTCGGCGCCATGGTCGCGGTGGAACTGTTCGAAGCCGACGGCCGGACCCCGGCCGCCGAGCTGACCGCGAAGATCGTCGCCAAGGCCCGCGACAAGGGCCTGGTGCTGCTGTCCTGCGGCACCTACTACAACGTCCTGCGCATCCTCGTGCCGCTGACCGTCAGCGACGCCGACCTGCAGCGTGGCCTGGGCATCATCGGCGAGTGCTTCGACGAACTGGCCTGAGGTTCCTCCGCGTGCGCCGCGGTCCCTTTCCCTGAAGGGGCCGCGCCGAAGAGAACAAAGACGGACCCCGTACCCGCCCGTGCCCATGCACGGGTGGGCCGGGCCATTTCCGCCGCAGGGACGCAGCTTTACAAGGTGAGACCATGCAACAGCTCAACAAGAACAACCTGAGCCATGGGTTGAAATCGCGGCATGTGACCATGCTGTCCATCGCCGGCGTGATCGGCGCCGGCCTGTTCGTCGGCTCCGGCCGCGCCATCGCCGAGGCGGGCCCGGCGGCCATCCTCGCGTACATGCTGGCCGGCGCCCTGGTGGTGATCGTCATGCGCATGCTGGCCGAGATGGCCGTGGCGTCGCCCGACACCGGCTCCTTCTCCACCTACGCCGACCGCGCCATCGGCAAGTGGGCCGGCTACACCATCGGCTGGCTGTACTGGTGGTTCTGGGTCCTGGTGATCCCCATCGAGGCGAACATCGCCGCCACCATCATCAACAGTTGGGTGCCGCAACTGGACATCTGGGTGCTGTCCCTGGCCATCACCCTGCTGCTCACCGCCACCAACCTGTTCAGCGTGAAGAACTACGGCGAGTTCGAGTTCTGGCTGGCGCTGGTGAAAGTGATCGCCATCGTCGGTTTCATCGTCCTCGGCGCCTGCGCCATCCTCGGCCTGCTGCCGGATACCGGCGTCAGCGGCGTGTCGCGCCTGTGGGACAACGGCGGCTTCATGCCCAACGGCTTCGGCGCGGTGCTCAGCGCCATGCTGATCACCATGTTCTCGTTCCTCGGCGCGGAAGTGGTGACCATCGCCGCCGCCGAATCGGACGCTGCCGAAAAGCAGATTTCCAAGGCCACCAACTCGGTGATCTGGCGGATCACCCTGTTCTACATCCTATCGATCTTCATCGTCGTCGCCCTGGTGCCCTGGACCGATTCGCGACTGGCTGCCGACGGCTCCTACGTGACCGTGCTGGAAGTGCTCGGCGTGCCCCACGCCAAGGCGCTGATCGACGTGGTGGTGCTGACCTCGGTGACCAGTTGCCTGAACTCGTCGCTGTACACCGCCTCGCGCATGCTCTACTCGCTGAGCAGCCGCGGCGACGCCCCGGCCGCCGCGCGCATCACCAGCCGCGCCGGCACCCCGGTGGTGGCGGTGCTGCTGTCCACCGCCGCGGCCTTCGCCACGGTGATCGCCAACTACCTGGTGCCGGCTCAGGTGTTCGGCTTCCTCATGGCCAGCTCCGGCGCCATCGCGCTGCTGGTGTACCTGGTGATCGCCATCTCCCAGCTGCGCATGCGCAAGCGCATGAACGCCGAGGGCCAGGTGCCGCAGTACCGCATGTGGCTGTTCCCCTGGCTGACCTGGGGCGTGATCCTGTTCATCGTCGGCGTCCTGGTGCTGATGCTGCTGCGCCCGGACCACCGCGTGGAAGTGACCGCCACCGCGTTGCTGAGCGTGCTGATCGTCTGCTCCGGCCTGCTGGTCACCCGCCGCCGCGCGCGTGGCGAGCAGGGCGCCACACGCCTGAGGGTGGCCGAGCGCTGATGGGCTTTTCGTAGGAGCGAGCTTGCTCGCGAACGGCTCCGCTGCGGGGTTGGTTCGCGAGCAAGCTCGCTCCTACAGGTTGCCCATACGCCGTGCCCCTGTAGGAGCGCGCCCTGCGCGCGAATCGCAGGCAGGGCCTGCTCCTACAGGTTTCCGTGAGGCACGTAGCTCAGCCGTAGGCGGACCTTGTCCGCGATAGCCGGACATATCGGCGCGATTCGCGGATGAGATCCGCTATAGGTTGCCCATACGCCGTGCCCCTGTAGGAGCGCGCCCTGCGCGCGAAATCGCGGGTAGGCCAGTCCCAAACGAAAACGGGGCGCCAATGTGGCGCCCCGTTTTCGTTTCCTCAGGCCAGCTTCAGCAGCGTCATCCCCGCCACCAGCAAGCCCAACCCGAGCCAGCCACGCCACACCAGGCGCTGGCCGAACAGGGCCCAGCCCATGGCCACGGTGGCGAGGATGCCGAAGCCGCCCCACACCGCATAGGCCACCGACAGCTCGATGTCCTTCACCGCCTGCGCCAGGGCCGAGAAGGCGCCCAGCACGCAGAGGATCGAGGTGACGCCCAGGGCGCGCCTGCGGAAGCCGTCGGAGTACTTCAGCAGCAGGTTGGCGATCACTTCCAACACGATCGCCAGGCCCAGCCAGGCGAATGGAACCCAATCGAGGCTCAGCATGCGACGGCCTCCTCTGCGGACGGCTCGCGCTTGCTGCGGGTGCCGGACTTCACCAGCAGGATGCCGGCGATCATCACGGCCAGGCCCAGGACCTTCTCCGGGGCCAGGTTCTCGCCCAGCCAGGCGACGCTGACCAGGGTGATGAGGACGATGCCGATGCCCTCCCAGAGGGCGTAGGCCACGCCCACCGGCACGCGCTTGATGGCCAGCGACAGGAAGTAGTACGACAGGCCGACCATGGCGTACATCAGCAGGTGGCCATAGAACGGGGCCAGGGTGGTGGTGAGTTTCATCGAAGTGGTGCCGACCACTTCGAAACCGATGGCGGCGAACAGATAGATCCAGGAACGCATGAGCGAGCCCTCCCTTGGGCAAGCCGCTACCCCCACGTTTGCACGTGCGGCCAGGCGGAAAGTCGGAGCGGGGGAGGTGACGCAGGGCGAGCGATAGGCTCGGGTACATCGTCACCAAAGACGTGACTTCGAGGGAGGGCGCTAGAGATCGCCGGTCCAGTGGCGCTCGCGGGAGACCAGGCGGGAAGTGAAGAGGGTTTGAATCGTGATGTTCAACATAATGAACAATATATTGCCTGAACTTAGGAAGATTGGCAAATCGATAGACTCAAGCAATGAGTCGATGGCGCAGGAACTCATTATTTTCTTGTGAGGAGGCCCAGGCAGGAAGTCTTCTGTTCAAGAGGACTGTGCAATATTTTGTTCATTGCGCTGTGCGCCCGCCTGCTCCCGACATCCTGGCTGGGCAAAACCGCCGGAAAGGAGTAGCCTTCATTTGACGTTTTATTTTTCATCATTTGAGGGGCATGTTGGCCATCAAGACGGAAGATCGTCGTCGCAGCGACTCGCCGTCCCCGGTGTTCTGGCATCTGGTGCACGACCATGCCAGCCTCACCGAGGCCCAGCGGCTGCAGCACATCCGCCACGGCTTGAGCTGGCGCTGGGTCGAATCGGTGCGCGATACCTTCCGCATCAGCGGCCCCGGCTTCGTCGAGCTGTTCAACATCTCCCTGTCCACCTACGAGCGCAAGAAGAAGGCCGACCAGGCGCTGGACCTGGTCACCTCGGAGCGCCTCGACCGCCTGGCCTCGGTGGCCGTGCTGGCCGAGCAGGTGTTCGAAGACAAGGACGCCGCGGCCCAGTGGCTGGCGCGCCCCAACCAGGCCCTTGGCGGCCAGACGCCGCTGAGCCTCTGCGACACCGAGATAGGCGCCAACCAGGTACGCCGCGTGCTGCACGCGCTGGAGTGGGGCGGGGCCGCCTGATGCGGGCCTGGCGCGTCGCCAAGGCGGCCCGGGCCGGCGACCTGAGCGGCCAGGGCGCGGCCATCCTCGGCGGGCGCTGGAATCATCGTGACGTACCGGTCGTCTACCTGGGTCCGACGCCGGCCATCTGCTGCCTGGAAACCTTCGTGCACGCCAGCGGCCGGCCGACCTTCCCGATGAAGATCACCGCCTTCCGGCTCCCGGAAGGCGACGACCTCTACCTCAAGCCCGATCCCCGGGACCTGCCCGAGGGCTGGAACAGCCTGCCGGCGGACCGCCCGAGCAGGGACTACGGCACCCGCTGGCTGCTGGCCGGCGAACAGCTCGGCCTGATAGTGCCCTCGGCGGTGCTGCCGCTGGAGTGGAACCTCCTGCTCAACCCGCGGCACCCGGCGATGAGCCGGGTGCGGGTCAAGGACAGTTACGACTTCATGTATGACGAGCGGATGTTCCAGGCGCGCGCTTGAGCCGATGGAGAAGGCGAGTCAGCCGTCGTAGTGGTAGCGGCATTGCACGATGAAGAGTTGGCCGTCTTCGAACAGGTAGACCAGCCGGTGTTCGCGGGTTATGCGGCGGGACCAGAGCCCGCTGAGATTGCCCTTCAGCGCTTCGGGCTTGCCGGTGCCGCTGAAGGGGGTACGCAGGCATTCGCCGATGAGCCGGTCCAGGGTTGCGGAGATCTTCGGGTCCTGGCCTTTCCAGTACTGATAGTCATCCCAGCCGTGATCGGTGAAAGCCACTGAGACCGTCTTTCGGGCGCCGGCCTTGTTACGTTTCTTCTGCGTCGTCACTGAGGCTCAATTCCCTTGGCACGCTCTTGCCGACTCGTAACTGCTCGATGGATTCATGCAGCCGTTGTGCGTTGGCCGAGGACTGCAGCAGGTACATGGTCTCGCGCATGCCGTTGTAGTCCTCCAGCGAAAGCAGAACCACAGGTTCGCCTCTTTGCCGGGTGATGACAGTCGGCTCATGGTCGCGGCATACGTCATCCATGGCCTGTTTCAGGCTGGCTCGCGCTTGGCTGAATGTCAGAATTTGCATGGCGGGTACCTCCTGGCGAAGCCAGGGCTGATTGAATCTTCCGACGGGAATGGATTGCGGATGGCTGATCCTGTGCTGGACGAGAGGATTGTACAGAACGTTGTACTTTGATCAAGCGCAGCCATTGCTAGTGTTGCTGCGTTCTATGGCTGCTCCACCAACCCCGCCGCCAGCCGTCCAACCTCCGCCAGCAGCGCATCGCGCTTTTCCGCCGGAGCCGGGCTGCCGGTGAGGTAGGCCGCCACCAGGATCGGCGCGCGGCCCGGCGGCCGGAGGATGGCCACGTCGTTGCTGGTGCCGCGCTCGCCGGTGCCGGTCTTGTCGCCGACTTTCCAACCCGTTGGCAGGCCGGCGCGGATGCGTTTGTCGCCGGTCTTGTTGGCTGCCAGCCAGGCGTTCAACTGGTCGCGCGAGGCGGCTTGCAGGACGTCGCCCAGCAGCAGGCGCTGCAGGGTGGCGACCATCGCTCGCGGGGTGCTGGTGTCGCGCGGATCGCCCGGGAGGGCCTGGTTGAGGGTGGGCTCGTTGCGGTCCAGGCGGCTGACGTTGTCGCCCGTGCTGCGCAGCCAGTCGGTCAAGCCGGAGGGGCCGCCCAGGCTGGCCAGCAGCAGGTTGGCGGCGCCGTTGTCGCTCAGGGTGATCGCCGCCTCGCAGAGTTCGGCGACGCTCATGCCCGGCTGGCCGACGTGGCGCTCGCTGGCCGGCGAATACTCCACCAGGTCCGCCTGGCTGTAGACGATGCGCCGCGCCAACTGCTCCTCGCCGCGGTCTACGCGGGCCAGGACGCAGGCGGCGAGCAGCAGCTTGAAGGTGCTGCACAGCGGGAAGCGCTCGTCCTCGCGCAGGCCGAAGCGGCGGCCGTCGCCGGTGTCGAGCACGGCCACGCCCAGGCGCCCGCCGCTGTCGCGTTCCAGTTGCTGCAGGCGCTCCAGCGTGGATTCCGCCCGCGCGGTGCCGGCGAGCAGGCCGGCCAGGGGCGCCAGGAGCATAGCGCGGTTGATCTGTCTTCTGCTGAACATGCTGCCTCCTTGTCGAAGCGCGACTATCGGCCAGCCGGGCGGGTGGGGCAAGCGGGCACGCCCATCGGTTTTTCCCGGCCGGCGCGGCGAGCGCTTCTACCCTGAAAAGGTGCGGCCCCGGCGACAATTCGTTGCAACCTTTGACCGGGGCCGCGGCTCGAACCCGATGAGTGCGCCGCAGCGGCGCCTTCCACCCGGAGAAGGTCAGCCCCGAGAACGAATGACCGCCTGCGTTCCGAACCCGCCCACGGAAAAGGGGACCACCCCATGTCCAGCAAGGCCCCATCCCTGCTCGATGCCTACCGCCAGGTGCGGCGGCACAGCGAGGAACTGATCGCCCCCCTCGGCGCCGAGGACGCGGTCGCCCAGTCGATGCCCGACGCCAGCCCGGCCAAGTGGCACATCGCCCACACTACCTGGTTCTTCGAGACCTTCCTGCTCAAGCCGCGGCTGGCCGGCTACGCCGAGTTCGACGCCAGCTTCGGCTACCTGTTCAATTCCTACTACGAGGCCCTGGGCGCTCGCCAGCCGCGGCCGCAGCGGGGGATGCTGACGCGGCCGCCGCTGCACCGGGTGCTCGACTACCGGCTGCACGTCGACGAGCACATGCAGGCGCTGCTCGCCGGGGAACCCGACGCCGAGCTGGAAGCCCTGGTGTGCCTGGGCCTGGCCCACGAGGAGCAGCACCAGGAACTGCTGCTGATGGACATCCTCCACCTGTTCAGCCTGTCGCCGCTGGCGCCGGCCTATGGCGAGGGATATGCGCCCCCGGCCTGCGGGGCGCAGCGCTTCCTGGCGATCCAGGGTGGGCTGCTGGGCATCGGCCATGACGGCCAGGGTTTCGCCTTCGACAACGAGGCGCCGGCGCACCGCTGTTTCCTGGCGCCCTTCGAGATCGCCGAGTCGCTGGTGAGCAACGGGCAGTGGCTGGCGTTCATCGAGGATGGCGGTTACCGGCGCGCGGAATTCTGGTTGTCCGACGGCTGGGCCAAAGTGCAGGAGGAGGGCTGGGAAGCGCCGCTGTACTGGCGACGGCAGGACGACGGCTGGCACGAGTTCGGCCTGGCCGGCCTGCGCCCGCTGGACCTCGACGCGCCGGTGCTGCACGTCAGCTACTACGAGGCCAGCGCCTACGCCAACTGGGCCGGCGCGCGCCTGCCCACCGAAATGGAATGGGAAGTGGCCGCCCGCGACGGCCGCCTGCGCCAGCTCTACGACGCTGCCTGGCAGTGGACACAGAGCGCCTATGCGGCGTACCCGGGCTTCCGTCCCGGCGCCGGGGCGGTGGGCGAGTACAACGGCAAGTTCATGGTCAGCCAGATGGTCCTGCGCGGCGGCGCCTGCATCACCCCGGCCGGGCATTCGCGGCCCAGCTACCGCAACTTCTTCCACCCCGAGAAGCGCTGGATGTTAGCCGGCCTGCGCCTGGCCCGCGACCTGCCCGAACAGGCCGCGCTGGACCCGCGCGCCCGCGAGCTGGCCGAGGACCTGGAGGCGGGCTTCTCGCTGCAGCCGCGGCAGCTTTCGCCCAAGTATTTCTACGATGCCGCCGGTTCCGAGCTGTTCGAGGCCATCTGCCGCACCCGCGAGTACTACCCCACGCGCAGCGAGACCGCGTTGCTCAAGCGCATCGCCTCGGCCCTCGCCGAGCGCATCCCGGCCGACTGCACCCTGGTGGAGTTCGGCAGCGGCGCCAGCGAGAAGACCTGCCTGCTGCTGGACGCGGCGCCGCAGATCCGCCGCTACGTGCCCATCGACATCAGCCCGGCGGCCCTGGACAAGGCCGCCGCGCGCCTGCAGCGCGACTACCCGGCGCTGCGCGTCGAGCCCCTGTGCGCCGACTTCACCCGCCTGGAGGCGCTGCCCCCGGCGCTGGCCGACGGCCCGCGGCTGGGCTTCTTCCCCGGCTCCACCATCGGCAACTTCGCCCCGGAACAGGCCCTGGCCTTCCTCCAGGGCGCCCACGAACTGCTGGGGCCGGGGGCGAGCTTTATCGTCGGGGTCGACCTGCGCAAGGACGTGAAAGTGCTGGAGGCCGCCTACAACGATGCCGAGGGCGTGACCGCGCGCTTCAACCTCAACCTGCTGCAGCGTATCAACCGCGAACTGGGCGCCGACTTCCAGCTCGACCAGTTCGACCACCTGGCCTTCTGGAGTGCCGAGCACAGCCGCATCGAGATGCACCTGGTCAGCCGCGTCGAGCAGCGCGTGCGCATCGCCGGCATGGAGTACCTGTTCCGCGCCGGCGAGCGCCTGCACACGGAGAACTCCTACAAGTACGCCATCGACGACTTTCGCGCGCTGGCCGAGCGCGGCGGCTGGTTGGTGCGCGAGCACTGGACCAGCGCCGAGCCGGCCTTCGCGGTGTTCCGCCTGCAGGCCTAGCGCTCCAGCCCCAGGCGCCGGTGCCAGTCGGCGATGGACTCCTCCGGGTAGCCGTCGAAGTACAGGTCGCGCGGGTGCTTTTCCACCTCCACCCAGGGGGCCTTGGAGTCCAGCAGCAGGTGGGTGTGTTCCGGCGGCACCGGCAGCGGGGTGTCGATGGCCGAGGCGAAGGGGTGGATCAGCTCCGGCCATTCCGGGCTGAACAGCCACAGCGCGCTGCCGCATTCGCCGC
The DNA here is from genome assembly GCF_000812405.1 of Pseudomonas sp. PI1. NCBI lineage: Bacteria > Pseudomonadati > Pseudomonadota > Gammaproteobacteria > Pseudomonadales > Pseudomonadaceae > Pseudomonas > Pseudomonas sp. PI1. Next base: position 52,983 of record NZ_JWMC01000007.1, read on the forward strand.
AGAAGTTGCGCTCGGCAGTGCTGGTGCGGGTGCGCTGGCCGGGCTCGCGCAGCTTGGCGTGGTAGACGCGCAGGTGCTTGCGCCCGCGCACCTTGAGGCTGGCGGCGTCGCCGCCGAGGTTGATGGCGTAGCCCCCGCCGCCCTGGGTCTTGCGGCAGATCGAGCAGTAGCAGCGCTGGTAGGGATAGGGGTGGGCGCTCTCCAGGCTGAAGGTCACGGCGCCGCAATGGCAGGAACCTTCCAGTCGCATGGCTGATCTCCTCTGTAGGGATACGGGACCCGGGCAAGGGTGGTCGATCGCGCCCCGCCGCGCCGAGCGCGACGACGGATGGTCGGCTCGCCCGGGATGTTATATGTTGGTCGTAATTCAATGATGGCAAAGCCATCCCCATGCAGGTGAAATCATGGCCGTACAACGCATCGTGGTAACCGGGACCGGGGTGGTCAGCCCCCTCGGATGTGGCACCGAGAAGGCCTGGCAGCGCCTGCTGCAGGGGCGCTCCGGCATCGTCCGGCTGGCCGACGAATTCGTCCGCGACCTGCCCTGCGAGGTGGGCGGCCCGGTGCCGGACATCGCCGTGGACGCCGAGGCCGGCTTCGACGCCGAGCGCGCCGCGCCGGCCAAGGAGCAGAAAAAGATGCACCGCTTCATCCTCTTCGCCCTGGCCGCCGCCGAGGAGGCCCTGGCCCAGGCTGGCTGGGCGCCCCAGGATGAGCGCGGGCAGACACGCACGGCCACGGTGATCGGCTCGGGCATCGGCGGCTTCAGCGCCATCGCCGACGCCGTGCGCACCACCGATGGGCGCGGGCCGCGGCGCCTGTCGCCGTTCACCATCCCGTCGTTCCTGGTCAACCTGGCGGCCGGCCACGTGTCCATCCGCCATGGCTTCAAGGGGCCGATCGGCGCGCCGGTGACCGCCTGCGCCGCCAGCGTCCAGGCCATCGGCGACGCCGCGCGGATGATCCGCGCCGGCGAGGCGGACATCGCCCTGTGCGGCGGCGCCGAGGCTTCCATCGACCGCGTCGCCCTGGGCGGTTTCGCCGCGGCGCGGGCGCTGTCCAGCGGCTTCAACGACCGGCCTCAGCAGGCCTCGCGGCCCTTCGACCGCCAGCGCGACGGCTTCGTCATGGGCGAGGGCGCCGGGCTGCTGGTGATCGAGTCGCTGGAACATGCCCTGGCCCGCGGCGCGCAGCCGCTGGCTGAGGTGGTCGGCTACGGCACCAGCGCCGACGCCTACCACCTGACCGCCGGCCCGGAAGACGGCAGCGGCGCGCGCCGGGCCATGCAACTGGCCATCGCCCAGGCCGGCATCGACCCGGCGTCGATCGGCCACCTGAACGCCCACGCCACTTCCACGCCTGTGGGCGACAAGGGCGAGCTGGCGGCCATCCGCGCGGTATTCGGCGATACCGGCTCGGTGGCGGTGAGCGCCACCAAGTCCGCCACCGGCCACCTGCTGGGCGCGGCCGGCGGGCTGGAGGCGATCTTCACCCTGCTGGCCCTGCGCGACCAACTGGCCCCGGCGACCCTCAACCTCGACGAGCCGGACGAAGCCGCCACCGGCATCGACCTGGTGCGGGGCGCGCCGCGGGCGCTGCAGACGGAATACGCGCTGTCCAACGGCTTCGGCTTCGGCGGCGTCAACGCCAGCGTGCTGTTGCGCCGCTGGACCGGCGCCTGAGGCGAACGCAAGGCGCCCGGCGCTGTCGGATCGTCACTGAAACCCCTTATCATTCAGCGACATCCTCCAGGGCCGGAGCCTTCCGATGCTGTCTGCCGTAAGGCGCTACAAACTGCTGTTGTCCGAATCCCTGGCGCGGTACTTCCCGCGCACCACCGCCTACCTGCGCGAGCAGAACGAGGCCGCCCAGCCGCCAACGGCGAAGAAGCCGCGCGCCACGGCGTGGAAGAAGGACGGCGCCGGGGCCAAGCCCCGCGCGCCGCGCAAACCCAAGGCCGAGGCGGGCGAGAAAGCTTCGGCGAAGCCTGCGGCGGAAAGCCCCGCCGGCATCTACCCGGCGCGCGCCCTGGCGGTGCGCCCGGAGCAGGTCGAGGCGATGCGCGAGCGGGTGCGCCAGGCGGTCAGCGCCGGCGTGGTCAGCCCGCCGTCGGACGAGCAGTGGGCGATGATCCTCTGTCGCCAGCCGCTGGCGCGCATCTTCGCCGGCGCAGGCTCGGGCAAATCCACCACCCTGGTGCTGCGCCTGGTGTTCATGCTCTGCCACCTGGGGATCGAGGCGGACAAGGTCACGGTGATCTCCTTCACCAACGCCTCCTGCGCGCAGCTGCGCGAACAGCTGGTGCGCGTGCTCGCCTTCTGGCAGTACCCCTTCGACATGGCCCGCGCCCGCGAATGCGTGCGCACCTTCCACTCGGCCATGGGCGTGCAGGCCCGCGAGCTGCTGGGCAAGCAGCGCTGGTTCGAGCAACTGGAGGAGCGCAACCCCGACGAGCCGGACAACCCCCTCACCGGCGGCCGCCTGCGCCCGGCGCAGCAGCGCCTGCTGCTGGAGGCCTACGAGGAATGCTACGCGGTCAACGGCGCCTTCCGTGCCAAGGTCCACCGCCTGCTGGGCCTGGAGAAGCCGGAGGAAGTGCCGGGCCCGGCGCCGGTCCAGCCGTTCCGCCTGCCCGGCGAGTTCGTCGAGGCGCCGCTGGTGGAAGTCTTCCACACCCAAGCCGGCTTCATGGAAAGCCTCGGCCTGCGCCCCCAGGACCTGAAGGTGGCCGAGCTGGACTGCTCGACCCGCGAGAAGATCTTCCTCGAAGCCCTGGCCATCTACTGGAGCTTCTTCCTGGCCCTGCTCAAGCGCCAGCGCCTGACCACCTTCAACGCCGCCTTCCAGCAGCTCACCAAGCGCTTTGCCGAAGGCGATGCCAAGCTCGAAGCGGCCGAGCCGATGACGCACCTGCTGATCGACGAGTTCCAGGACATCTCGCCGCAGATCGTCCTCTGGCTGCAGGCCCTGCACCGCTTCCTGGCGCGCAGCGGCAAGGCGCCGAGCCTGATGGCCATCGGCGACGACTGGCAGTCGATCTACGGCTGGCGCGGCAGCTCGCCGGAGCTGTTCATGGACTTCGACAAGCACTTCCCCAGCAAGGGCCGCAGCCGCCAGAGCACGGTGCTGCTGCTGGAGACCAATTACCGCAGCATCGAGCCGGTGATCCGCGATGCCGAGTCGGTGCTGGCCGAGGTGAACTTCAAGCAGGCCAAGACCTGCCGCGCCTTCAAGCCGATGCAGCCGGGCGACCACGGCGTGCGCGTGGAAACCCGCTTCGACCTGGCTCGCGACCTGCCCAGGCTGGTGGCCGACATCCGCGCCCAGTGCGAGCACGTGGCCCAGCGCGGCAGCCGCGAGAGCACCGCGGTAATGCTGCTGAGCCGGCGCAACGAGCCGCTGCAGCAGATCCAGGCGCAACTCGACGCCAAGTTGCCGGTGAAGGCCATGAGCATCCACCGCGCCAAGGGCCTGCAGGCGGAGGTGGCGATCATCATCGACGATTGCGCGCCGCCGGAGCGCCATCCGTTGCGCAACGTGCTGTATGCGCACAGCGGGTTCTTCCGCAACAGCTATGACCAGGCGATGCAGGATGAGAGCTTGCGATTGGCCTATGTGGCCGTGACGCGCGGGGTGAGCCGGGTGTTCTGGTATTCGCGCAAGGCGCAGGGAGCGGCGGCGTTGTTGGCGAGGAAGGGCTGAGAGGGGTCTGGCTTTTCGTAGGAGCGAGCTTGCTCGCGAATGGATGTTTGTCGGAGATTCCGCTGCGTCGTTTGAGTCCGCTCCCTCTCCCTAACCCTCTCCCTGAAGGGAGAGGGGACTGGTTCTGAGCGGCTATATGTCCCGCGTCATCCTGATAGCCAGGTGTTGCCGGCGAGCGCCATCGCTTCACTTCACACCGAACGGCCCCCTCTCCCTTCAGGGCGGGGCGCGCAGCCGAGGGCTGGGGAGAGGGTGCTCTGGCTTTTCGTAGGAGCGAGCTTGCTCGCGAACGGATGTTCGCCGGAAATTCCGCTGCGTCGTTTGAGTCCGCTCCCTCTCCCTAACCCTCTCCCTGAAGGGAGAGGGGACCGTTCGGTGAGTGTGGATATTTCGGCGTCAGCCGGAAATGAAGGTTCAGGTTGAAACCATTCCTGTCCGCCGGCACGGACAAGCCCCCTCTCCCTTCAGGGAGAGGGCTGGGGAGAGGGGCTCTCAGGCTTTGGCTTTTCACCCGAAGCAGAATCCTCCACCAACCGCCCATCACCCCCCACCAACCGCAAACTCCTTGGCGCCACCAGGCTGATGCCTTCCTCGCGCAACCTGCCGAAGATGGTGAACAGCAGATCGCTCCGGGCGCCGGAGACACCCCGTGGGCTGCTGACGCTGCCGCTGGCCGCCAGTGTCAGGCCTTGGTCGGTGAGCTGGGTGAAGCTCACCGAGGGCCTGGGGGTTTCCAGGATGGCCGGGTGTTCGGCGTAGGCCGCCAGCAGCAGTTCGCGGACCTTGTGCACGTCGGTGTCCAGCGGCAGCGTGAGGCTGATGCCGACGCTGCCCAGCGCGCCGCCCATGGTCACGTTGCGCACGTTCTGGGTGATCAGTTGCGAGTTCGGCACTATCACCGTGGAGTTGTCCGACTGCTGGATTTCCGTGGCGCGCACGTTGATCCGGCGGATATCGCCTTCCACGCCGCCGAGGCTGACCCAGTCGCCGACCTTCACCGGGCGCTCGGTGAGCAGGATCAGGCCGCTGATGAAGTTCTGCACGATGGCCTGCAGGCCGAAGCCGATGCCCACCGACAGGGCGCTGACCACCCAGGTCAGGCTGGTCAGGTTGATGCGCAGGGCCGAGAGCGTCAGCAGGCCGAGCAGGACGAAGCCGAGGTAGCCGACCAGGGTCACCAGCGAGGCGCGCATGCCGGCGTCCATGCTGGTTTCCGGCAGCAGCCGCTCGGCCAGCCAGCGCTTGAGCAGGCGCAGGGCGAACAGCCCGCCGAGCAGGGTGAGCAGGGCCAGCAGGATGTCCTGCGGGACGATGTTCAGGTTGCCCAGGGCCTGGCCGCCCTGGGCCAGGCGCTCGACGCCGGCGAGCAGTTCGTCGGGGGTGCTGGCGGTGGGCGAGAGCATCACCATCAGCGTCATCAGCACCAGCAGGGTGCGGCCCACCCCGGACAGCAGGGTGGCGGCCTGGGCCTGGTGCTGCGACGACAGGCCGAGGGCGCGGGCAAGGGTCTTGCCGCTGGCCTGGCGCGGTGACAGCAGGGTGTCGCAGAGGTCGCCGAAGAAGGCCGTGATCAGGTAGCCGGTCGCCGCCACGGCGCTGATCCACAGCAGCTTGGTGGCCAGGTAGAAGGCCAGCGACAGGTAGCCGCTGAGCAGCGCCAGGACGATCAGCAGCACCACCAGCAGGGCGATGAGGTGGATCACCCCGGCCAGCGCCGGGCGCGGGTGTTCCTCGTCCTCCTCGTCGCTGCGGCGCAGGCGCAGCAGGGCGATGCCGAAGAGCACGGCGATCAGCAGCGCGGTGAGGCCGTTGACCGCTACGGTCAGCGCCAGGCTGGCGCCGATGGCGCTGTTGATGCGGTCCTGGGCGCCGAGCAGCATGGCCACTAGCGCCAGCAGCCCGGGGAAGTGGGCCACCGCCCTGGCGGCAGTGTCCGGGATCGGCAGCAGGCGCCAGGAGGGCCGGCTGACCATCAGCAGGGCGCGGCCCAGGCCGGTGATGAAGGCGCTGAACACCGCCAGGGTGACCATCTGCCCGGCCAGGTTGGCCAGGCCGTTGTCGAAGCCCTCGTTCCAGTCCAGGCCCTGGTGGACCAGCGCGGCGGCGCCGCCGAAGGTGACCACGCTGGCCAGGGCGATGGCCAGGGCCAGGCTGCTGCGGCGCAGGCGGCCCTCGGGGATGAAGTGGCTGGCCAGGTAGCCGGCGAACCTTTCCAGCAGGCGCCGGCCCGGTATCCACAGCAGCACGGCGGCGACCAGGCAGGCCAGCAGCGGCAGGCGCGCACCATGCCAGGTGTCCTCCAGGCTGGCGGTGAGCTTGTCGCCCAGGTTGCGCAGGCGCGCCAGGTCGTCCTCGGTGGGGCGCGTCAGGGTGGACCAGAAGATGGGGCTGAAGGGCGGCGCGGAACGGGTGGCGATCTGCGAGTTGAACAGGCTGCGGCGCAGGTTGACGATCTGCGCGGCCAGGTCCTGGGCCGAGCGCAGGATCTGCGCGGCCTGGGTGGCCTGGGCCTGCAGTTCGGCCTTCTGCTGGTTCAGCTCGGTGCGCTGCAGTGCCAGGGCGGCGGCCTCGCCCGCGACCGGCGGGCCGAGCACGTTGAGCTGGTCGGACAGGCGGTCGAGGCGGGCCTGCAGCTCGTCGCCGCGCTCACCCGCCATCCTCTGCACCTCCAGGGTGGCCAGGCGCAGGCGCGCCAGCTCGTCGTCGCCGACCTGCTCGGAGACGCCCTGGCGGATGCTTTCCAGGCGCTCGGCCAGGGTCGGCAGGCCGGCGTCGTCGGCCAGCGTCGGCAGCTCGTCGGCGGGCAGGCCCGGGGCCGGCGCGGCCAGGGCCCAGCCGGCGCAGAACAGGTTCAGGATCAATAGGCAACGGAGCAGAATCTTGCGGTCCCCCGACATCTCTTCTTCCTTCCCTCGCCAGGTGCATGCCGTTCGACCGATGGGGCCGGCAGCCATTCCCCAGAGCATAGCGAGCCGGCGGGGATACGCAGGTTCGCTGTAGTAAAGGGCCATAAATGTTGGCCATATCTATCCCCTTTTGGCCGCCGCCACCGTTCAGCCGAGGCCGCCCGAATGGGCAGAATCCCCCCACCAAGAACAACAAAGCCGAGAGGTTTTACTCATGCTGACCGTCTACAGCGACGATCACCGCCTGCATTTCGGCCAGTCCGAACTGGTCGATGGCAAGCTCCAGCCCTGCTTCGAGATGCCCAGCCGCGCCGACACCGTGCTGGCCCGGGTGAAGTCGCAGCAACTCGGCGAGATCATCGCGCCGAAGGATTTCGGCCTGGATGCCATCCACCGCGTGCACGATCCGAAGTACGTCGCCTTCCTCAAGGGCGCCTGGGCCCGCTGGGCCGCCGAGGGCCACAGCGGCGACCTGGTCTCCACCACCTTCCCGGGCCGCCGCCTGCGCCGCGACGGCCCCATCCCCACCGCCCTGATGGGCGAGCTGGGCCACTACAGCTTCGACACCGAGGCGCCGATCACTGCCGGCACCTGGCAGGCCGTGTACAGCTCGGCCCAGGTCGCGCTGACCGCCCAGGACCACATGCGCCAGGGCGCGCGCACCGCCTTCGGCCTGTGCCGCCCGCCGGGCCACCATGCCGGCAGCGACTTCATGGGCGGCTACTGCTTCATCAACAACGCCTCCGTCGTCGCCCAGGCCTTCCTCGACCAGGGCGCCCAACGCGTGGCCATCCTCGACGTCGACTACCACCACGGCAACGGCACCCAGGAGCTGTTCTACGACCGTGGCGATGTGCTCTTCGCCTCGATCCACGGCGACCCGCTGGTGGAGTACCCGTACTTCCTCGGCCATGCCGACGAGCGCGGCGAAGGGGCGGGCGAGGGCTTCAACCACAACTACCCGCTGGCCCACGGCACCGGCTGGGACGGCTGGTCCGCCGCCCTGGAGGACGCCTGCCGCAAGATCGCCGCCTACGCGCCGGACGCGGTGGTGGTGTCCCTGGGTGTGGACACCTACAAGGACGACCCCATCTCCCAGTTCAAGCTGGACTCCCCGGACTACCTGCGCATGGGCGAACGCATCGCCGCCCTCGGCCTGCCGACGCTGTTCATCATGGAAGGCGGCTACGCGGTCGAGGCCATCGGCGTCAACGCAGTCAACGTCCTGCAGGGTTACGAGGGCGCCGCTCTCTAAGGGCGCGCCGTTTCGAGGAGCGAGTCATGCGCAAGAACAACAAGATCATCCGCGGCCTGCTCGGCGCCGCGCTGCTGGCCGCCGCCGGCATCGCCAGCGCCGAGCCGGTGGTGCGCATCTACAACTGGTTCGACTACATCGGCCCGGACACCCTCAAGGGCTTCCAGAAGGACAGCGGCATCGCGCCCAAGTACGACGTCTACGACAGCAACGAGGTGCTGGAGGCCAAGCTGCTCTCCGGGCATTCGGGCTACGACCTGGTGGTGCCCAGCGACAGCTTCCTGCCCAACTACCTCAAGGCCGGCGTGTTCCAGAAGCTGGACAAGAGCAAGCTGCCGAACTGGAAGAACCTCAACCCGGCGCTGCTCAAGGTGCTGGAGAGCAAGGACCCGGGCAACCAGTACGCCATGCCGTACATGTGGGGCACCAACGGCGTCGCCTACAATGTCGACAAGGTGAAGGCCATCCTCGGCGCCGACGCGCCGGTGGATTCCTGGGACCTGATCTTCAAGCCGGAGAACCTCGCCAAGCTCAAGCAGTGCGGCGTGGCCTTCCTCGACTCGCCCACCGAGGTGATCCCCGAGGCCCTGCATTACCTGGGGCTGTCGCCGAACAGCCACGACCCCGCGGACTATGCCAAGGCCGAGGCGCTGCTGAGCAGCTTGCGCCCGTACATCACCTACTTCAGCTCCTCGAAGTTCGTCACCGATCTGGCCAATGGCGACGTCTGCGTGGCCATGGCCTGGTCCGGCGGCGCCATGCAGGCGGCCAACCGCGCCAAGGAGGCGAACAACGGCATCCACATCGAATACCGCATTCCCAAGGAAGGCACCGCGGCCTGGTTCGATGTGCTGACCATCCCCAGGGACGCGCAGAACGTCGAGCAGGCCCACGCCTTCCTCAACTACCTGCTGCGCCCGGAAGTGGTGGCGCCGATCTCCGACTACGTGGCCTACGCCAACCCCAACCAGGCGGCGGACAAGCTGATTTCCGCCGACCTGCGCGACAACCCCAACGTCTACCCGCCGGCCGAGGTGCAGGCCAAGCTGTACTCGGTGGAGATGCTGCCACCGAAGCTGGAACGCATCCGCACCCGCACCTGGAGCAAGGTCAAGACCGGGCAGTGAGTTGACGCCCTGGCGGCCGGCGGTGTCGGATTTGCGCTGGTGCCGTTCGTCGTTTGGCTGGAATAATCGGCGGTACACCCTTGGGGTACCGCCGTTTCCTCGTCTTGGTGCCCGCTCACTGCCGAGCCTTGCCATGAAACTGCCTTGCTGCCGTTGCTCCCTTCCTTCGCCCGGACTGCGGAGGTGCATATGACGCCGCTACCCCCGCGCAAGGGCGCCGATGCCTTCGCCCTGCAGGCGATGCTGCTGCTGTGCCTGATCTGGGGCGTGCAGCAGGTGGCGGTGAAGCTCGCCGCCGGCGACATAGCGCCGATCATGCAGGCCTTCGCCCGCAACCTGCTGGCCGCCACGCTGGTGGGCCTGCTGGTGCTCTGGCGCGGCGACTGGAAGGCCGCGGGCGGCACCCTGGCCGGCGGCGCGCTGGCAGGGCTGCTGTTCGCCATGGAGTTCCTGTTCATCGCCCAGGGCCTGGTATACACCAGCGCCTCGCACATGGCGGTGTTCATCTACACGGCGCCGATCTTCTCCGCCCTGGGCCTGCACTTCCTGCTGCCCAGCGAGCGCCTGCGGCCGCTGCAGTGGCTGGGCATCGCGGTGTGCTTCGGCGGCATCGCCCTGTGTTTCGGCGGCGGCTTCGACCTGCGGCACATGGACAGCCGCATGCTGCTGGGGGATTTCTTCGGCGTGCTCGCCGGGGCCTCCTGGGGCGCTACCACGGTGGTGGTGCGCAGCACGCGGCTGTCGGAGGCGCCGACCAGCCTGACGCTGTTCTACCAGTTGTTCGCCGCCGCGCTGCTGCTGCCCTTCATCGCCCTGGCCCTGGGCGAGTTCGGCAACGTGCGCTTCACCGCGCTGGGCGTGGGCAGCGTGCTGTTCCAGGGCGTGGTGGTGTCCTTCTTCAGCTATTTCGCCTGGTTCTGGCTGCTGCGCCGCTACCTGGCGTCGAACCTGGCGGTGTTCTCCTTCATGACGCCGCTGTTCGGCATCGCTTTCGGCGTGCTGCTGTTGCACGAGCCGCTGGCCTGGAACTTCGTCGCCGGGGCGGCGCTGGTGCTGGCGGGGATTTCCCTGGTCAGTTGCGAGGCGTGGGTGCGCCGGGCATTGCGCGGCAAGCGTGCCTGAACTTGATCCAGGTCAGCGGATCGCGGCCGGCCGACGCGTAGTCTTTGTTGCAAGGAGTGAGTAGCACGGGCGGAGAGTGGGACGCCGGGCTACTCTACTCTTAGGGCGGCCCGGAAGCGGGCCGCCCGACCCTTCCGCCGCAAAGGAGGCATCCCATGAAACTCTGGCTGCAAACCCTGGCATGGAAACTGGGTGTCACGCTCGGCCTCATCGAGCCTCCGCGCCTGCAACCCATTCCCATTCCAAGCGATGAGCAACGGCGCTACGCACAGCAACGCCGACGCTGACTCCTGAAGCATCTGCTGGACACACCTTCTGCCCGCTCACGCGGGCAGATCGCGTTGGGCCGCGGTATTTCAGCCGTGGGCCGCGAACCACTCGTCGATGATCTGCCGCAGGCGTTCCCCGGAAAAGCTCGGGAAGTGCCCGCCGTGCACGGTGCGCACCGGTAGCTGGCGCAGACGCTCCAGGCTGCGGGCGTAGTCGTCCAGGTTGGAGTGGTAGGCATCCTCGCTCAGCGGGCCGTCGTAGACGATGTCGCCGGAGAACAGCGTCTGCGTCCGCGCTTCCCACAGGCTGATGCCGCCCGGTGAATGGCCGGGGGTATGCAGCACCTCCAGCACGCGGTCGCCCAGGTCGAGCACGTCGCCTTCGTCGATGGTGCGCGTGGCCGGCGCGGCCTTCACCCGGTACTCGGCGTAGCACAGCGGGCAGTCCGGGTGCGCTTCGAACATCTCGTCGCCGACGAAGGCCGTGGCCAGGGTGCGCTCGCCGTCGGGGCTGGCGAGGATGTCGGCCTCGGCCGGGTGGCACAGGCGCTCGGCGAACTCGTGGTGGCCGGCGATATGGTCGAAGTGGGTATGGCTGGCCACCGCCAGCAGCGGCCGCTCGGTGAGCCAGGGCAACTGCTCGCGCAGGCTGACCAGGCCGGAGCCGCTGTCCACCAGCAGGTCGCGCTCGCGGCCCTGGATGTGCCACATGTTGCAGCGGTAGAAGGGCCGCACCCAGGGCTCGTGGATCAGGCTGACGCCGTCGTAGCAGTGGCGGACTTCGAACCAGCGGTCGCGGGTGACGATTTTCATGGTGGGGCCTGGTGTCTTTGTGTTTTGTGTAGGAGCGCGCCCTGCGCGCGATTTCGCGGGCAGGGCCCGCTCCTACAGGGTGGCATACCTGTGAGGGCGGTGCCGGGTGGGGGGGCTTTCCCTCTCCCTAACCCTCTCCCTGAAGGGAGAGGGGACCGTTGGGCAGACGCTGGTGCTCTGGAGTCAGCCGGCAACACCGAAATCTACCGATTGAAACCTGGCCTTCTCTCGGCACGGGCGGGCTCCCTCTCCCTTCAGTCATGGCGATGGGTATCGCTTCGCTCCACCCATCCTACAGGGTGGCATACCTGTGAGGGCGGTGCCGGGTGGGGGGCCTTTCCCTCTCCCTAACCCTCTCCCTGAAGGGAGAGGGGACCGTTCGGCGTGTGCTGGGGTTTCTGTGTTCGCCGGATGCCTTGGCATGAGTTGGAGCACATGACTTTCAGCGGGCACGGACAGGCTCCCTCTCCCTTCAGGGCGGGGCGCGCAGCCGAGGGCGGGGGGAGAGGGTTGCCGAGCCTCACTCCATCGCCTCAAGGCGCGAACGGCGCCGCCTCCATCACTTCCACGATCAACGGCCGATCGCTCGGCGCGTTACGCAGCAACGCCTGCAGGTGCTCGTAATCCCGCGCCCGCTCCGCTTCGCAGCCGAAGCCGCGGGCGATGGCGAGGAAGTCCGGCGTGTAGATATCCACACCCAGCGGAGTGATGTCGCGGCGCTCCATGTAGCGCTTGATCTCGCCGTAGCCGTGGTTGTTCCACAGCAGCACGATGATGCCCACCCTGGCCTCCACGGCGCTGGCCAGCTCCGGCAGGGTGAACTGCAGGCCGCCGTCGCCCATCAGGCTGATCACCGGGCGGCCCGGTTCGCCGAGCTTGGCGCCGATGGCCGCCGGCAGGCCGTAGCCGAGGGTGCCGTAGCCGCTGGCGGAGTTGAACCAGCGGCGGCCGCCGTCCAGTTCCACCAGGTGGTTGCCGCTGTACACGGTCTGGGTGGAGTCGCCGACGAAGCGGGCGTCCGGCAGCGCTTCGAGAATCTTGCCGAACAGCGTGCGGTAGTGCGCCCAGCCGCTGAAGTCCTCGGCCAGCTGCGCGCGCACCTTGGCCGCGCGCTGGGCGCCGGGGCTGTCGGCGCTGGCCTCGCGGGCCGGCAGCAGTTCCAGCAGGGCGCGCATGGCGGTGCGGGCGTCGGCCTGGATGGCGATGCTCGGGACCTGGTTGCGCATCAGCTGCTGCGGGTCGATGTCGATGCGGATCAGCTCGCCGCCGATGCGGAAGTTGCCGTCGAACACCACGTCGTAGTCGGTCTCGCCCAGCTCGGTGCCGATGGCCAGGACCACGTCGGCCTGTTCGGCCAGCTCACGCACGGGCACCAGCGACTGGTTGCTGCCAATCAGCAGCGGGTGCTCCGGCTGCAGCAGGCCCTTGGCGTTGACGGTCAGCGCGGTGGGGGCGTCCAGCGCGGTGGCCAGGGCGCGGGCTTCGGCTTGCGCCGCGACGCAACCGCCGCCGAGCAGCAGCAGCGGCTTCTGCGCCTTGGCCAGCTTGGCCGCCGCTTCGTGCAGCGGCGAGCGCGCCGGGGCCGGGCGCGCCAGTTGCACGCGCGGGCGCACCTGCATGTGCTCGGCGGGGGCGGTGATGATGTCCAGCGGCAGCTCGATGTGCACCGGGCGCGGGCGCTCGCTGTCGAACACGGCGAAGGCGCGGGCCAGCACCGCCGGCAGCTCCTCGACGCTCATCAGGGTGTGGCTGAAGGCGCTGACGCCGGCGGTCATGGCGCGCTGGTCGGGCAGTTCGTGCAGGTAGCCGTTGCCGTGGGCCAGGCGCGAGCGCTCGTTGACGCTGCTGATCACCAGCATCGGGATGGAGTCGGCGTAGGCCTGGCCCATGGCGGTGAGGATGTTGGTCATGCCCGGGCCGGTGATGATGAAGCACACGCCCGGCTTGCCGGTGACGCGCGCGTAGCCGTCGGCCATGAAGCCGGCGCCCTGCTCGTGGCGCGGGGTGACGTGGCGGATGGCGCTGCCCGGCAGGCCGCGGTACAGCTCGACGGTGTGCACGCCGGGGATGCCGAAGACGGTGTCCACGCCCCAGGCTTCGAGTTGCTTGACGAGGAATTCGCCGCAGGTGGTCATGGCAGTTCCTTTCTGTTCGTGGGTGAGGGGATTCTCAAACGAAGAGGGCGCGGAGATCGACTCGCCGCGCCCTTGTTCATCGCCGCGTACGCGTCAGGCGACGCTGGCGGCCGCCTGCGGGCGGCGCGACAGCAGGCTGACCACGACGAAGCTGACCAGGCCGACGGCCAGGCTGTAGTAGATCGGCGTGTTGGCGTCGAAGCCATCCTTGAGCATGAACGCCAGGGCGGTGACGAAGCCCAGGGTCATGCTGGTGATGGCGCCGGCGGTGGTGGCGCGCTTCCAGTAGATGGCGCCGATCAGCGGGATCAGCATGCCGCCCACCAGCAGGTTGTAGGCCAGGGTCAGGGCGCTGATCACGTCGTTCACCACCAGGGCGATGGCCAGCACCACCAGGCCGGTGAGGGCGGTGAACAGGCGGTTGATGCCCAGGCTGGAGGTCTTGCCGCCGCGCAGCTTCGGCAGCAGGTCCTCGGTCAGGGTGGTGGAGGCGGCCAGCAGGCCGGCGCTGGCGGTGGACATCATCGCGGCCAGGGCGGCGGCGATCACCAGGCCGCGGATGCCGTCCGGCAGCGAGGCCTGGACGATGGCGGCGAAGGCGTTGTTGACGTTGTCCAGGTCGGGCAGCAGGACCTTGGCGCACATGCCGATCAGCGCGCCGACCAGGCCGTAGATCACGCAGTACACGCCGGCGGCGGTGCCGGCGTACTTGGCCACGCCCTCGCTGCGCGCGGTGAACACGCGCTGCCAGATGTCCTGGCCGATGAGGATGCCGAAGAAGTAGATCAGGAAGTAGGTGATGATGGTGTCGTAGCCGATGGTGTGGAAGCTGAAGGCGCTGGCCGGCAGCTTGGCCACCAGCTCGTCCCAGCCGCCCACGCGGTACAGGCAGATCGGCAGCAGCAGGAACATCAGGCCGACGGTCTTGATGATGAACTGGACGATGTCGGTGAGGGTCAGCGACCACATGCCGCCGATGGTCGAGTAGACCACCACCACGCCGCCGCCGAGCAGGATCGAGACCCAGAACGGCAGGCCGAACAGCACCTGCATCACGGTGCCGATGGCCAGGGTGGAGACGGTGCCGATCATCAGCGCGTAGGCGAACATGATCACCGCGCTGGCCTGGCGCGCCATGGGGTTGTAGCGGCGCTCCAGGACCTGGGTGACGGTGAAGATGCGCAGCTTCAGCAGCGGCTTGGCCAGGAACAGGTTCAGCGCGATGATGCCGGCGCCCAGCGCGGCGCACAGCCAGAAGCCGGAGATGCCGTGGACGTAGCCCAGGCGCACGGTGCCGACGGTGGAGGCGCCGCCGAGCACGGTGGCGGCCATGGTGCCCATGTAGAACGACGGGCCCAGGTTGCGTCCCGCTACCAGGAAGTCCTCGTGGGTCTTCGCCCGGCGCATGCCGTACCAGCCCAGTACCAGCATGCCGGCGGCATAGATCAGAACGACGATTATATCCAAGGCCATGATCGGCTCCTCACACTCGAATTGTCATTGTTGCCGCCCGCGGCTGGCGGGCGGTAGGCCGGCGGACCGGTGGCGACCGGCCCGTCGGCGTCTCACGGGTACTACGGGTGTCGCGGGTTCAGGCCGCCGGCTCGTTGATGCCGAGCACCGGGCGGTCGTGGCTGCCGACCCAGCGCGGGCCTTGCGGGCCGTACACCCCGGTGGATTCCGGGAAGGTGCGCAGCAGCGCCAGGTAGAGCAGGGCGGCCAGGCCGAGGGTCACCGGCAGGCTGATGTCGATGCCGCCGGCCAGCTCGCCCAGCGGGCCGACGAACTGCCCCGGCAGGTTGACGAAGCACAGGCCGGCCAGCGCGCTGGGGATCCAGGCGCCCATGCCGCGCCAGTTCCAGCCGTGGTGGAACCAGTAGGCGCCGCCTTGCTGGCCACGGGTGAACACCTGCAGGTCGTCGGCGTGGTAGAAGCCGCGGCGCACGATCAGGCCGAGGATCATGATCACCATCCAGGGGCTGGTGCAGGTGATGATCAGCACGGCGAAGGTGGACACGCTCTGCACCAGGTTGGCGGCGAAGCGGCCGATGAAGATGAAGGCGATCGACAGCAGGCCGATGAACAGGGTGGCCTGCACGCGGTTGAGCAGGCGCGGGAACACGCTGGACATGTCCAGGCCGGTGCCGTACAGCGAGGTGGTGCCGGTGGACATGCCGCCGATGGTGGCGATCAGGCACACCGGCAGGAAGAACCAGCTCGGCGAGATGGCCAGCAGGCCGCCGACGTAGTTGTTCGCGGCGATGTAGTCCGGCGCTTTCACGGCGACGATGGTGGCGGTGACCAGGCCGAAGAAGAACGGGATCAGCGTGGCCAGCTGCGACAGCAGCACCGCCAGCATGATGCGTTTTTTCGAGGTTTCGCGCGGGATGTAGCGGGCCCAGTCGCCGAGGAAGGCGCCGAACGACACCGGGTTGCTCATGGCCAGCAGGGTGGCGCCGATGAAGGCGGCCCAGAAGCCCGCGCTGCCCAGCTGCACGCTACCGGCGTAGCCGGCGTCGAAGGGGCCGGCGAAGGCGAACACGCCCAGCAGGAACAGCAGGCTGGCGGCCCACACGGCGATCTTGTTGACCAGCAGCATGAAGCGGAAGCCGTAGATGCACACCACCAGCACCAGCACCGCGAACAGGCCGTAGGCCAGGCCCAGGGTGAGGTCGGTTTCCGGCAGGCCGAACAGGCGCTTGGCGCCGCCGACCAGGGCATCGCCCGAGCTCCACACCGACAGCGAGAAGAAGGCGATGGCGGTCAGCAGCGACAGGAAGGAGCCGACGATCCGCCCGTGCACGCCGAAGTGCGCGCCGGAGGAGACCGCGTTGTTGGTGCCGTTGATCGGCCCGAACAGGCCCATGGGCGCGAGGATCAGCGCGCCGACCAGCACGCCCAGGACGATGGCCCAGGCGCCGGCCTGGAACGACAGCCCGAAGAGCACCGGGAAGCTGCCCAGCACGGCGGTGGCGAAGGTGTTGGCGCCGCCGAAGATCATGCGGAACAGGTCGGTGGGCGTGGCGTTGCGCTCGGCGTCGGGAATCTGCTCGACGCCGAATGTCTCGATGGTGGTGATTGCATGTTGGTTGTTCTTGTTATCCATGACTTCCTCCCGGGAAAGTCCCGCCTCATGGCGTAGGCGACAGGTGCTCGTGGACGGCCAGCCAGCGGCCTTGTTGTTGTTCACGGCGGAAGACGATGGTCTCCCGTTCGTGGTTCAGGCTCTCCGTTCCCTGGATGCGCAGCCGCGTGGCGACGTCGTGGCTGAAGATCGCCACGTCCTCGCCCAGCAGGCTGATGAAGGTGTTGCTGGACTGGCAGTCGAGGACCTCGAAGCCGTCGTCACGCAACCAGCTCTCCCACACCTCGCGGTAGGCCGCGCGGGTGCGCAGCGGCTGCGGCCAGTTGTGGAAGATGAAGCTGGCGTCTTCGCTGAAGGCCGCGAAGTAGGCCTCGGTGTCGGTGCGCGCGAAGGCTGCCACGAGCGCGCGGGCAGCCTCCAGCACCTGTGCTACGCAGGCGTCGTTATGCATTTGGGGTCACTCAGCGGCGCTGTACGCCCGGGAGGATGCAGAGCATTTCGTACAGCAGGTTGGCGCCGAGCAACGAGGTGTTGCCGGTGGTGTCGTAGGGCGGGGAGACCTCGACCAGGTCGCAGCCGATGATGTCCAGGCCCTGGCAGCCGCGCACGATCTCCATCGCCTGGATGGTGGTCAGGCCGCCGATTTCCGGGGTGCCGGTGCCGGGCGCCCAGGCCGGGTCGATGCCGTCGATGTCGAACGACAGGTACACCGGGCCGCCGCCGACCTTCTCGCGCACTTCGGCCATCAGCGGCGCCAGCGACTGGTGCCAGCACTCTTCGGCCTGGACCACGCGGAAGCCCTGCTTGCGGCTCCAGTTGAAGTCCTCGGCGGTGTAGCCCTGGGCGCGCAGGCCGATCTGCACCACCCGGTCGCAATCCAGCAGGCCTTCTTCCACGGCGCGGCGGAAGGTGGTGCCGTGGGCGATCTTCTCGCCGAACATGTGGTCGTTGACGTCGGCGTGGGCGTCGATGTGCACCAGGCCGACCTTGCCGTGCTTCTTGTGGATGGCGCGCAGGATCGGCAGGGTGATGGTGTGGTCGCCGCCGAGGGTCAGCGGGACGATGCCGTGGTCGAGGATCTTGTCGTAGGCCTCCTCGATGATGCGTACGGCCTCCAGCAGGTTGAAGGTGTTGATCGCCACGTCACCGATGTCGGCGATGTTCAGCGAATCGAACGGGGCGGCGCCGGTGGCCATGTTGTACGGGCGGATCATCACCGACTCGGCGCGGATCTCGCGCGGCCCGAAACGGGTGCCGGAGCGCAGGGAGGTGCCGATGTCCAGGGGCACGCCGACGAAAGCGGCGTCGAGCTCGTCGAGCTGTTCGGGGGCCTGGATATGCGGCAGGCGCATCATGGTGGCGATGCCGCCGAAGCGCGGCATTTCGTTTCCGCCCAGGGGCTGGTGGAGTTTCTTGTCCATGGGTAGGCCTCACGGGATTCGCTGTTTTCGTGGAAACAGGCTTGTTGATACTGAGGCCGGATTCTGGTCATGCCCGGTAGTGGGAAGAATCGCTGGCTACAAATAATCAGTTCAGAGTTTTCTAAACTTATTTCCACGGCTAGACTGCGTTGCCCTGTCGCAGCCCCCGCGGCGCCGGCCCCGCCGTATGTGCCTTGCAGGCCGGGCGGCGACGGACGGTCTGGCCGATTGCCAGTCCAGTGGCTGCTGAACTGGAGCCTCTCCACCTCGAATTGCGGAGCCCTTCATGAGCGCCAGCGCCCTGCCCGACGTCAAGCTTCTGCGGATTTTCGCCTGCGTGGTGCGCAACCAGGGCTTCGCCTCGGCGCAGCAGGAGCTGAACCTGTCGACCTCGGCCATCAGCACCTACATGAGCCAACTGGAGAACCAGTTGGGCATCGTGCTCTGCCACCGCGGCCGCGGCGGCTTCGGCCTGACCAGCAAGGGCGAGCTGTTCCACCAGGAAACCCTGCGCATCCTCGGCGAACTGGAAGGCTTCGAGCGCTACGCGGCGACCCTGAAGGGCGAACTGCGCGGCACCCTCAACCTCGGCGTGCTCGACTCCACGGTGAGCGACCCGGCGCTGCCGCTGGCCGACGTCATCGGCTCCTTCAGCAGCCTGCACCCGGCGGTGCACCTGCACCTGCAGGTACAAAGCCCCTACGAACTGCAACTGGCGGTGCTGGACAACCGCCTGGACCTGGCCATCGGCTCCTTCTTCAGCCGCATGAACGGCCTGGTCTACCAGCCGCTGTATCGCGAACAGCACTGGCTGTACTGCAGCGACCGCCACCCGCTGTTCGACGGCCGGCGCATCCCCGCCGAGCTGATCACCCAGCAGCGCATGGTCGGCCGCGGCTACTGGAGCCAGGCGGAACTGGCGCGCCACGGCTTCAAGCACAGCGCGGCGACGGTAGAGAGTATGGAGGCGCAGCTGATCCTCATCCTTTCCGGCGGCTACATCGGCTACCTGCCCGAACACTACGCCCATTCCTGGGTGGAGCAGGGCAGGCTGCGCGCGCTGCTGCCGGCCACCTTCGGCTACCAGGCGCCGTTCTCGCTGATCCTGCGCCGCGGCCGCTCCCGCGAGCCGCTGATCCAGAACTTCCGCGACCTGCTGCGCACACAGCCGGGCAAGCCATGAGCCGCGCCCGCTGCGAGCGCTGCCTGCGCCCGGCCGGGCATTGCCTGTGCGCGCTGATCCCGCGCCTGGACAACCGCACCCGCGTGCTCCTGCTGCAACACCCCAGCGAAGCCGGCCACGCCCTGAACACCGCGCGCCTGGCGGCCCTCGGCCTGGCCAACGCCGAACTGCGGGTGGGCGAGGACTTCAGCGACCTCGACCTGTCCGCCGAGGACGCCTGGCTGCTGTTCCCCGGCGAAAACGCCATCCCCCTCGCCGAACTGGCCACCCGCCCGGCCACCCGGCCACGCCTGCTGGTGGTGCCCGACGGCACTTGGCGCAAGGCGCGCAAGCTGCTGCACCTCAACCCGCACTTGGCAGCCCTGCCGCGAGTAGTGCTGCCCGAAGGCCTGACCTCGCGCTACCGCCTGCGCAAGGCCCCGGCCGAAGGCGCGCTGTCGACCATCGAGGCGGTGGTGCACGCCCTGAACGCGCTGGATGCACCGCAGTCCTTTGACGCGCTGCTGAGACCGTTCGAGGCGCTGATCGACGGGCAGATCGCAGCGATGGGGGAGGAGACCTTCAGGCGCAATCACCAGCGCCCGCCCTGATTCCGTTCGTCTCGCCGGGGCTGTCGCTCCTTTGTAGGAGCGCGCTCTGCGCGCGAATCGCGGGCAGGGCCCGCTCCTACCGTATGGGCAGGCCCGGCTTCTCGTAGGAGCGAGCTTGCTCGCGAACCGCATGGCACGCGTTTATTCGCGAGCAAGCTCGCTCCTACGAAGAGCACCTCCGAATCCACCTGTAGGAGCGCGCCCTGCGCGCGATTCGCGGCCATGGGCCGCGGAAATTCCAGCGTAGGATGGTGTTGAGCGAAGCGATACCCATCGTCACGGCCGCATGGGTTTCGCCAAGGCTCAACCCATCCTACGAAGAGCGCCTCGGCTTCGCCCCTCAGGCCAACCGCTCCGCCACCAGGAAACTGTCGAAATGAATGCTCCTGGCCCCCAGCCGCAGCAGGCTGTCGCTGAACAGCTCGCTGCGCGTGGCGCCGCAGTCCCAGGTGGTTTCCCAGTCCTCGCGGCTGCGCCAGTGCACGCAGCCGAGCAGGTGGCGGCCGTCTTCGCTGGCGCGCAGTTCCGCGCCCAGGTAGCCCGGGGCCTGGTGGAACAGTTCGCGCAGCTGCTCCAGGTAGCGGCCCAGGCGTTCGGCGATGTCGGGCTGTTGCGCCGGCGCTACCTCGATGTCGATCAGCAGGGCGAAATGCGTTGGGGTTCCGGCATGGTCGGCGTCGGTGCTGCAGTAGGCGCTGGGAATGATCATGGGTGGGCTCCTGGGCTTGAAGGCAGACGCTGGCGAGGGTAAAACCTCAACTTAACTTGAGGTCAAGCCCGCCATGCCGAAAAAACACCAGGCCCTGCACGTACCCCATGAACTGAGCGTCGGCGAACTCGCCAGGCGCGCCGGCGTGGCCGTGTCCGCGCTGCATTTCTACGAGGCCAAGGGGCTGATCCACAGCACCCGCAATGCCGGCAACCAGCGCCGTTACCCGCGCGACGTGCTGCGCCGGGTGGCGGTGATCAAGGTGGCGCAGCGCGTCGGCATTCCACTGAACGAGATCGCCGAGGCCCTGGCCAGCCTGCCCAGCGGGCGTTCGCCCATGGCCGCCGACTGGGCGCGGCTTTCAGCGCGCTGGCGCGACGATCTGGACGAGCGCATCGCCAAGCTGGTGCTGCTGCGCGACCAGCTCAACGGCTGCATCGGCTGCGGCTGCCTGTCGCTGGAGAGCTGCCCGCTGCGCAACCCCGGCGACAGGCTGGCGGAGCAGGGGCCGGGCGCGCACTGGGACGGTCAGCCGCCGGACAGCTCGCGGGCGTAGACCTCGCGGTCGACGTTGCCGCCGCTGAGCACCAGGCCCACCTTCAGCCCGCGCAGCGCCTCGCGCTCCTGCAGGGCGGCGGCCAGCGCCGCGGCGCCGGCGCCCTCGGCGACGTTGTGGGTGGCGGTGAACAGCAGGCGCATGGCCGCGCCGATTTCCGCGTCGCTGACTTGGACGAAATGGTCGGCGCCGGCGCGGATCATTGCCACCGCATTCGGCTCCGGGGTGGTGCAGGCCATGCCGTCGGCCAGTTGCGTGCTGGTGGCGTGGAACACCGGCTCCCCGGCGGCGAAGGACAGCGCATAGGCCGGCGCATGGCTGGAGACCACCCCGACGATGCGCGTCTTCAGGCCCAGGGCGTCGCGCGCGGCGATCATCCCGCAGATGCCCGAGCCCATGCCCACCGGCACGTAGCACACGTCCAGGCCGGGCAGGGCGCGCAGCAGCTCCAGGCTGTAGCTGGCCACGCCGGCCACCAGCCAGGGGTGGAAGGAGGGAATCAGGTGCAGGCCGTCGCGCTCGGCCAGTGCGGTGGCGTATTCGCGGGAGGCCTGGAAGTCTTCGCCGTGCTCGATCAGGTTGGCGCCCAGGGCGCGCATGGCGGCGTTCTTCTCGCGGCTGTTGCCGTGGGGCACGACTATGGTCGCCGGCATGCCCAGGCGCGCCGCGGCGAAGGCGATGGACTGGCCGTGGTTGCCGCGGGTGGCGCTGATCACCCCGGCTGGGCAGGGGGCCTGGGCCGCCAGGTGGTGGAAGTAGACCAGCCCGCCGCGCAGCTTGAAGGCGCCCACCGGCGAGTGGTTCTCGTGCTTGACCCAGGTTTCGCAGCCCAGGGCCTCCACCAGTAGGGGCCAGCGGATCTGCGGGGTGGGCGGCAGGCTGCGGTGGACGATGGCGGCAGCGGCTTCGAGGGCGGGCAGGCTGAGCGGCATGGAGGTTCTCCTATGGGGAGCGGGCAGTCTAGGACGCTGCGCCGGGAATGCGACAGGTACAGCTGGGAAGAGGATTTTCGTAGGTCTCCAGTAGCGCTTCCGCCCGCCTGCGCCCGGGTGTGCCGTCGGACCGGTACAGTTGTATCGCCGAACTGTTCCTGTCGAGCGCCACCGACGCTGGCTTAGCATGGCTGACCGCACACGCGAAGGGCTGTCCTCCATGCACGTTTCCTCCGGCCGCTGGCAATTCGGCCTGTTCCTCTCCCTGGTCACCGCCGTGCTCTGGGGCATCCTGCCGATCAAGCTGAAGGAAGTCCTGAAGGTGATGGACCCGGTCACCGTCACCTGGTACCGCCTGGTGGCCGCCGGCGGCGTGCTGTTCATCTGGCTGGCGCTGCGCGGCCAGCTGCCGCGCTTCCGCCCGCTGGGCCGGCGCGGCGGCGGCCTGGTGCTGCTGGCGGTGCTGGGGCTGACCGGCAACTACGTGTTCTACCTGGTCGGCCTGCGCATGCTCACCCCGGGCACCACCCAGCTGGTGATCCAGATCGCGCCCATCCTGCTGCTGCTCGGCAGCCTGTTCGTCTTCAAGGAGAGCTTCAGCCTTGGCCAGGGGCTGGGCCTGCTGGTGCTGCTGGGCGGCTTCGCGCTGTTCTTCAACCAGCGTCTCGGGGAGCTGTTCGGCTCGCTGGGCGACTACACCCTGGGCGTGCTCATCGTCCTGCTGGCGGCTTTCGTCTGGACCTTCTACGGCCTGGCGCAGAAGCAGTTGCTCACGCAGTGGAACTCGCTGCAGGTGATGATGGTGATCTACCTGGGCTGCGCGCTGCTGCTCAGCCCCTGGGCGCATCCGCAGCAGGCGCTGCTGCTCGATGGCGTGCAGGCCTGGCTGCTGCTGGCCTGCTGCCTGAACACCCTGGTGGCCTACGGCGCCTTCGCCGAGGCCCTGGCCCACTGGGAAGCCTCGCGGGTCAGCGCGACCCTGGCGCTGACGCCCCTGGTGACCATCGCCTCGGTGGCCGTGGCGGCCAGCCTGTGGCCCGGGCACCTGCAGCCGGAAAGCCTCGACGGCCTAGCCTACCTGGGAGCGCTGCTGGTGGTGTGCGGTTCGGCGCTGACCGCGCTGGCGCCGTCGCTGCTGCGCAGCTACCGGGCGCGGCGGGCGAGGGCGGCACTGTCGTCCTGAGCCATCCCTTCGATTTCGCGAATGATAGGCGCGGATGAAGCCGGTGCGGGGACGTTATCGTGAATGCGGGAAGGGCGATCGGCGGGGCCGTGGATCAGGGCACCCTCCTCTCCCTGAAGGGAGAGGGGACCGTTCGGCGTGCGCGGGTGTTTCGGCGTTAGCCGGCAACTGCGGGATCCCCAACTGACTCCATCTCCCTTCTCGGCACGGGCTAGCCCCCTCTCCCTCCGGGAGAGGGCTGGGGTGAGGGGAAAGCCCGCGCGCCGACGTCATTCCCTGTAGGAGCGCGCCCTGCGCGCGAATCGCGGGCAGGGCCCGCTTCCTACAAGTGCATGGCTTCATGGAGCGTGTGGGGGAACGGAATCGAGCGAGCAGGCCTGCGGCCCCCTCACCCTAACCCTCTCCCGGAGGGAGAGGGGACCGTTCGGAGTGCGTTGGTGCTTCGGCGTTAGCCGGCTGGCACAGGGATCGCCGGCTGAAGCCAGGCCTTCTCTCGGCACGGGCCAGCCCCCTCTCCCTCCGGGAGAGGGCTGGGGTGAGGGGAAAGCCCGTGCGCCGACGTCATTCCCCTGAACGAGCGGACCCCATCCGCGAATTACTCAACGCCCGCGAATCACCCGCCAGGCCAGGGCGCCGAGCACCCCGCCGGCCAGCGGCGCGACCCAGAATGCCCACAGCTGCTGCAGCGCCCAGGGATCGGTGAAGGGCGCTACGCCCAGGCTGCGCGCCGGGTTCACCGAGGTGTTGCTGACCGGGATGCTGACCAGGTGGATCAGCGCCAGGGCCAGGCCGATGGCCAGCGGCGCGAAGCCGGCGGGGGCGTCGCGGTCGGTGGCGCCCATGATGATGAACAGGAAGACCGCGCTCATCAGCACTTCGCACAGCAGCACCGCCTGCAGGCTGTAGCCGCCCGGCGAGTGCTCGGCGTAGCCGTTGGCGGCGAAGCCCTTCGACGGGTCGAAGCCGGCGGCGCCGCTGGCGATGCAGTAGAGCGCGGCGCCGGCGAGCAGGCCGCCGGCCACCTGGGCCAGCATGTAGGGCAGCAAGTGCTGGGCGGGGAAGCGCCCGCCGACGCACAGCCCCAGGCTCACCGCCGGGTTGAAGTGGCCGCCGGAGATCGGCCCCACGGCGTAGGCCATGGTCACCACGGTCAGGCCGAAGGCCAGCGACACACCGAGCAGGCCGATGCCGACATTGCCGAATTGCGCGGCCAGCACGGCGCTGCCGCAGCCGCCGAAGACCAGCCAGAAGGTGCCGACGAGTTCGGCGCCGAGTTTGCGAAACATGTTTCCCTCCCAGGAACCCAAGGGCCGCCGGAATGGCGGCAAGGGCCGGGATGCTAGGCGAGGAGGGCGGGAGGGGGCTTTAGGGAACGTCTGGAAAAGCCCCGGCTCCCGGAGACGGGATGCTGGGCGGGCCGTCGGCCCGCCCGGTGCTCACACCTGCGAGCCCAGCGACTCGGCGCGCTTGAGCCAGGCCTGGCGCTGTTCCTCGCTGGCGCCGCGCATGGGGCTGAACTCTTCCAGGTGGCGGGTGGCGATGCCGCACGGGCCGAGGATGCAGCGCACCATCTGGCGGTGCGCCGGGGCGCCCTGGCGCAGGCGGTAGCGCCAGTGCGTCTGGTCGTGGGTCACCAGCAGGTCGGCGCTGCGCCCGCCCAGCAGCGGTTCCCACTCGCGGTCCTGCGGGGTGCGGTAGCGGAAGGCGAAGCCGGGCAGGAACACCCGGTCGAAGAAGCCCTGCAGCAGCGCCGGCAGGCCGCCCCACCAGATCGGGTAGACGAACGCCAGGTGCTGCGCCCAGTGCACCTGGCGCTGGGCTTCGAGCAGGTCCGGCTCCAGGTCCTGGCTGCGTTCGTAGCCGCCGCGCAGCACCGGGTCGAAGCGCAGTTCGCCGAGTTTCAGGGTGCGCACCACGTGGTCCCGGCTGCGCGCGCCGTGCTGGTAGGCGTCGGCCAGGGCGTGGCAGAAGCCGTCGGCCTTGGGCGTGCCGAGTATCACCAGGATGCGCTTGCCGTCGCCCTCCAGGGGCGTGGCGCCGGATTTGCCGGATTCAACCATGCTGCCCGGCCTCCAGCATGTCCTGCGGGCGGACCCATTCGTCGAACTGCTGGTCCGTCAGGTAGCCCAGCTCCAGCGCCGCCTCGCGCAGCGAGGTGCCTTCCTTGTAGGCCTTCTTGGCGATCTCCGCGGCCTTGTCGTAGCCGATGTGGGTGTTCAGCGCGGTGACCAGCATCAGGCCGCGCTCCAGGTGCTCGGCCATGCGCTCGGCGTCCGGCTGCAGGCCGGCGATGCAGTGGCTGTTGAAGTTGCGGCAACCGTCGGCCAGCAGGCGGATGGACTCCAGCAGGTTGTGGATGATCACCGGCTTGAACACGTTCAACTGCAGGTGGCCCTGGCTTGCGGCGAAGGTCAGGGCGGCGTCGTTGCCCATGACCTGGCAGGCCAGCATCGACAGCGCCTCGCACTGCGTCGGGTTGACCTTGCCGGGCATGATCGAGCTGCCCGGCTCGTTGGCCGGCAGGCGCACCTCGGCGATGCCGGCGCGCGGGCCGGAGCCGAGCAGGCGCAGGTCGTTGGCGATCTTCATCAGCGCCACGGCGAGGGTCTTCAGGGCGCCGGAGAGCGTCACCAGCGGCTCGTGGCCGGCGAGGGCGGCGAACTTGTTCGGCGCCGAGACGAAGGGCAGGCCGGTGAGGCCGGCCAGCTCGGCGGCGATGTCCTCGGCGAAGCCCGCCGGGGCGTTCAGCCCGGTGCCCACCGCGGTGCCGCCCTGGGCCAGCTCGTAGACCGCCGGCAGCGCGGCGCGGATGGCGCGCTCGGCGTAGTCGAGCTGGGCGACGAAGGCCGACAGTTCCTGGCCGAAGGTGATGGGCGTGGCGTCCATCAGGTGGGTGCGCCCGGTCTTCACCAGGTCGGCGTGGCGCGCCGACTGCGCGGCTATGCCGCCGACCAGCTCGGCGATGGCCGGCAGCAGCTCCTGGTGCACGGCCCGGGCGGCGGCCAGGTGCATGGCGGTGGGGAAGCTGTCGTTGGAACTCTGCGCGCGGTTGACGTGGTCGTTGGGGTGCACCGGGGCCTTGCCGCCACGGGCGTTGCCAGCCAGCTCGTTGGCGCGGCCGGCGATCACCTCGTTGACGTTCATGTTGCTCTGGGTGCCGCTGCCGGTCTGCCAGACCACCAGGGGGAACTGGTCGTCGTGCTGGCCGGCGAGGATTTCGTCGGCGGCCTGCTCGATCAGCTGGCCGATCTCCGCCGGCAGTTCGCCCAGGCGCACGTTGATGCGCGCGGCGGCCTTCTTGACCAGCGTCAGGCCGTAGACCACGGCCAGCGGCATGCGCTGCCCGCCGATGGCGAAGTTCTCCAGCGAGCGCTGCGTCTGCGCGCCCCAGTAGGCCTGCTCGTCGACCTCGATGGGCCCCAGGCTGTCGGTTTCGGTCCGTTTCATGAAGGCGTCCTCCCGGAATGATCTGAGGGAGTTTAGGCCTTGTGCCGGCTTTCGGGTTCCGCGCTGCGTCAATGGCGCCTATGGCTTGCCGGCGGGCCTACCAGCGGGCGTGGGTGGCGCCTATCCAGCCCAGGGCGCGCTTGACCGGCACCTGCTCGCCGGCGGCGCTGCGCAGGAAGCCGTCGTAGTGGCCGAACCACTGGCTGGTGTGGGCGTAGAGCAGGCCCAGGCGCGGCGAGGCCTCGTGCAGCTTGAGCGGGGTGAAGGCGAGGTCGACGCGCTGGTCGGCGGTGCTCAGGCGCCAGGGGGCGAGCGGGTCGTTGGGCTCCTGGCGGATGTCCACCTCGCCGCGCAGGCGCTGCAGTTCGCCGCCGAACCACAGGGCGTTTTCCTTGTGTTCGCTGTGGTCGGTCCAGCCCGAGCCGAAGTTGCCGGCG
The DNA here is from genome assembly GCF_000812405.1 of Pseudomonas sp. PI1. Lineage (NCBI taxonomy): Bacteria > Pseudomonadati > Pseudomonadota > Gammaproteobacteria > Pseudomonadales > Pseudomonadaceae > Pseudomonas > Pseudomonas sp. PI1. The sequence continues at coordinate 79,855 of NZ_JWMC01000007.1, forward strand.
ATGCCGCCGGGCGCGGCGAAGGCGGCGCGCGTCCAGAAGCTGCGGAAGGGCCACACGCCACGGCCGAAGTCCAGCGCGGCGAAGCTCTGCCCGGCCTGGGCCTGGTAGGTTTCCTCGCCCAGTTGCAGGACGCCGGTGAAGGGCAGGCCCATCTGCCGGCTGCAGGCGTGGAAATGGTTGCCGCCCATGGGCACCACCAGGTTGACCGAGTCCAGGTGCGCCGGGCGCTGCACGTCCAGCGCCAGGGACAGCGGCAGGCCGCCCAGGTCGCCGGCGTCGGCGTGGATGCGCAGGCGCGTGGCCTGGTCGTCGAAGCCCAGGTTGAGGCGCTCGTGGCGGAAGGCGTGGCTCTGGTTGGGGTGGTCGGGCAACTCGCAGCGCAGGCCCAGCGGGCAGATCTGGGTGCGGGAATAGGCCTTGCCGGTGTTCAGGTCGAGGAAGTAGAGGGCGCCGTAGCCGAGGTAGTCGAGGTCGGCGATGGTCAGCGAGAGCATCCAGCCCGGGCTGATCAGGCACCAGTGGTTCCAGCGCTTGCGCCGGCCGCGCTGGCCGGGCAGGGCGCAATCCAGCAGCGGCCGCGAGGACCAGCCGATGGCGCCCGGGTCCAGGTGGCCTCGTGCATCGCACAACATCGGTAGGGCAGGAGGCAGCGAGAGGCGGGCCTGGGAGGTCATCGAACACATCCATGTGACAATCTGACCCAGCATGCCGATTCGCCGCTGGCAGAACAAGGGTAGGCAGCAACTTTCAGTCATTTCTGCCACTGGGCTGGCATAAACGCCGTTGCTCGGCTCCCGCTTGAGGGCTTTCAGAACTTAGGCGCAGAATGGCGGGTCCCAAGGGACACACCAGACAGACTCAAGGACTGCCCATGACCGCCCTTCGCAAGATTTGCACCGCTGCACTCCTCGTTGGTTTCAGCTCCATGGCCCTGGCCGATTCCGCCGCCGAGGCCGAGAAATTCCTCAAGCAGGTCCACGCCGACAAGCTCACGGTGCCGGTCTACGCCCAGGTGCAGCAGATGTTCGCCCAGCACTTCGCCCAGGCGAAGGCGCCGGACAGCAAGAAGGCGGTGCTCGACCGCTACCAGGCCAAGGCCAACGCCGAGCTGGACCGCGCGGTAGGCTGGGAGAAGATCAAGCCAGAGCTGGTCAAGCTCTATTCGGACAACTTCACCGAGTCCGAGCTCAAGCAGCTGAACGACTTCTACGCCTCGCCCCTGGGCCAGAAAGTGCTGCAGAAGATGCCGCGCCTGACCGCGCAGTCCGCCCAGCTGACCCAGGCCAAGCTGCAGACCGCGGTCGACCCGGTGAACAAGCTGCTGGCCGACATGGACAAGGAACTGGGCGTGAAGGCCCCGGCGAAGAAGTGACGGAAACAGCGACATGAGCATGCAGGAACGTATCCAGTCCGCCCTGGCAGCCGGCCTCGAACCGCAGCACCTGCAGGTGCTGGACGAGAGCCACATGCACAGCCGCGGCCAGGAAACGCACTACAAGGCCGTGATCGTCAGCCCGGTGTTCGCCGGGCTGAATTCGGTCAAGCGGCACCAGAAGGTCTACGCCACCCTCGGCGAGCTGATGGGCCAGTTCCACGCCCTCGCGCTGCACACCTACACCCCCGAGGAGTGGGCCGGGCAGGGCGCCGCGCCCGACTCGCCGACCTGCCGCGGCGGCAGCAAGCACGACCACTGACGCTGCCCGGTCGTTGCGGTAGAATGCGCCAACGCCGGCAACCCATGCCGGCGTTGTCTTTTCTGACCCGGTCCGCCCTTTACGCGGGCGACCACTGGAGGATGTACCCATGACCCGCTCCATCGTCGTGGCGGCGCTGTACAAGTTCGTTTCCCTGCCGGACTACGTCGCGCTGCGCGAACCCCTGCTGCAGACCCTGCTGGACAACGGCATCAAGGGCACCCTGCTGCTTGCCGAGGAAGGCATCAACGGCACCGTGTCCGGCACCCGCGAGAGCATCGACGCGTTGCTCGCCTGGCTGCGCCGGGACCCGCGCCTGGCCGACGTCGACCACAAGGAATCCTACTGCGACGAGCAGCCGTTCTACCGCACCAAGGTCAAGCTGAAGAAAGAGATCGTCACCCTGGGCGTGCCCGGCGTCGATCCCAATCGCCGCGTCGGCACCTACGTCGAGCCGCAGGACTGGAACGCGCTGATCAGCGATCCCGAGGTGCTGCTGATCGACACCCGCAACGATTACGAAGTGGCCATCGGCACCTTCGAAGGCGCCGTCGATCCCAGGACCAAGTCGTTCCGCGAGTTCCCCGAATACGTCAAGGCCCACTACGACCCGGCCAAACACAAGAAGGTCGCCATGTTCTGCACCGGCGGCATCCGCTGCGAGAAGGCCTCCAGCTACATGCTCGGCGAGGGCTTCGAAGAGGTCTTCCACCTCAAGGGCGGCATCCTCAAGTACCTGGAGGAAGTGCCCGAGGAACAGAGCCTGTGGCGCGGCGACTGCTTCGTGTTCGACAACCGGGTGACGGTGCGCCATGACCTCTCCGAGGGCGACTACGACCAGTGCCACGCCTGCCGCAACCCGATCTCCGTCGAGGACCGCGCCAGCGAGCACTACGCCCCGGGCATCAGCTGCCCGCACTGCTGGGACACGCTGAGCGAGAAGACCCGCGCCAGCGCCCGCGAGCGGCAGAAGCAGATCGAACTGGCGAAGCTGCGCAACCAGCCCCACCCCATCGGCCGCGACCCGCGGCAGGCCGTCCTGGAGGACTGATCCTTGGCCAACGCCCGCCTGCTCTACGTGATGGATCCCATGTGCTCCTGGTGCTGGGGTTTCGCCCCGGTGGCCCAGGCGCTGATCGAGCAGGCGGATGCCGCCGGCGTACCGCTGGCGCTGGTTATGGGCGGGCTGCGCACCGGCCATGGCGCGGCGCTGGAGCCGACCACCCGGCGCTACATCCTCGAGCACTGGCAGGCGGTGCAGCAGGCCACCGGCCAGCCGTTCCGCTTCGAGGGCGCGCTGCCCGAAGGCTTCGTCTACGACACCGAGCCGGCCTGCCGCGCGGTGGTCGCCGCCCGGCGCCTGGACGAGGAGGCCGCCTGGGCGCTGGTCAAGGCCATCCAGCAGGCCTTCTACGTCGAGGGACGCGACGTCACCGAGGCCGCGACCCTGGCGCAGCTGGCCGAAAGCGTCGGCCTACCGCGCATCGAGTTCGCCGAGCTGTTCGACAGCCAGGAAAACCACCTGGCGACCCAGGCCGACTTCTCCTGGGCCCGCGACCTGGGCATCGCCGGCTTCCCCACCCTGCTGGCCGAGCGCAATGGCCAACTGGCCCTGCTGACCAATGGCTACCAGCCGCTGGAAGAGCTGGCGCCGATGCTCGAACGCTGGCTGGAGCGCGGCCGCCAGGGCTGATTCCTGTTTCGCTGTTGGTGGTGATGGGTATCGCTTCGCTCAACGCCATCCTACGTCGGTGTTCCTCCTGTCATGCCGACGCCACTGTCTTGCCGCCCGCGCCGAGGCGCTTTTCGTAGGATGGGTTGAGCTTGCGAAACCCATCGCCATGGCGATGGGTATCGCTTCGTGTCAACCCACCCTACGGGCATGGTGTTTGCCGGCGGATGTAGGAGCGAGCTTGCTCGCGAACGGCGCTCCCCGGCGGCCGGTGTGGCCTGATCGCTCGGCGTCATCCTGAATCCGCATCGCTGCGCTTCGCGTTCGCGAACGGAATTGCCCTGCGGCACCGACACGTCCACCACCGACGAAGTGCGCCACTGTCGCCCATCGGCTGGCCGGAGGCCCTGGCGCAGGGGTTGGCAGCGGCGCAGGCGACGGCCGGCGGCATATTGTCGGACAATTTTGAGATTTTCCTCGGCCCAGGCCCTGTACCCCCGCCTTGTGGAATGGCTACCATGCGCTAAGAGTAAGGAGGGGCCGTTGCGCTCCAGTCCGGCTACGGCGGGCTGCCGCAGCGGTAAGGACACGAAAGGAATCCGACAATATCCATGGGTGCTACTGGGCAGAGCCGTATTCGCCATGACTCCCGGCTGTGGAAGCTGGTATGGCCGTTCATCGCCGTGGTCCTGCTGCAGGGATTGCTTGGCGTAGGCAGCCTTTACCTGATTTCGGGAGTGCGCGCCTACGTCGGCGGCGAGAGCCTCTGGTCCAAGGGCCAGAAGGACGCCATCCACTACCTGCAGCGCTACGGCGAGACGCGCGACGCCGACGACTACCGGCGCTACCAGGAAGCCATCGCCATCCCCCTCGGCGACCGCCTGCTGCGCACCGCCCTGGACAGCCCGCAGCCGGACTACGAACTGGCGCGCAAAGGCATCCTCGCCGGCGGCAACCATCCCGACGACGTCGGCGCCATCATCACCCTCTACCGCTATTTCCACGACTTCAGCTACTTCAACGAGGCGGTGCGCTACTGGAAGGAGGGCGACCGCTACCTCGACCAGCTCCAGGCCATCGCCGAAGAGATGCACCAGCGCATCCAGGCCGGCCAGGTCGGCCCCGGCGACATCAGCTACTGGGACCAGCGCATCCAGGCCATCAACGAAGGCGTGACCCCCGCCTCCATGGCTTTCAGCGCCGCGCTCGCCCAGGGTTCGCGCTCGGTGATGCGCCTGCTGCTGGCGGCCAACATCGTCAGCGGCCTGGCCCTGATCCTCCTGGCGGCCTGGCGCACGCGCAACCTGCTGCTGGCCCAGCGCGCCTTCCAGAGCGCCCTGGACAGCGAGCGCGAGAAGGCCCAGACGACCCTGGCGGCGATCGGCGACGCGGTTATCACCATCGACGAGAACGCCCACATCGCCTACCTCAACCCGGCCGCCGAACGCATGATCGGCTGGGACAGCGAGATGGCCGTGGGGCTGCCGCTGAAGTCGCTGCTGCGCATGCTCGACGAGACCTCCGAGGAAGAGGACCTGGCCCTGGTCGGGCAGGTACTGCGCGGCGAGGTGGAGGCCGGCAGCGAGATCAGCAAGCTGCTGCAGCGCCTGGACGGCAGCGGCGTGGTGGTGACCCTGGTGGGCACGCCGATCCGCGTCGGCGGGCGCATCGTCGGCGCGGCGCTGGTGCTGCACGACATGACCCGCGAGCGGCAGTACATGGAAAGCCTGTCCTGGCAGGCCACCCACGATTCCCTGACCGGCCTGAGCAACCGCCGCGAGTTCGAGTACCGCCTGGAGCAGGCGCTGGAGCGCTCGGCGCAGCGCAACGACCGCCACAGCCTGATGTACCTCGACCTTGACCAGTTCAAGCTAGTCAACGACACCTGCGGGCACGCCGCCGGCGACGAGTTGCTGCGCCAGGCCTGCAGCGTCCTCGAAAGCTGCCTGCGCGAGGGCGACACCCTGGCGCGCCTGGGCGGCGACGAGTTCGGCGTGCTGCTGGAGAACTGCCCGCCGGAGGTCGCCGAGCAGATCGCCGAGAACCTCCGCCAGGGCGTCGAGAACCTGCACTTCGTCTGGGACCGGCGGCCCTTCAACATCACCGTCAGCATCGGCGTGGTGCACGTCACGGCCATGCTGGTGTCGGTGGAGGAGGCCCTGCGCTGCGCCGACATGGCCTGCTACCTGGCCAAGGAGAAGGGCCGCAACCGCGCCCAGGTGTTCAGCCCGGACGACAGCGAGCTGTCCATGCGTTTCGGCGAGATGGCCTGGGTCCAGCGCATCCGCCAGGCCCTGGACGAGGACCGCTTCCGCCTGTTCGCCCAGCGCATCCGCGCGGTCGACCCGCAGGCCGAGGAGGGCCTGCACGTCGAGCTGCTGCTGCGCGTGCTGGACGAGAACGGCCGCCTGGTGCCGCCCAACGACTTCATCCCGGCCGCCGAGCGCTACGGCCTGATGCCGCTGATCGACCGCTGGGTGGCCAACCGCGCCTTCGAGATCCTCGCCGAACGCCGCGAGGCCGGCTGCGAGCCGATCGCCACCTGCGCCATCAACCTGTCCGGGGCGACCATCGGCGACGCCAGCTTCATCCAGATGCTCCGCGAACTGCAGCCGGCCTACGGCCTGGCGCCGGAGAACATCTGCTTCGAGGTCACCGAGACCAGCGCCATCGCCAACCTGGTCAGCGCCACCCAGTTCATCCATGAACTCAAGGCCATGGGCTACCGCTTCTCCCTCGACGACTTCTGCGCCGGCATGTCGTCCTTCGTCTACCTCAAGCACCTGCCGGTGGACTACCTGAAGATCGACGGCAGCTTCATCAAGGACATGCTCGACGACCCCATCGACCGCGCCATGGTCCAGGTGATCAACCAGATCGGCCACGTCATGGGCAAGCGCACGGTGGCGGAGTTCGTCGAGTCGGAGGAAATCCTCGAGGCGCTGCGGGAAATCGGTATCGATTATGCTCAGGGTTACGCAGTGGGTCGCCCGCTGCCGTTCAACCGTCACTATTCCGGGCAGGCGGAGCCGGCCCTGGTGGAGCCGGACACCACCTCCGGACGGTGACAGCCGGCGGCCCGTCATCTAGTCTGGCGGTCGATTTCGTCGACGCACAAGGATGGGCCAGCATGAACGAAGCATTTCTCCGCGTCGGGTCGCTGAAGGACCTGACCAGCTACCCGCAGTGGGCACAGGACCTGGTGGCCGTCTGCGAAGGCGCCCGCCGCGCGGTCTCCGGGCACGAGTTCTACCGCCGCCTGCGCGACGGCCAGATTGGCGCCGCGACCATGCGCACCTACCTCATCGGCGGTTGGCCGGTGGTCGAGCAGTTCCCCCTCTATATGTCGCAGAACCTACTGAAGACGCGCTTCGGCCGTTCCCCCGGCGAGGACATGGCGCGGCGCTGGCTGATGCGCAACATCCGCGTCGAACTGAACCACGCCGACCACTGGCTGCGTTGGGCCGAGGCCTATGGCGTGGGCCTGGCGGCGCTGCGTGCGCAGGAGGTGCCCGAGGCGCTGCACGCCCTCGGCCACTGGTGCTGGCACAGCAGCGCCTCGGATGACCTGGCGGTGGCCATGGCGGCCACCAACTACGCGGTGGAGGGCGTGACCGGCGACTGGTCGGCGCTGGTCTGCTCCAGCGACGCCTACGAGCAGACGCTGCCGGCGGAACTGCGCAAGAGCGCGATGAAGTGGCTGCGCCTGCACGCCCATTACGACGACGACCACCCCTGGGAAGCCCTGGAGATCATCTGCACCCTGTGCGGCCAGGAAATCGCCCCCGGGCGCTGGGACGAACTGCGCGCGGCCATCTGCAAGAGCTTCCGCTACATGGAACTGTTCCTCGACCACTGCCTGGCCCAGGAACTGGCCGGCACCACGCGCCGCCCGCAGGTGCGCGTGGCCGGCTGAGGCCCGTCTCGGGGACGTTTGGCGGGGTAGAGACAGGCGTAGAGGCAGGCGGATTGCGCCGCCCATGGGAATGGTGCGGGTGGGGCGGCGTAGCGGATCTCATCCGCGAATCGCGCCGGAGGTTCCGGCTAATCGCGGACAAGGTCCGCTCCTACGGGAGGGGAATACCGTGCCCCCGGCGACCTGTAGGAGCGGGCCCTGCCCGCGATTTCGCGCGCAGGGCGCGCTCCTACATGGTTACGGCATGGGTGGGGCAGCGTAGCGGATCTCATCCGCGAATCGCGCCGGAACCTCCGGCTATCGCGGACAAGGTCCGCTCCTACGGGGGAGGCATACCGTGCTTCCCGGCAACCTGTAGGAGCGGGCCCTGCCCGCGATTCGCGCGCAGGGCGCGCTCCTACATGGGAATGGTGCGGGTGGGGCAGCGTAGCGGATCTCATCCGCGAATCGCGCCGATACCCCCGGCTATCGCGGACAAGGTCCGCTCCGTTGCAGGCGAGCATGGCTTCTCGTAGGAGCGAGCTTGCTCGCGAACACTCTCCACTGTGGGGCTCCTTCGCAAGCAAGAACATGGCTCTCGGGTTCGACGGCGGATAACCGCAAACGGTTATCCGCCCTACGCCACCACCCCACAGCGGTGTAGCGCCGTGCATCTACCCTGGAAACCTGACGAACCGCTGTGTAACGAAGGCTTTACGCGGCCGCCGACGCACTGCGCAGCCCGCCATGGCTGTAACGAAAAGCTGCCGCCCGCGACGCTGGCCGGGCGCTTTCCCACAAGGGTTGCGGACTTGTTCGCCGCGACCGCAGCCGCTGATATGGCGCCTGCCCCGCGCCCGGCGGCAATTCGTCGCGGCGCGATGCGCCTTGCATGCCGCGCGGCCACGAACCGCGGGGCCCGATCCGTCACAGATAACAACAAAAGGTGACGCAATGACGCGTGATACCCAGCACGCAGGCCAGTTGCAGCGCGGCCTGAAGAATCGCCACATCCAGCTGATCGCCCTCGGCGGCGCCATCGGCACCGGCCTGTTCCTCGGCTCGGCCGGGGTGCTCAAGTCGGCCGGGCCGTCCATGCTGCTCGGCTACGCCATCGCCGGGGTGATCGCCTTCCTGATCATGCGCCAGCTCGGCGAGATGATCGTCGAAGAGCCGGTGGCCGGTTCCTTCAGCCACTTCGCCCACAAGTACTGGAGCGGTTTCGCCGGCTTCCTCTCCGGCTGGAACTGCTGGGTGCTGTACATCCTGGTCGGCATGTCCGAACTCACCGCGGTGGGCAAGTACGTGCACTACTGGTGGCCGGACGTGCCCACCTGGGCCAGCGCCGCCGTGTTCTTCGTGCTGGTCAACCTCATCAACCTGGCCAACGTCAAGTTGTTCGGCGAGGCCGAGTTCTGGTTCGCGATGATCAAGGTCAGCGCCGTGGTCGGCATGATCCTGCTCGGCTGCTGGCTGCTGTTCTCCGGCCACGGCGGCGAGCAGGCGAGCGTGAGCAACCTGTGGAGCCACGGCGGCTTCTTCCCCAACGGCGCCAGCGGGCTGGTGATGGCCATGGCCTTCATCATGTTCTCCTTCGGCGGCCTGGAGATGCTCGGCTTCACCGCCGCCGAGGCCGACCAGCCGAAGACGGTGATCCCCAAGGCGATCAACCAGGTGCTCTGGCGCATCCTGATCTTCTACGTCGGCGCCCTGGCCGTGCTGCTCGCGCTGACGCCCTGGGACAGCCTGCTGCAGAGCATCAGCGCGGCCGGCGACGACTACAGCGGCAGCCCCTTCGTGAAGGTGTTCTCGCTGCTGGGCAGCGACACCGCCGCGCACATCCTCAACTTCGTGGTGCTCACCGCGGCGCTGTCGGTCTACAACAGCGGCACCTACTGCAACGGCCGCATGCTGGTCGGCCTGGCCGAGCAGGGCGACGCGCCCCCCGCCCTGGCGAAGGTGGACAAGCGCGGCGTGCCGGTGCGCGCGCTACTGGTGTCGGCGCTGGTGACCTTCCTCGCGGTGGTGGTCAACTACGTGATCCCGCACCAGGCGCTGGAGCTGCTGATGTCGCTGGTGGTGGCGGCGCTGGTGATCAACTGGGCGATGATCAGCTACGCGCACCTGAAGTTCCGCCAGCGCATGGACCGTGACGGCGTGCGCACCGCCTTCCGCGCCATCTTCTACCCCTGCGGCAACTGGCTGTGCCTGGCCTTCGTGGTGTTCATCCTCGGGGTGATGGCGATGATCCCGGGCATCCAGGTCTCGGTGTACGTGATCCCGCTGTGGCTGCTGGTGATGTTCGCCTGCTATCGCCTCAAGCGCTCGCGCGCCGCGCAGCCGGCGCTGGCCCTGGCCGAGTGAGGGCGAGCCGCGCGCCCGACTTTTCGCCGGGGCGCGCGGCGTTGCCGCCGGCGGCGAACCTTGGCTAGAGTGTCCTGGCCATTTTTCGTCAGAGGGACACCCATGAAAAAAGCATTCTGGCTGCTGGCCGCCGCCGTTCCCGTGCTGCTGGCCGCCTGTGGCGGCGAGGAGAAGAAGGCGCCGCCGGTGGACGCGCTGGTCCTGCCCGGCGACGCCAAGCTGGATTCGCGCAGCGTCGACTACAAGTGCGACGACGGCCGCAAGTTCAGCGTCCAGTACCTGAACAAGGGCGACAACCACCTGGCGGTGGTGCCGGTGAGCGACAGCGCCAGCCTGGTGTTCGCCAACGTCATCTCGGCCTCAGGCGCCAAGTACGCCGCCGGCCAGTACATCTGGTGGACCAAGGGCGAGGAAGCCACCCTGTACAAGGACTGGAAGGGCGGCGAGCCCGCCGACGGGGTTTCCTGCAAGGAGCGCTGAGTTCGTCGCGATGAAGAAAGCCCGGCCTGCCAGGCTGTGTGAAAACCCGAGCGGCTCTTCGAAGAGTGCGTTCCTACGTGAAATCTGAAAAGGCTTGGCTATTCAGCCAACCCAGAATCCGCGTAGAAACGCGAAATCCAGGTTGTTTTTTAACCAGCTGGACCGATCCGGAGGTTTTCACACAGCCTGCTGCGCCGGGCTTTTTCATTGGTGAGGGCTGCGCCGAGGTGCTTTCGTAGGATGGGTTGAGCCTGCGAAACCCATGCGGGCATTGGTGATGGGTATCGCTTCGCTCAACCCATCCTACGGGGCTTTGTGTTTGCCGGAGGTGTAGGAGCGGACTCCGTCCGCGATTCTCCATCGGCGGCCCGAACCTCAGAAACTGAACTCCAGGTTCACCGTCGGCGTCGAGGTGCGGCTGCCGGTGCCGCCGTCCACGCCGAACTTGTTGTGCCAGTACTCGTAGCCCACGCCGAGCCAGAGGTTCGGCTGGCGCTTGGCGCCGGGCAGGGCCGCCACCATCAGCGAGGTGCGCACCAGCGTCTCGGCGGCGGTGTCCTTGTCGTTGTAGTCCTCGCCCTTCTCGCCGACGTGGTTGAGGAAGCCCTGGAACTTGGCCATGCGCTCGCCGAGCTGGAAGGGCTTCAGCCAGGTCAGGTTGAGCATGTAGGTGCCGTCGAAGGTGTGGTCCGGGTGCTTTGCGCCGGGCACGCCGAAGTGGTTCTTTTCGCGGTAGTACATCAGGCTCAGGTCGAGCACGCCGGCGCCGTTGAACTTCACCGTCGGGCCTATCACCAGGGCGCGCTTCTTCGCCGAGGCCAGGTTGTTGTTGCGGCTGGCGTCGAAGCCGAAGGTCAGCGCGTGATCCTTCACCAAGCCCTTGCCCAGCGGCACGTCGAACACCCGCGAGGCATACAGCTGGTGGCGGTACACCGCGTAGACCTCGCTGCCGCCGTGGTCGGTGCCCTTGCGCGGGTCGCGGCTGTCGGAGAGGAACACGTCCAGGTGGAAGAAGTTGCTGCCGTAGCGATAGCCGTCGGCGTGGCTGAAGCTGTAGATGCGCTTGGCAAACTTGTCCGGGTTGTTCGGGTTGGTGAACTGCTGGCCGTAGCGAAAGCCCAGCGTGTTGCTGGTCCACTCGAAGAAGCGGTCGTCGTCGGCGAAGGCCGCGTCCAGGGGGAGGCCGGCCAGCAGGGCGGCGCTCAGGGCGATACGGCTGCCGGTGCTCAGGCGGCGGGACGTACGCGGGTGTTGGCGGACGGCGCTGGGCGCCGGCACGGATGATACCGGGCGGAACATGCTGCACCTCGATCTTGTTGTTGTTATGGGGCCGGTTGCCGCGTGACTGCCCGCGGCCGGACAGGGACGGTTCTAAAGGTCTGTTGGATTCATTGCAAGAGATTTTTGTATACACAATTGCATTCAAAAATTGATCCGCGAGTCAGGAATAGGCCTTGCGCCGCGCCGGGCTGCGTTCTGTGCCTGCTGGCGATTGCGCGTTATGCTGTGCTTTCCCTCCGTCCGAATTCCCCGCCATGCTCGTCATCTCCAACGCCGTGCAGATCCCCGACGCCGAAATCGAGCTGAGCGCCATCCGCGCCCAGGGCGCCGGCGGGCAGAACGTCAACAAGGTGTCCAGCGCGGTGCACCTGCGCTTCGACATCCGCGCCTCGTCGCTGCCGGACTTCTACAAGGAGCGCCTGCTGGCGCTGAGCGACCAGCGCATCAGCGGCGACGGCGTGGTGGTGATCAAGGCCCAGCAGTACCGCACCCAGGAACAGAACCGCGAGGATGCGCTGGAGCGCCTGGCCGAGCTGATCCGCTCGGTGGCCAAGGTGCAGAAGAAGCGCAAGCCGACGCGGCCGACCCTCGGCTCCAAGACCCGCCGCCTGGAGGGCAAGAGCAAGCGCGGGGCGATCAAGGCCGGGCGCGGCAAGGTGGATTACTGAAAGGAGCTGCCGGCTCTGCGCAGGAGGGGACGAGCGAAGCGACTCCCATCGATGGGTATCGCTGCGCTCAACGCCATCCTACGGAGCCTGGAATATCTGGCGTGAACCTTCCACCGCGGCGGCCCAGGCCTGCAGGGCATCGCGGGCGGCGAGGGCGATCTGCTCGTCGCTGCGCCCGGCGAACTGGCGTTCCACGGCGTCGGCGGCGATCAGCCCGGCCACCGTCGGCACGCCCACGGCGTCGGTGAGGTCCAGCCATTCGCCCCAACTGGCCGGGCTGTCGTACCAGCGCAGGTAGCCCGAGGGCGAGCGCGGCCACCAGCGCCGCTCGAACTGCAGCACCACCTTCTCCAGGCGGCCCATGCCCAGGTGGGCCAGGGCATCCTGCTGCGCCGCCGGCAGCGCCGGGGTGAAGCGCAGCGTCTTGAGCACGCCCAGCGGCACGCTGCAGATGCAGAAGTCGCCACGCTCGTCGTTCACCCGCACCTGCTCGCCCGACCAGTCGATGTGCGTCACCAGTTGGCCCAGGCGGATGTCCAGGCCTTGCGCCAAGTGCGCGATCAACTGGCCGTAGCCGCCGGGGAGGAAACGGTCGCCGTTGCCGACGCCTTCCTCGTCCAGGGCGTCCACCGAGAGCTGCGCCAGCGGCAGGCAGGCTTCGAGGACGAGGTTGGCGTCGATGGCGAAACCTGTGGCGCGGGCCTGCGCGGCGTCCAGGTCGGCCAGGTAGCGCTCGACCGCCTCAGCCAGCGGCAGTCGCCGGTCCAGCCCGTTGCGCAGGGCCTGCCAGGCCGCGTCTATGTCCGACAGCGGGCCGTCGCAGGCGGCGGCCAGCGGTTGGCCGAAGTCGGTTTCCACCAGCGCCAGGTCCAGCGCCAGCGCCTCGCGGGCCAGGGCGTTGTCGGCGAACTGCTGCAGCCAGGCGGCGCCGACGTCCACGCTGGCATCACCCAGGCGGATGCTGTGGGTGCGCCCGCCGATGCGCTCGCGGGCCTCCAGCACCACGCAGTCGACGCCTTGCTCGCGCAGGCGCCGCGCGGCGGCCAGGCCGGCGCATCCGGCGCCGATGACGATCACCCGGCGGGCGCCCGCGCGCAGGGCCAGCTCGGCGGCGCGCAGGCCGTCGTCCCAGGCGCCGTGGGTCATGGCCGGCGCCCGCGGGTTGCAGGCTTCGCCGGCGAGCACCAGGCGGCCGTCCAGGCAGGCGCCGAGGGCGGCGCGGTGTGCGGGCCTGCCGCCGGGCAGCAGTGCGCTGTAGGCGCCGAGGCTGAAGGGGGCGTCGCTCCAGTGGGTGACATGCCAGGCGGTGGGGCGGTGCATGGGGGCTGTCCTTGGCCGAGTCGAAGGGCTTCCGATCTTGGACGCCCCCGGCCGCGCGCACAAGGCGCCGCGCTTCAGGCGTGGCTCAGGCGGATCACCAGGCGGGCGATGGACACGCCGCTGAACAGCACCACGAACAGCCGCAGGGTCTGCATGGCCAGCACCAGGCCGACGTCGGAGTGGGTATCCACCGCGATGATCGCCATGGCGTCCAGGCCGCCGGGGCTGGTGGCCAGGTAGAGGGACAGGAAGTCCATGCCGGTGACGGCCGCCAGGGCCCAGGCGAAGAGCGCGCAGCTGAGGATCAGGCCGAGGGCGCTGACCAGCATGGCCGGCAGGTGGCGGCCGACGTAGGCCAGGCTGGCGCGGTCGAAGCGCAGGCCGATGTAGCAGCCGATCACCCCGTAGGCCAGCACCAGCAGCCAGTGCGGCAGGGCGATCTGCAGCAGCCCGCCCAGTTGCAGCGCGGCGCCGGCCACCAGCGGCACCAGCAGCGGGCCGGCCGGCAGGCGCGCGCCCAGGCTGACGCCGACGAAGATCAGCAGCAGGCAGTTGACCAGGTCGGGCAGGTGGCCGGCGTCGTTCAGCGGCGTGCTGTGGGCCGCCGAGCCGCCGCCTTCCAGGCCCAGCAGGCGGCCGACCAGGGCGCCGGCCATGACCACGCAGACCACCCGCACGTACTGCATGGTCGCCACCACCCGCGGATCGGCGCCGTGGGACTCGGCCATCGCCACCATGGCCGCCGCGCCGCCGGGCGCGGTGCCCCAGGCGGCGGTGCTGCCGGGGATGCCGCCGAAACGCACCATGGCGTAGCTGACCAGGGCGCTGAGCAGCAGGGTGAGCAGGGTGGCGCAGAGCATCAGCGGCCAGGATGCGGCCATGGCCTGCAGCACCGACCAATTGATGGCGTGGGCCACCAGCAGGCCGATGCAGCCCTGGCTGAGGCGGAAGGCCTGGCGCGGCAGGCGGATGCCGGCGCCGCCGACGCCGAAGGCGATGGCCACCAGCATGGGGCCGAGGAACAGCGCGGCGGGGATGCCCAGCCAGGCGAGCAGCTGCCCGGCGCCGCCGGCCGCCAGGATCAGGGCCGGCCACTGCAGGCTGGCGGGGATACGGCTGAGGCTCTGGGCTGGAGGGCTGGACACGCGAAGGCTCCCGACTGCGGACAACGGGGAAAATTATCGATAGCGCAATCCATCAAGTCCATTTTCTAATAGTCATGAATTCATTCCTGAAATCTATCGGTGGCCGCCATGGACCTGCGCGATCTCGCCTATTTCGAAACCATCGCCGAGCTCGGCCACCTGGGCCGCGCGGCGGACCGCCTGGGGCGCAGCCAGCCGGCGCTGACCAAGAGCATCCAGCGCCTGGAGCAGTCCCTGGGCACCAGCCTGTTCCAGCGCGAGGGCCGGCGCATCCGCCTGACCCCGGCCGGCGAGCTGATGCTGCAGCGCGCCCGCCAGCTGCGCCAGGACATCGAGGAGACGCGCCGCGAGGTGCGCGACTTCGCCAGTGGCCTGGTGGGCAACATCCGCCTGGGCTGCGCCGCGACCATGGCCGAGTACCTGCTGCCGCCGCTGGTGGAGGAACTGTTGCGGCGTGCCCCGGAGGTGACCATCAGCCTGTCCCTGGGCCAGGACGACGTATTGCGCGAGGCCCTGCGCGGCGGACGCCTGGACATGGCGATCTGCTCGCGCATCCTCGACGACGCGCATCTGGTCAGCGAGCCGTTGCTGCAGGACCAGGTGGTAGTGGTGGCCAGCCGCGAGCACCCGCTGTTCGACGGCCCGGTGGCCATCGCCGACCTGTGCCGCTACCGCTGGGTGCTGCCGGCGCCCAGCGTGTCGTCGCGGCGCTGGATGGACGCCACTTTCCAGGCCCATGGCCTGCCGCCGCCGCGGGTGCAGATCGAGACCAACGCCATTCCCATGCTGCCCAACCTGATCGCCCGCACCCGGCTGCTCAGCTTCGTTGCCCGCGAAACGCTGGACGGCGGGCTGCATGGGATGAACCAGCTGCGCGAGGTGAGGCTGGCGGAAACCACCTTGACGCGGACCATGGGCCTGGCGGTGCGGGAGGGGGCCTATCTGTCGCCGGCGGCGCAGTTGTTGCGGGGGATGTTGCGGGAGCATGCGGGGCGGTTTGGAGGGTAGGGGGCTGGGCTTTTCGTAGGAGCGAGCAAGCTCCCCGGTGACTCCGCTGCCGGGCTCACCTCTGTTCCCTCTCCCCGAAGGGAGAGGGGACCGTTCGGAGTACGTGGGTATTCCTGAGTCAGCCGGCAGCACCGAAGGTTTTCGGCTGAAACCATTCCTACTCTCGGCACGGACAAGCCCCCTCTCCCTTCAGGGAGAGGGCCGGGGAGAGGGGGCGGAGTTCACCGTAAACACCGTAGCTACCGGGAAACACTCTTCGCGAGCAAGCTCGCTCCTACGAAAAGCAGAAAAGCAGCGCCTCTCACCGACTCGGCACCTCCCCCACCACCGTAGTCCGATACATCTCACGCCGCATCCCATGGTAGTCCGACACCGGGTAGTGCCAGGTGCTGCGGTTGTCCCAGATCGCCAGGGTGCCCTGGCTCCAGCGCATGCGGCAGGTGAAGGCTGGCTGGGTGGCGATGCCGTAGAGGTAGTCCAGCAGCGGCTGCGCTTCGGCCGGGCGCATGCCCTTGATGCCGCTGGTGTAGGCCGGGTTGACGAAGAGTATTTTCTTGCCGGTTTCCGGGTGGCGCGTCACCAGCGGGTGCGAGCGGGTCTCGCCGTCGGCGTTGCCGTAGCGCACCGCCATATTCTCCATCAGCTCGTTGTGCTTGGCCTCGGCGCCGTAGGCGCGTTCCGGGCTGTGGATGGCGTCCAGGCTCTCCAGTTGCGCGCGCAGCTTGGGCGACAGCCATTCGTAGGCCAGCGCCAGGTTGGCGTAGAGGGTGTCGCCGCCGAACGGCGGGATGTCGTGGCCGTAGAGCAGGGTGAAGGCCGGCGGGCGCTCCTGGAACGACCAGTCGCTGTGCCAGGCGCCGCCGAACACCACCGGCGTCTTCTCGTCGGCTTCCTTGACCACCCGCACCACGTGGGGATGCTCGGGCAGGCCCTGCACGTAGGGTTCGCGGCCGAATTCGCCGAAGCGCAGGGTGACCGCCTCCAGGTCCTCGACGCCCAGTGACTGCCCGCGGATGAACAGTACCTTGTGCGCCAGCAATGCCTGGCGCAGTTCGGCGAAGCCTTCCTCGCCCAGGCTGCGCAGGTCGACGCCGCTGACGTCCGCGCCGATGGCGCCGGTGGCCGGGACGATCTGGAAGTGACGGTAGCTGGCGGCGCGGTTCTGGCTCGGCAAGGCGTAGAAGAACTCGAACATGGGGTGCCCTCTTGTTGGTGTTGTCGGCCTGTTGAGGATGGTCGCCGCGGCGCACTTGCGCCATGATGATCGGCGCCAGAAATTGATGATTCCCGCCACTTGCAGGAGGCCCCATGGACTGGCGACAGACCCGTGACATCACCGGCGTGCGCCACCTGCTCGACTGCGCCCGCAGCGAGGGCCTGGCCGCGGAGGCCTGCCTGGTGGGCAGCGCCATCGAGCCGCGCGAACTCAGCGGACGCCATGCGCAGATCCAGGCCTGGCAGGAGCTGGCGGTGATCCGCAACCTGCTGCAACAGGGCGCCCGCCCCGGCCTGGGCTTCGCCGCCGGGCGCCGCTACCACCTCACCTCACTGGGGCTGCTGGGCTTCACCATGCTCGCCTGCCGCAGCCTGCGGGAGGCCTTCGAGACCTTCGGCCGCTACCAGAGCCTGGCCCTGACGCTGTGCCCGGTGAGCCGCGAGGCCGAGCTGCGCGGGCACTGGATGATCTTCGACGACCAGGTGCTGCCGCCGGACGCCCGCGCCTTCGTGGTGGAGCGCGGCATCGCCGGTTGCCTG
Source organism: Pseudomonas sp. PI1 (assembly GCF_000812405.1). Taxonomy (NCBI): domain Bacteria; kingdom Pseudomonadati; phylum Pseudomonadota; class Gammaproteobacteria; order Pseudomonadales; family Pseudomonadaceae; genus Pseudomonas; species Pseudomonas sp. PI1. The sequence goes on from NZ_JWMC01000007.1 coordinate 97,137, forward strand.
CAACTGGCCGGCGAACTGCTGCAGCGCCCGGTGCAGCCGCTGGCATTGGAGCTGCGCGCCGAGGCGCCGGCCGACCTCGACGCCTACGCCCGCGCCTGGCCGTACCCGGTGCGCTTCGGCGCCCCGCGCAATGCCCTGCTGTTCGCCCGTGCCGACCTGGAGGCCAGCCTGCCGCAGGCCAACCCGGACAGCCGCAGCAGCGGCGAGCAACTGTGCGAGAAGCTCTGCGAAGAACTGGCGCTGCCCCTGGCCGCCACGCCTACCGCGCGGGCGGTGCAGCGCCTGCTGGTGCGCGATGCCGCGAGCCTGCCGGGCTGCCGCGAGGTGGCGCAGCGCCTGGGGCTTTCCGAACGCACCCTGCAGCGCCGCCTGGCCGCCGAGGGGCAACGCTTCCAGCCGCTGAGCGACGGCATCCGCCTGCGCCTGGCCGAGCGCCTGCTGTTGGAGTCGCGCATGGACCTGAACGGCGTCGCCCAGTGCCTGGGTTATGCCGAGGCGGCCAGCTTCTGCCGGGCCTTCCAGCGCTGGACCGGGACCACCCCGGGGCGCTGGAAGCGCCAGGCCGGGCCGCTGTCGCTGCGCTGAACGCGGGCAAAAAAAGACCGGCCAGCGGCCGGTCGAGCGAGGGTGGAAAAAGCTTTCAGGCGCAGACCGCGGCGATGGCCCGGGCCAGGTCGCCCAGGCGGCTGGCGTCCAGCCCGGCGACATTGGCGCGGCCGCTGCCGACCATGTACACGCTGTGTTCCTCGCGCAGGCGGCGCACCTGTTCCGGGCTCAGGCCGGTGTAGGAGAACATGCCGCGCTGGATGGCGATGTGCGCGAAGCGCTCGGCCAGGCCGTGGGGCTGCAGCGCCTCGACCAGGCCCAGGCGCAGCCCGGCGATGCGCGTGCGCATGGCGGTGACTTCCTCCAGCCAGACCTGCTTGAGGTCGCGGTCGCCGAGGATGGTCGCCACCACCTCGGCGCCATGGGCCGGCGGCGTGGACCAGAGATTGCGCGCCAGGCTGGCCAGCTGGCTGCGCACGTTGCCCAGTTGCTCGGCATTGGCGGCGCAGACGATCAGCGCGCCGACGCGGTCGCGATAGAGGCCGAAGTTCTTCGAGCAGGAACTGGTCACCAGCAGCTCCGGCAGGCTCTCGGCGAACAGCCGCACGGCGCGGGCATCCTCCTCCAGGCCGTCGCCGAAGCCCTGGTAGGCGAAGTCGATCAGCGGCAGCAGTTCGCGGCGGCGCACCACTTCCAGCACCTTCTGCCAGTCGTTGTAGGCCAGGTCGAAGCCGCTGGGGTTGTGGCAGCAGGCGTGCAGCAGCACCACGTCGCCGTGGGGCACCTTTTCCAGGGTGGCGAGCATGCCTTCCACGTCGAGGTGGTTGTCGGCGCCGACGTAGGGGTAGTGGTGCACCTTCAGGCCGGCGGCGGCGAACAGCGTCTCGTGGATCGGCCAGGTTGGGTCGCTGACCCAGATGCCGCGGCCGGGCAGGCAGCGGGCGATGAAGTCCGCGGCCAGGCGCAGGGCGCCGGTGCCGCCGGGCGTCTGGCTGGCGTCGGCGCGCTGGCTGGCCAGCAGCGGCGAGTCGCTGCCCAGCACCAGTTCGCACAGGCGCGCGGCGAACAGCGCATCGCCGTGCCCGCCGACGTAGCTCTTGGTGGTCTCGTGCTCCACCAGGCGCTGCTCGGCCAGCTTCACTGCGCGGGGGATCGGCGTCAGGCCCTGGGCGTCCTTGTAGACACCGACGCCCAGGTCCAGCTTGGCCGGGTTGGGGTCGGCGCGGTAGGCATCGAGCAGGCCGAGGATGGGGTCGCCCGGCACGCGCGGGATGGGGGCGAAGTGGTTCATTTGCGGCCTTCGGCGACCTTGGCCAGCTCGTCGGTGCGCGCGGCCATGATGAAGTCGTTGCGGTGCAGGCCCTTGAGCTCGTGGCTCCACCAGGTGACGGTGACCTTGCCCCACTGGGTGAGCAGGTCCGGGTGGTGGCCTTCCTCCTCGGCGATGGCGCCGACGGCGTTGGTGAAGGCCAGGGCGTGGCGGAAGTTCTTGAACAGGTACACGCGCTCCAGCTCCATGTGGCCGTCGCGCACCTCGATGTTCCAGTCCGGGATCTGCTTGATCAGGGTCGCCAGTTCCTCGTCGGAGACGTGGGGCGCGTCGGCGCGGCAGGCTTCGCAATGGGCTTGGTTGAGGGCGGTCATGGGGTTCTCCTTGTAGGGTTCGTCACGCAAGACATTGATCTTAGGACTGTAGAGGCGAGCTTGCTTGCGAACCGCATGGCACTGCGTTTGTTCGCGAGCAAGCTCGCTCCTACGAAAAGATGTCGGGCAGGCCTCGGGGTTCAGGCTGCCTGCTTCGGCGGGAACTTGGGTGCGTGCAGGCCCAGCTGCATGGCCTGGCGGACCAGCGCCATGATGTCCTGGTGGGCCAGTTCGAACAGGCGCTTGAGTTCCGGCAGCACGAAGTACAGCGGCTGCAGGATGTCGATGCGGTAGGGTGTGCGCATGGCTTCCACGGGGTCGAAGGCCTGGTGCTCGGGCTCGCCGGAAAGGCTGTAGACGGTCTCCTTCGGCGAGGAGAGGATGCCGCCGCCGTAGATGCGCCGGCCCTGCGGGGTGTCGAGCAGGCCGAACTCGATGGTCATCCAGTACAGCCGCGCCAGGTACACGCGTTCTTCCTTGCTGGCGGCCAGGCCGAGCTTGCCGTAGGTGTGGGTGAATTCGGCGAACCAGGGGTTGGTCAGCAGCGGGCAGTGGCCGAAGATTTCGTGGAAGATGTCCGGCTCCTGCAGGTAGTCCAGTTCCTCCGGAGTGCGGATGAAGGTGGCCACCGGGAACTGCTGGCTGGCCAGCAATTCGAAGAAGGTCTGGAAGGGGATCAGCGCCGGGACGCGGGCCACGCGCCAGCCGGTGGTGGCCTGGAGCACCTTGTTGATCTCGCCCAGTTGCGGGATGCGCTCGTGGGGCAGGGCGAGCTGCTCGATGCCGTCCAGGTATTCCTGGCAGGCGCGGCCTTCGATCACCTTGAGCTGGCGGGTGATCAGGGTGTTCCAGACCTGGTGCTCGGCTTCGGGGTAGTGGATGAAACCGTCTTCGTCAGGTTGGCGGGCCACGTACTGCGTTGTCTTCATGGGTCCTCCGGCTTCGAGGCCTTTGTTGTTTTGATGCCTCATCAATAGCCGCGTCGGCGTGCCCATGCAGCCCCCGTGGGCCTTGGTCGAGCGCTGCAAATCCCCTTCGCTTGTAAAGAAAAGATTACGAATCGCGCCGAATCGCGAGTCATCGGCTTGCTGCTGGCGTCAACTGTCACATATTCTTGACGGAAATTTCCGCCTTGCCGGCGAAACCCGGCCGGGCGCCGCCCCGCACAACGACAATCTCCGGGCTCGCCATGCGTATCAAAGTCCACTGCCAGAACCGCGTCGGCATCCTGCGCGACATCCTCAACCTGCTGGTCGACTACGGCATCAACGTCAACCGCGGCGAGGTCGGCGGCGAGCAGGGCAACGCCATCTACCTGCTCTGCCCGAACCTGATCAACCTGCAGTTCCAGTCGCTCAAGCCCAAGCTGGAGGCCATTCCCGGGGTGTTCGGCGTCAAGCGCGTCGGCCTGATGCCCAGCGAGCGCCGCCACCTGGAGCTCAACGCGCTGCTGGCGGCGCTGGACTTCCCGGTGCTGTCCATCGACATGGCCGGGCAGATAGTCGCCGGCAACCGCGCCGCCGCGCAGCTGCTCGGGGTGCGCGTCGATGAGGTGCCGGGCATTCCCCTGGCGCGCTACGCCGAGGACCTCGACCTGCCGGAACTGGTGCGCGCCAACAAGGCGCGGATCAACGGCCTGCGGGTGAAGATCAAGGGCGACGTGTTCCTCGCCGACATCGCCCCCCTGCAATCCGAACACGACGAAAGCGAGGCCCTGGCCGGCGCCGTGCTCACCCTGCACCGCGCCGACCGCGTGGGTGAGCGCATCTACAACGTGCGCAAGCATGAGTTGCGCGGCTTCGACAGCATCTTCCAGAGCTCGCGGGTGATGGCCGCGGTGGTGCGCGAGGCCAGGCGCATGGCGCCGCTGGACGCGCCGCTGCTGATCGAGGGCGAGACCGGCACCGGCAAGGAACTGCTGGCCCGCGCCTGCCACCTGGCCAGCCCGCGCGGCCAGGCGCCGTTCATGGCGCTGAACTGCGCCGGGCTGCCGGAATCCATGGCCGAGACCGAGCTGTTCGGCTACGGCCCCGGCGCCTTCGAGGGCGCGCGCCCGGAAGGCAAGCTCGGCCTGCTGGAGCTGACCGCCGGCGGCACCCTGTTCCTCGACGGCGTCGGCGAGATGAGCCCGCGCCTGCAGGCCAAGCTGCTGCGCTTTCTGCAGGACGGCTGCTTCCGCCGGGTGGGTAGCGACGAGGAGGTGTACCTGGACGTGCGGGTGATCTGCGCCACCCAGGTGGACCTGTCCGAGCTGTGCGCCAAGGGCGAGTTCCGCCAGGACCTGTACCACCGCCTCAACGTGCTCTCGCTGCACATTCCGCCGCTGCGCGAATGCCTCGACGGCCTGACGCCGCTGGTGGAGCACTTCCTCGACCAGGCCAGCCGGCAGATCGGCTGCCCGCTGCCGCAGCTGGCGCCCCAGGCCATGGACCGCCTGGGCCGCTACCACTGGCCGGGCAACGTGCGTCAACTGGAGAACGTGCTGTTCCAGGCGGTGTCGCTGTGCGAGGGCGGCACCATCAAGGTCGAGCACATCCGCCTGCCGGACTACGGCGCGCCGCACCCGCTGGGCGACTTCTCCCTGGAAGGCGGCCTCGACGCCATCGTCGGCCGCTTCGAACGCGCGGTGCTGGAGCGCCTCTACCGCGAACACCCCAGCAGCCGCCTGCTGGGCAAGCGCCTGGGGGTGTCGCACACCACCATCGCCAACAAACTGCGCCAGCATGGGCTGGGGCAGGGCGGGGAGTCCTGACATCGGGGTTCGGCTCCTGTAGGAGCGAGCTTGCTCGCGAACCCGGATTCCCGGCCGACTCCAGACTATCCGCCCACACCGGACAGCCCCCTCTCCCGCTTGCGGGAGAGGGCTGGGGAGAGGGCGATCGCGGATGAATCCGCTCCTACGGTTCCAGGAAGCACGGCTTTTCGTAGGATGGCGTTGAGCGAAGCGATACCCATCACCGCAACCGCATGGGTTTCGCAAGCTCAACCCATCCTACGAGAAGCCGTGCCCGCCGGTATGGCAGGAGCGGACTCCGTCCGCGATCACCGACACACGCCAGCCGGATCGCGAATAAGATCCGCTCGGTTTGCCTCTTTGCACCGTGCCTCCCTGTAGGAGCGGGCCCTGCCCGCGAATCGCGCGCAGGGCGCGCTCCTACATGGGAATGGTGTGGATGGGGATCGCGTAGGAGCGGACTCCGTCCGCGATAGACTCCGCCGGCGGATGTCACCAGGTCTTTACCCGCTGCCCCTTCACGCAGGCGCGCACCTCGTCGTCGATCAGGTTTCCCGGCTTGATGCACTCGGCCAGGCTCCGGGAACTGTCGGTGTACTTCATGGGCTGGGCCGTGACCTTGTCGGCCGGGCGCTCCAGGCCCAGGCGGCCGAGCAGGGCGTGCCAGCGCGCCTCGCCCCACTGGTGGCTGGCAGGGTTCTGCCAGAGGGCGCCGGCGCCTATCGCCAGCGCCACCAGCAGAGCCAGTTGCAGCAGGTGCTTGAACGCCCGGCGCAGGTGCCACTGCCGCCGACGCGGCGGTGGTTCGCCGGGCTGGCCGGGGTTCTTCAGGTTCTGCCAGTACCAGTCGCGGTCTTTCTCGGCCATGTCTCGCGGTCCGTCGGGGGAATCCGCGAAGGGTAGCGCCCGGCTCAGCCGCCGGAAAGCAGGCGGCGGGCCAGCCGTTCGTTGCCGGTGAGGTCGGCCAGGTGTTGCAGCTGGTTGTTCTCGTAGGCCTGGTTGAAGGTCGCCACGTCCAGCGCCAGGACTTTGCGGAAGGCCGTCAGCGCCTCGGCGCCGGCCTGGCCGGCCACCTCTTCGCCGTAGCGGGCGATCAGGTCGAGCATGACCAGCGGGTAGCGCACCGGCAGGCCGATGCGCACGTGGATCAGGCCGATGTTCAGGCGCTTGAGCGCGTAGGTGTCGTCGTAGACGCCGCCGAACAGTTCGCAGAACCAGGTGGCCAGGGATTCCCCCAGGCGCTTCTGGTCGGTGATGAATTCGCGGGTGGCCTCCTGGCTCAGCAGGCGTTGGTAGAAGTCTTCGATCAGCGCCGGGCTGATGGCCTTGGCCTGTTCGGCGAGGCCTGCGAGCAGTGCGCATTCCTTGTCGGACAGGTCCAGCAGGGCGATCAGTTCGTGAACGATGGCGGCGTCCTTGGTGGCCCAGGACAGTCGGTCTGCATGCATGGGGGGCTCCTCAGAGAATGCTGTCGAGGGTGGCGAGGCTGTCCGCCACTTCGAGGTTGATCAGGCCCACGTTGCTGTCGCGCGCGGCGACGATCGCCAGGCAGGCCTTGTCGCCGGCCAGGTGGATGAACACCCGGCCGTCTTCCGCCAGCAGGCTCAGTTCCTTCATCGCGCCGCTCTTGAGGGTTTCGCCGATGCGCCGGCCCACGCCCAGGGCGGCGGCGGCCATGGCTGCGATGCGCGCCGGTTCGATGCCATGGTCGCTGATGGCGTCGACGATGGGCATGCCGTCCAGGCTGCCGAGCAGCACCCCGCGGATGCTGGGGACCGACTGCCGGAGGCGGTCGAGTTCGGCTTGCAGGCGTTCTTGTCGGGTCATGGGGTTTCTCCGTGGTGGGGGTCGGGTGATGGGGCGTCGTTGGCCAGCAGCTGTACCAGGACATCGCAGGCGCTCTGCCGGTCGCGGGCGTCCGTGGCGATGACGTGCTGCGGTGGCAGGTCGAAGTAGGCGGCGACCTCGGCCGGCACCCAGGCCTGGTCGTCGGCGTCGCAGTGGGTGAGGGCGACGATGAAGGGCACCGGCTGCACGCTGGTGATCGCCTCGAGGATGCTGCGGGCCTGGCCGAACTGCTCCGGGTGGTCGGCGGCCAGCATCAGCACCAGGCCGTCGGCGCCTTCGCTGAGCAGTTCCCACATGAAGCTGAAGCGCTCCTGGCCGGGCGTGCCGAACAGATGGATGTCGGTGGCGCCCAGGGTGATCCGGCCGAAGTCCAGCGCCACAGTGGTGTTCGCCTTGCCGATGGCTTCGCTGCTGGGCACCTCGGTGTCGACGACGGGGATTTGCGAGAGGTTGCGGATCAGGGTGGTCTTGCCCGAGCCCACGGGCCCGGAGACGACGACCTTGATCGGCGGTGCGCTGTCCTGGTTCATGGGCGGAAGAGCCTCTTCAGACGGCTGGCGAGGGTGGGGTTGGCATGTTTCGTCGATGCACCGGCGCTCTCGTGGGCGCGCACCGGCCAGATTTTCTTGATCTCCCGCAGGTGCTGCAGGGATGCGCAGGTCTCGCGGACTTCCAGCTTCAGCGCCTGGGCCAGTTGCCGCGCGCTGCAACCCTCGGCCAGCAGGGGCATGGCCCTGGCCAGGAAGGCGTCGAGCTCGGCCGGCAGCGTCACCGTGCGCCCGCGGATCAGCACGAAGCGCGTGTCCGGATGCACCGACGGCTCCGCCCGGGACGAGGGCGCCAGGCTGGCGAGCACCTGGTCGATGGGCAGGTGCTGGCCGGGTTTCGCCTCCATGGGCGGCGTGGGTTCGAAGTGAAAGCTGGCGTCGCCGATCGACTGCAGAGCACGCTTGATCTCGCCCGGCTCGCCGATCGGCTGCTCGAGGCTCAGGCCGAGCAGCCGTTCGTTCTGCAGCCGCAGGCGGAGCCGCCTGCCGTCCGGTTCTTCAAGCGTCAGCTGGCCTGCGCGCTTGCCGATGACCGAGAGGACTTCCGCGAGCGGGAAGTCGGAGAGCTTGCCGAAAATTGCCAAACGAAATGTCCTCCAGGGCGGGCTGGGCGCCCTGTCCTGGTAGGAAGTCAGTGCGCGATTCGTGATGCGCCGAGATGATAAGGGGAGGCGTTGTTATGACATGCCCGTACTGCTTGTAGGTGATCTCCGAGGGGCGCTGTCGTTTGTGTAGAGTGCTGAGGCTGTTTCCTTCGGTCCCCCGTGACCTGGCCGCGCGATGCCTGCGCCGCGCCAGGCCAGCCACGATCGGCGGTGCTTGAGGGCCTCGCCCGCCGCCACCATATTGATGCCCATGAACCGACTCGCCAGCAGCGCCACGCCCGCCGACGTCCTGCAGGGTTTCCACCCCGCCGTCGCCGCCTGGTTCGCCCGCCACTTCGCCGCGCCCACCCCGGCCCAGGTGCAGGCCTGGCCGTCGATCCGCGCTGGGCGCTCGACCCTGGTGGCCGCGCCCACCGGCTCGGGCAAGACCCTCACCGCCTTCCTCTCGGCCATCGACCAACTGGTGCGCGAGGGCCTGGCCAACGGCGGCGAGCTGCCGGACCGCACCTGCGTGGTCTACGTCTCGCCGCTCAAGGCGCTGTCCAACGACATCCGCATCAACCTGGAAGAACCCCTGGCCGGCATCCGTGCCGAGCTTGAGCGCCAGGGCCTGCCGGCCGTGGACATCCGCAGCGCGGTGCGCACCGGCGACACCAGCCAGGGCGAGCGCGAGGCCATGCGCCGGCGGCCGCCGCAGATCCTGGTGACTACCCCGGAGTCGCTCTACGTGCTGCTCGGCTCCGACTCCGGGCGGCAGATGCTGGCCGGCGCGCGCAGCGTCATCGTCGACGAGATCCACGCCCTGGCCGGCAGCAAGCGCGGCAGCCACCTGGCGCTGTCGCTGGAGCGCCTGCAGGCCCTGTGCGCCGAGCCGCTGGTGCGCATCGGCCTGTCGGCCACGCAGAAGCCCGTCGAGGCGGTGGCGCGGTTCCTCTGCGGCAACGCCGACTGCCGCATCGTCGACATCGGCTACAGCCGCGCCCGCGACCTGGGCATCGAAGTGCCGCCGGCGCCGCTGGAGGCGGTGATGTCCCACGAGGTCTGGGACAGCGTCTACGACCGCCTCGCCGCGCTGGCCGAGGAGCGCCGCACCACCCTGGTGTTCGTCAACACCCGCCGCCTGGCCGAGCGCATCACCCGCCACCTGGGCGAGCGCCTGGGGATAGACAAGGTCGCCGCGCACCACGGCAGCCTGTCCAAGGAACAGCGCCTGGGCGCCGAGCAGCGGCTCAAGGCCGGGCGCCTGAAGGTGCTGGTGGCCACCGCCTCGCTGGAGCTGGGCATCGACATCGGCGACGTCGAGCTGGTCTGCCAGGTCGCCTCGCCGCGCTCCATCGCCGCCTTCCTGCAGCGTGTCGGGCGTTCCGGGCACAGCGTCGGCGGCACGCCGAAAGGGCGGCTGTTCCCCACCTCCCGCGACGAGCTGATCGAATGCGTGGCGCTGCTCGACAGCGTGCGCCGCGACGAACTGGATGCCCTGGCGATCCCCCGCGCGCCGCTGGACGTGCTGGCCCAGCAGATAGTCGCCGAAGTGGCCTGCCGCGAGTGGCGCGAGGACGAGCTGTTCCAGCTGCTGAGCCACGCCCAGCCCTACGCCGGCCTGCCGCGCGAGCGTTTCGACGCCGTGCTGCGCATGCTCGCCGAGGGCTACGCCAGCCGCAACGGCCAGCGCGGCGCCTACCTGCACCGCGACGGCGTCCACGGCCTGCTGCGTGGCCGGCGCGGCGCTCGGCTAACCGCCGTGACCTCCGGCGGCACCATTCCCGACGCCGGCGACTACCAGGTGCTGCTGGAGCCCCAGGGCCTGACCGTGGGCACGGTGAACGAGGACTTCGCCGTGGAAAGCCTGGCCGGCGACGTGTTCCAGCTGGGCAACGTGTCCTACCGCATCCTCCGCGTGGAGCCGGGCAAGGTGCGCGTCGAGGACGCCCAGGGCCTGCCGCCGAACATCCCGTTCTGGCTGGGGGAGGCGCCGGGGCGCAGCGATGAGCTGTCGGTGAGCGTGTCGCGCCTGCGCGAGCGTCTGGACGCCTTGCTCGCCGAAGGGCAGGGCAGCGACGCGCCCCTGGCCCCGGCGCTGCGCTGGCTGGAGGACGAGCTGGGCCTGCAGGAAGCCGCGGCCCGGCAACTGGTGGAATACCTGGCCCGCGCCCGCGCCGCCCTCGGCGTGCTGCCGAGCCAGTCGGCGCTGGTGCTGGAGCGCTTCTTCGACGAATCCGGCGGCATGCAACTGGTGCTGCACTCGCCCTACGGCAGCCGCATCAACCGCGCCTGGGGCCTGGCCCTGCGCAAGCGCTTCTGCCGCACCTTCAACTTCGAGCTGCAGGCGGCGGCCACCGAGGACGCCATTATCCTCTCGCTGTCCACCAGCCACAGCTTCCCGCTGGACGAGGTGTGGCGCTACCTGAACTCGAAGAGCGCAGAACACGTGCTGATCCAGGCCCTGCTCGACGCGCCGCTGTTCGGCGTGCGCTGGCGCTGGAACGCCACCACCTCGCTGGCCCTGCCGCGCTTCCGCGGCGGGCGCAAGGTGGCGCCGCAACTGCAACGCATGCGCAGCGAGGACCTGCTGGCGGCGGTGTTCCCCGACCAGGTGGCGTGCCTGGAGAACATCGTCGGCGAGCGCGAGATTCCCGACCACCCGCTGGTGGCCCAGACCCTCGACGACTGCCTGCACGAAGCCATGGACTGCGAGGGCTGGCTGGCCCTGCTGCGGCGCATGGAGGCCGGGGAGGTGGCGCTGCACGCCCGCGACCTGCCGGCGCCTTCGCCGCTGGCGGCGGAAGTGCTCAGCGCCAGCCCCTACGCCTACCTCGACGACGCCCCGCTGGAAGAACGCCGCACCCAGGCCGTGCTGAGCCGGCGCTGGAGCGACGCGGAATCGGCCGACGACCTCGGCGCCCTCGACCCCGAGGCCATCGCCGCGGTGCGCGCCGAAGCCTGGCCCGAGGCCCGCGACGCCGACGAGATGCACGAGGCGCTGACCGGCCTGGGCTGCATCCTCGCCGGGGAAGCCCGCGCCAACCTGGGCTGGGAACTGCTGCTCGGGCGCCTGGCCAAGGCCGGGCGGGCGACGCGCCTGCGCAGCGGCGCGGCCGACCTCTGGGTGGCCGCCGAACGCCTCAGCCAGTTGCGGGCGGTCTATCCACAGGCACGGCTGGCGCCCGAGCTGGACCTGCCGTTGGCGTTGCAGGAAGGCTGGTCCGCCGAGGATGCGCGCCTGGAACTGCTGCGCGCGCGCCTGACCGGCTTCGGCCCGCGCACCCAGGCGCAACTGGCCATGGACCTCGACCTGCCGCCCGCCGACATCGCCTTCGCCCTGGCTGGCCTGGAGCGCGAGGGCTACGTGCTGCGCGGCCGCTTCAGCCCAGGCGCCGACGAGGAGGAGTGGTGCGAGCGCCACCTGCTGGCACGCATCCACCGCTACACGGTGCGCCGCCTGCGCCGCGAGATCGAGCCGGTGGAGCGCGCCGACTTCATGCGCTTCCTGTTCGACTGGCAGCGCGTCTCCAGAACCACCCGGGCGCGCGGCGCCGAGGCCCTGGCCGGCGTGCTCAGCCAGCTGGAAGGCTTCCAGGCTGCCGCCGGGGCCTGGGAAAGCGACCTGCTGCCGGCGCGGGTGGCCGACTACGGCATCAACTGGTTGGACGACCTGTGCCGCGCCGGCCGCCTGGTCTGGGCGCGCCTGCCCAGCCGCGGCACGGCGCGCGGGCGCAGCGGCGCCGGGCCGCTGCGCAGCACGCCCATCGTCCTGCTGCCGCGCCGCCAGTTGCCGCTGTGGGGCGCGCTCTGCGCCGATGCGCCGGAGGCCGAGCTGTCCTCGAAGGCGCAGAAGGTGCTGCAGGCGTTGCAGGAGCAGGGCGCACTCTTCTTCGACGAACTCACCAGCGAGGCGCACCTGCTGCGCAGCGAACTGGAAATGGCCCTGGGCGAACTGGTGGCGGTGGGCCGGGTGAACGCCGACAGCTTCGCCGGCTTGCGCGCGCTGCTGTTGCCGGCGGCCAAGCGCAGCCGCCAGGAGCGCCGGGCGCGCGCCCCACTGTTCGGCATGGCCGACGCCGGCCGCTGGGCGCTGCTGCGCCGCCCGCGCAACGAACTGATCGAAGGCCAGCCGCCGCGCCTGCAGGCGGAAGTGCTGGAACACGTGGCCATGACCCTGCTGCGCCGCTACGGCGTGGTCTATTGGCGCGTGCTGGAGCGCGAGGCCGACTGGCTGCCACCCTGGCGCGACCTGCTGCGCGTCTACCACCGCCTGGAGGCCCGCGGGGAAATCCGCGGCGGGCGCTTCGTCGCCGGCCTCACCGGCGAACAGTTCGCCCTGCCCGAGGCCGTCGGCCTGCTGCGCGAAGTGCGCCGGCGCGAAAAGGACGGCGAATACCTGGTGCTCTCGGCGGTGGACCCACTCAACCTCGCCGGCACCCTGCTACCGGGCAGGAAGGTACCGGCAGTAGCCGGCAACCGCGTGCTCTACCGCGACGGCGCCGCCCTGGGCGCGCTCATCGCCGGCAAGCCGGTGCTCTGGGCGGGACTGCCGGCGGAGGAAATGGCGAAGGCGCGGGAGCTACTGATCCGGCGCCTCTAGATGCATCTGCCAGAGATGGTGTCCTGCGCGTAGGCAGGAGCCTCGATCGGCGTGGGATGTTTTGCTGATTTCAGGAGTGGCTAGGCGTTAACGTTCTTCGCCTGCCGCCATCGCTTGACTGGGGCCTCCACTGTTCA
>NZ_JWMC01000061.1:0-75529 GCF_000812405.1 Pseudomonas sp. PI1
GAACCCCCCCGCACCCCCGCCTGCAAAAACCGGATAACGCTCTGCACAAAGCGGATATTGCCCCCGCCCACCCAGCCCTAACCTGAGCCTGCCTGAACAATAACAACGGAGGCCCCGGCCATGACCCTGGGTATCGACTACTTGCGTTCCCTGCTCGAAGAAGACCCCGCCAAGGGCGTCTACCGCTGCAAGCGCGAAATGTTCACCGACCCGCGCCTGTTCGAACTGGAGATGAAGCACATCTTCGAAGGCAACTGGGTCTACCTCGCCCACGAAAGCCAGATTCCCGAGAAGAACGACTTCCTGACCACCATGATCGGTCGCCAGTCGATCTTCATCGCGCGCAACAAGGATGGCGTGCTCAATGCCTTCCTCAACGCCTGCAGCCACAAGGGCGCCATGCTCTGCCGGCACAAGTCGGGCAACCGCTCCAGCTACACCTGCCCGTTCCACGGCTGGACCTTCAACAACTCCGGCAAACTGCTCAAGGTCAAGGACCCGGCCGAGGCCGGCTACCCGTCGAGCTTCAACTGCGAAGGCTCCCACGACCTGACTAAGGTCGCCCGCTTCGAGTCCTACCGCGGCTTCCTCTTCGGCAGCCTCAACCCCGACGTGCGCCCGCTGGTGGAGCACCTGGGCGAGTCGGCGAAGATCATCGACATGATCGTCGACCAGTCCCCCGAAGGCCTGGAAGTGCTGCGCGGATCGAGCAGCTACATCTACGAAGGCAACTGGAAGCTCACCGCCGAGAACGGCGCCGACGGCTACCACGTCAGCTCCGTGCACTGGAACTACGCCGCCACCCAGAACCAGCGCAAGCAGCGCGAGGCCGGCGAGGAAGTGAAGACCATGAGCGCCGGCGGCTGGGCCAAGCACGGCGGCGGCTTCTACTCCTTCGAGCATGGCCACATGCTGCTCTGGACGCGCTGGGCCAACCCCGAGGACCGCCCGGCCTTCGAGCGCCGCGAACAGCTCGCCGCCGACTTCGGCCAGGCCCGCGCCGACTGGATGATCCAGAATTCGCGCAACCTCTGCCTGTACCCCAACGTCTACCTGATGGACCAGTTCAGCTCGCAGATCCGCATCGCCCGGCCGATCGACGTCAACCGCACCGAAATCACCATCTACTGCATCGCGCCCAAGGGCGAGAGCCTGGAGGCCCGCGCCCAGCGCATCCGCCAGTACGAGGACTTCTTCAACGTCAGCGGCATGGCCACCCCGGACGACCTGGAGGAGTTCCGCTCCTGCCAGCAGGCCTACCAGGGCAGCGCCGAAGGCTGGAACGACATGTCCCGCGGGGCCGCGCACTGGATCGACGGCGCCGATGCCGCCGCGCAGGAAATCGACCTGCACCCGCAACTGTCCGGCGTGCGCACCGAGGACGAAGGCCTGTTCGTGCTGCAGCACAAGTACTGGCTGCAGGCGATGAGCGAAGCCCTGGCCGCCGAAGAAGCCAGGCGCATTCCGCTCGAGGAGGCCGTGTGATGAGCCGCTACGAAACCGTCCGCGACTTCCTCTACCGCGAAGCCCGCTACCTCGACGACAAGGACTGGGACGCCTGGCTGGAGCTGTACGCCAGCGACGCCAGCTTCTGGATGCCGGCCTGGGACGACCGCGACGAGCTGACCCAGGACCCGCAGCGGGAAATCTCGCTGATCTGGTACGGCAACCGCGGCGGCCTGGAAGACCGCGTGTTCCGCATCAAGACCGAACGCTCCAGCGCGACCATGCCGGACACCCGCACCTCGCACAACATCAGCAACATCGAAGTGCTGGGCGAGGAAGACGGCATCTGCCAGGTGCGCTTCAACTGGCACACCCTGAGCTTCCGCTACAAGACCACCGACAGCTACTTCGGCACCAGCTTCTACACCCTCGACCTGCGTGGCGAGAACCCGCTGATCAAGGCGAAGAAGGTGGTGCTGAAGAACGACTACGTCCGCCAGGTCATCGACATCTACCACATCTGAGGTGGCCGCCATGAGCTATTCGATCGCACTGAACTTCGAAGACGGCGTCACCCGCTTCATCGACGCCAACCCCGGCGAAACCGTCGCCGACGCGGCCTACCGCCAGGGCGTGAACATCCCGCTGGACTGCCGCGACGGCGCCTGCGGCACCTGCAAGTGCTTCGCCGAAGCCGGCCGCTACGACCTGGGCCAGGACTACATCGAGGATGCGCTGAGCGAGGAAGAAGCCGAGCAAGGCTACGTGCTGACCTGCCAGATGCGCGCCGAAAGCGACTGCGTGGTGCGCGTGCCGGCGGCCTCGGACGTCTGCAAGACCCAGCAGGCCAGCTACCAGGCTGCCATCAGCGAGGTGCGCCAGCTGTCCGAGAGCACCATCGCCTTGTCGGTCAAGGGCGAGTCCCTGAGCAAGCTGGCCTTCCTGCCGGGGCAGTACGTCAATCTGCAGGTGCCGGGCAGCGGCCAGAGCCGCGCCTATTCCTTCAGCTCGCTGCAGAAGGGCGGCGAGGTCAGCTTCCTGATCCGCAACGTGCCCGGCGGGCTGATGAGCAGCTTCCTCACCAGCCTGGCCAAGGCCGGCGACAGCCTGGAACTGGCCGGCCCGCTGGGCAGCTTCTACCTGCGCGACATCAAGCGGCCCTTGCTGCTGCTGGCCGGCGGCACGGGCCTGGCGCCCTTCACCGCGATGCTGGAGAAGATCGCCGAGCAGGGCAGCGAACACCCGCTGCACCTGATCTACGGGGTGACCAACGACTTCGACCTGGTGGAACTGGACAAGCTCGAAGCCTTCGCCGCGCGCATCCCCAACTTCAGCTTCAGCGCCTGCGTGGCCAACCCCGAGAGCAGCTACCCGCACAAGGGCTACGTCACCCAGCACATCACGCCTGCGCATCTCAACGAAGGCGAGGTGGACATCTACCTGTGCGGCCCGCCGCCGATGGTCGAGGCGGTGAGCGCGTACATCCGCGAGCAGGGGATTACGCCGGCGAATTTCTACTACGAGAAGTTTGCGGCCAGTGCGGCTTGAACGGGTGGCTAAGAGCCCCTCTCCCTAACCCTCTCCCTGAAGGGAGAGGGGACTGTCCTGAGCTGCTGGTCTGCATGGCTTCAGCCGGAGGTTTCGGCATACACGGAGCTGCCGGTTGAAACCTTGGATGACGCAGGCACGGACAAGCTCCCTCTCCCTTCGGAGCGGGGCGCGCAGCCAGGGCGGGGGGAGAGGGCAGCCAGGCCACGCACGTAATCCCAGGACGCAACCCCAACCGAGGTACCCATGAACAGATTCCCCCACAAAGTCGCCCTGGTCACCGGCGCCGCCCAGGGCATCGGCCGCCGCGTCGCCGAGCGTCTGGCGGAGGAGGGCGCCCGCCTGGTCGCCGTGGACCGCTCCGAGCTGGTCCACGAACTGCAGGACGAACTCGGCCAACACGCCGAAGTGTTGACCCTCACCGCCGACCTGGAGCAATTCGCCGAAGCCCAGCGCGTGGTCAACGAAGCCGTGCAACGCTTCGGCCGCCTGGACATCCTGGTCAACAACGTCGGCGGCACCATCTGGGCCAAGCCCTTCGAGCACTACGCCGAACACGAGATCGAAGCCGAGGTGCGCCGCTCGCTGTTCCCCACCCTGTGGTGCTGCCGCGCCGCCCTGGTGCCGATGCTGGAGCAGGGCGCCGGGGCCATCGTCAACGTCTCCTCCATCGCCACCCGCGGCGTCAACCGCGTGCCCTACGGCGCGGCCAAGGGCGGGGTGAACGCGCTGACCGCCTGCCTGGCCTTCGAGACCGCCGAGCGTGGCGTGCGAGTGAATGCCACCGCGCCGGGCGGCACCGAGGCGCCGCCGCGGCGCATCCCACGCAACACCGCCGAGCAGAGCGCGCAGGAGAAGGTCTGGTACCAGCAGATCGTCGACCAGACCGTGAACAGCAGCCTGATGAAGCGCTACGGCAGCATCGACGAACAGGTCGGCGCCATCCTCTTCCTGGCCTCCGACGAAGCCTCCTACATCACCGGCGTGACCCTGCCGGTAGGCGGTGGCGACCTGGGCTGAAAACCCGACCCGAACCAACCCGTAGGATGGCGTTGAGCGCAGCGATACCCATCACCCGAGGCGATGGGTAGCGCCTCCGGCCCAACGCCATCCTACGCAAAGACGGACCGCCCACGACGCGGCCCCAACGGCTTCTCGCACAACAACAAAAAAGAGAGTGATGCCATGCGGAAAATCGACGTACACGACGTCATCGACAACGCGCGCTTCGGCCGCTTCCACTGGATGGTCATGGCCTGGTGCGCCTTGCTGCTGATCTTCGACGGCTACGACCTGTTCATCTACGGCGTGGTGCTGCCGGTGCTGATGAAGGAGTGGGGCCTGACCCCGCTGCAGGCCGGCGCGCTGGGCAGCTACGCGCTGTTCGGCATGATGGCCGGGGCGCTGTTCTTCGGCCCGCTGGCCGACAAGGTCGGGCGCAAGAAGGGCATCGCCATCTGCTTCGTGCTCTTCTCCGGCTTCACCGTGGTCAACGGTTTCGCCAGCAACCCCACGCAGTTCGGCATCTGCCGCTTCATGGCCGGCCTCGGCATCGGCGGGCTGATGCCCAACGTGGTAGCGCTGATGAACGAATACGCGCCGAGGAAACTGCGCAGCACCCTGGTGGCGGTGATGTTCAGCGGCTACTCGCTGGGCGGCATGCTCTCCGCCGGCGTGGGCATCTACATGCTGCCGCGCTTCGGCTGGGAGGCGATGTTCTTCGCCGCGCTGCTGCCGCTGCTGATGCTGCCGCTGATCCTCTGGCAGTTGCCGGAGTCGGTGGGCTTCCTGTTGCGCCAGGGGCGTACCGAACAGGCCCGCGCCATCCTCCGCCGCATTTCCCCGGAAACCACCCTGGAGGAGGCCGCCGAGCTGCACCTGGGCGAGAGCAAGCCACAGGGCGCGCCGGTGCTTGAGCTGTTCCGCGAGGGTCGCGCGCTGCGCACCCTGATGCTCTGGGTGGCGTTCTTCTGCTGCCTGCTGATGGTCTACGCGCTCAGCTCCTGGCTGCCGAAGCTGATGGCCAACGCCGGCTACAGCCTGGGTTCGAGCCTGTCGTTCCTGCTGGCGCTGAACTTCGGCGGCATGTTCGGGGCCATCTTCGGCGGCTGGCTGGGCGACCGCTTCAACCTGCCCAAGGTGGTGGCGCTGTTTTTCGTCGCCGCTGCCGTTTCCATCACTCTGCTGGGCTTCAACACGCCGATGCCGGTGCTCTACCTGCTGATCGGCATCGCCGGGGCCACCACCATCGGCACGCAGATCCTGCTCTACGCCACCGCCGCGCAGTTCTACGGCCTGGCCATCCGCTCCACCGGCCTGGGCTGGGCCTCGGGCATCGGCCGCAACGGCGCCATCGTCGGCCCGCTGCTGGGCGGCTCGCTGCTGGCCATCGAGCTGCCGCTGCACCTGAACTTCATGGCCTTCGCCATCCCCGGCGCGCTGGCGGCCCTGGCCATGTACCTGGTCAGCCGCAGCGAGCGGGTGCTCGCGCCCCTGGCCGAAGCCCGGGCCTGAACCGACAACGGAAGGGCGGGGCCGGCCACTCCGGCACCCGCCGCAGGCTTCCGCGCTGACGGGAGCCAAGGAGGGAACAGCATGCAACGCAGAGATTTCATGACCGGTGCCGCGGCCTTGTTCGCCGGCTTGTTGCTCGGCAGGAACGCGCTGGCCGCCAGCGTGAAGCAAGGGCAGGCGGCGCTCGCGCTGCCGGATGCGCCGCTGTGGCAATGGCAGGCCAGCGAGCTGGCCGCCGGCATCGCCAGCGGCGCCATCAGCAGCCGGGAGGCGGTGGAAAGCTGCCTCGGGCGCATCGCCGAGGCCAACCCCGGGCTCAAGGCGGTGGTCCACGAGATGCGCGACGAGGCCCTGCGCGCGGCGCAGCGCGCCGACCAGCGGCGGGGTAGCGACGCGCTGCCGCCGCTGCACGGGGTGCCGGTCACCGTCAAGGTCAACCAGAACGTCGCCGGCCAGCCCAACACCAACGGGCTGCTGGCGCGCCGCGACAACATCGCCGCCGACAACAGCCCGGTGGTGCAGAACCTGCTGGACAACGGCGCGGTCATCATCGGCCTGACCAGCACGCCGGAGTTCTCCTTCCGCTGGTACACCGAAAGCCCGCTGTACGGCCGCACGCTGAACCCCTGGCGCGCCGACATCACCCCGGGCGGCTCCAGCGGCGGCGCGGCCTCGGCCGTGGCCGCGGGCATGTGCCCGATCGCCCACGGCAACGACATCGCCGGCTCCATCCGCTACCCGGCCTATGCCTGCGGCGTGGTCGGCCTGCGCCCCAGCGTCGGGCGCATTCCCCCCGGGCTCGGCCTGGGCTTCGCCGGTCAGCAGATCGCCACCCAGGGGCCGCTGGCGCGCAGCGTGGCCGATGCGCGCCTGGCCTTCCTGGCGATGGCCAGCAGCGGCGGCGCCGACCCCAACTGGGTGAGCCCCGTGGCGTCGCCCGAGGCGCGCGAGAAGCGGGTGGTCGGCCTGGTCAACGAACTGCCCGGCATCCCCCTCGACGCTTCGGTGCGGGACAACCTGGCGGCGGTGGCGAAGATGCTCGAGGACGCCGGCTACCGCGTCGAGCCGGTGAGCCTGCCGGACCACGAGCTGGCCACCCAGACCTGGCTGCGCATCGTCATGACCGAGATCCGCCTGCAACTGCTGCCGGTCATGCGGCGCGAGGGCAGCGAGGCGCTGCAGGCGGCCGTGCAGGGCATGCTGGAGGCGACGCCGGAGACCGGCCTGGACGAATACGTCGTCGCGCTGGCCACCCGCAACAACCTGCGGGTGAAGTGGCGCGCGCTGTTCCAGCGCTACGACGCGCTGATCGCCCCGGTGTCCGCCAGCGCGCCGCTGCCCTGGGGCCTGGATGCCCAGGGCGGCGCGGCCATGGCACAGATCATGCGCCAGCAGGCGATCCTGATGAGCGTCGCGCTCAGTGGCCTGCCGGCGCTCAGCGTGCCCAGCGGCCTGCAGGGCGAGCGCCTGCCGGCCGGCGTGCAGGTCATCGCCGACCACTACCGCGAGGACCGCTGCTTCCAGGTGGCCGCCGTGATCGAGGCGGCGGCGCGGATGCCGCGCGCCTATCAGACCGGGCCCGTCTGAGCGCCCATGCCAGACGACAACAACAATGAAGAGGCATGACCCGATGCACATAAGCGAAACCCGGGCCCGGCGCTTCGCCGGCCCCCTGGCGCTGCTGGCGCCCTTCACCGCCGAACTGGCCCTGGCCGACGAGCGCCGCCTGTTCGAAGATAGCTCGCTGGTGCTGAACACCCGCCACTGGTATTCCCATGAAATCGCCCGCAAGGACAGCTACTTCCGGGTGCCCGACGACGAGGGCGGGCGCCCGGTGCGCGACCGCGTGGCCTGGCTGCAGGGCCTGAAGCTCGACTACCGGTCCGGCTACAGCCAGGGCGAGCAGGGCCTGGGCATGGACTTCTCGCTGTACGGCGCGGTGGCCCTGGAACGCAGCCGCGAAGCGGTGGCCGGCGGCAGCACCCGCCTGCTGGTGGAGCGCGACGGCGAGGTGGTGGACCAGTGGGGCAAGGTGGGCATCGCCGCGCTCAAGCTGAAAGCCGGCGAAACCGAGGCGAAGCTCGGCCGCCAGCAGATCCGCACGCCGGTGATGAGCTACGCCGACACCCGCACCCTGCCGGCCTCCTTCGATGGCTTCTCGCTGGAGAGCCATGACCTGCCCGGGCTGACCTTCAAGGCCGGGCACTTCCAGCGCGCCACGCCGCGCACCGGCGCCGGCAGCCAGGACCTGAGCCTGACCTTCGCCACGCGCCTGGTGGAAAGCGACTGGATCGCCTATGCCGGCGGCGACTACCGCCTCGGCGAGCGGGGCCGGGCCAGCCTCTACCTGTCGCGTTTCGACGACATCTGGGACCGCACCTACGCCGGCTGGGCGCAGCGCTACCGCCTGGGCGAGCTGGACCTGGGCCTGCGCCTGGACTTCTACGACACCCGCTCCAGCGGCCGCGAGAACGCCGGGCGCATCGGCCAGCGGGCCTATGGCGCGAGCGTCGCGCCGGGCTACGCCAACCACACGTTGAAGCTGGCCTTCCAGCAGATCGACGGCGACGAGTACTTCGACTTTCCCGCCGAGTCCAACGCCTTCGACCTGCCCAACGCCATGCTCTCGTACTACAACGGGCCCAACGAGCGCTCCTTCCAGGTCAGCTACGGCACCGACTGGACGCCCTACGGCCTGCCGGGCTTCAAGAGCCTGTTCTGGTACGTCAAGGGCTGGGGCATCGACGGCAGCGGCTACGACGGCGGTCCCCGCGCGGCCTACAACTCGGTGCTGGGGCAGAAGGGCGAGAGCCACTACGAGGTCGGCGGCCTGTTCAGCTACGCCGTGCAATCCGGGCCGCTGCGCGGCGTCGGCCTGTCGACCGGCTACATCTGGCACCGCGCCAGCGCGGGGCAGATCGAGGGCAACCTGGAGGAGTTCCGCCTGATCATCGACGCGCCCCTGAGGCTGCTCTGAGTGGCATGCTCAGTGGTTGACCTGCTCGATCAGCGCCAGGCAGCGCTGGACCATGGCGCTGACATCGCCGGCGCGGCGGCTGAGGACGATCGGCGACACCGCCTCGGGTTCCAGCACGGCGACGTAGCCGATGTCCGGGCGGTGCTGCTGCTGCACCGAGGCCGGCACCAGGGCCACGCCCAGGCCGGCGGCGACCAGGCCGATGGCGGTCTGCAGCTCGTTGGCCCACTGCGCCACGCGGATGCCCAGGCCGTGGTTGGCGAACAGCGCCAGCACGTGGTCGGCATAGCTCGGCCGCGGGTTGGCCGGGTACAGCACGAAGGGCTCGCGGGACAGCCGCTGCAGGCTCACCGGCGCGCCCAGCAGCGGGTGCCCGGTGGGCAGCACCGCCACCAGCGGGTCCTCGCGCAGCACCTGCTGGTGGATGGCCGGGTCGTCGAAACGCATGCGCCCGAAGCCGATGTCGATGCGCCCGCTCTTCAGCGCCTCGACCTGCTGCAGGGTGGTCATTTCCTGCAAGCCCAGCTCCAGCTCGGCGTCGCCGCGCAGCTCGCGGATCAGCTCCGGCAGCACCGCGTAGAGCGTCGAAGGCGCGAAGCCGATGCCCAGCCACTGGCGCTGGCCCAGGCCGATGCGGCGGGTGTTGTCGCAGATGTTCTGCAGCTGTTCCAGCAGGGTGCCGCTCTGCTCGTAGAAGAAGCGCCCGGCCTCGGTCAGGCGCAGCGGCCGGCCGCGTTCCAGCAGCTCGACGCCGAGCAGTTCCTCCAGCTGCTGGATCTGCCGGCTCAACGGCGGCTGGGCGATGTGCAGGCGCTCGGCGGCGCGGGTGAAGTTGAGGGTTTCGGCGACCGCCTGGAAGTACCGCAGGTGTCGAAGCTCCATGATACCTCCAGGGTATGGAACGAGAGGGCAATGATATTGGACTGCTCGCCACCGCTGGCGCAATCCTTCGGTGTGCAACAAAAGACCTGGAAGGTATCGGCCGCACCAGACGGCCGGGCCTCGACAAGCAGCCTAGCGTGATATGGAACCCGAGATGACCCAAGCCCTGATCGAACGCCTCGAAGCGATCATCGTCGACCTGCCGACCATCCGCCCGCACAAGCTGGCGATGCACACCATGCAGCAGCAGACCCTGGTGATCCTGCGCCTGCGCTGCAGCGACGGCATCGAGGGCCTCGGCGAGGCCACCACCATCGGTGGCCTGGCCTATGGCAACGAAAGCCCGGAAAGCATCAAGGCCAACCTGGAGGCGCACTTCGCGCCGCTGCTGATCGGCCAGGACGCCTGCAACATCAACGCCGCCATGCAGCGTCTGGACAAGGCCATCAAGGGCAACACCTTCGCCCGCTCGGCGGTGGAAACCGCGCTGCTCGACGCCCAGGGCAAGCGCCTGGGCCTGGCCGTCAGCGAACTGCTCGGCGGCCGCGTGCGCGACGGCCTGGAAGTGGCCTGGACGCTGGCCAGCGGCGACACCGCCCGCGACATCGAGGAAGCCGAGCGCATGCTCGACCTGCGCCGCCACCGCATCTTCAAGCTGAAGATCGGCGCCCATGCGCTGGAGCAGGACCTCAAGCACGTGGTGGCGATCAAGCGCGCCCTGGGCGAGCGCGCCAGCGTGCGCGTGGACGTCAACCAGTACTGGGACGAATCCCAGGCCATCCGCGGCTGCCAGGTGCTCGGCGAGAACGGCATCGACCTCGTCGAGCAGCCCATCTCGCGGATCAACCGCGCCGGCCAGGTGCGCCTGAACCTGCGCAGCCCGGCGCCGATCATGGCCGACGAATCCATCGAGAGCGTCGAGGACGCCTTCAGCCTGGCCGCCGACGGCGCCGCCAGCATCTTCGCCCTGAAGATCGCCAAGAACGGTGGCCCGCGCGCCGTGCTGCGCACCGCGCAGATCGCCGAGGCGGCCGGCATCGCCCTGTACGGCGGGACCATGCTCGAAGGCGCCATCGGCACCCTGGCCTCGGCCCACGCCTTCCTCACCCTCAAGCAGCTGACCTGGCACACCGAACTGTTTGGCCCGCTGCTGCTGACCGAGGAGATCGTCAGCGAGCCGCCGGTGTACCGCGACTTCCAACTGCTGGTGCCCAACGCCCCGGGCCTCGGCCTGAGCCTGGACGAGGAGCGCCTCAAGCGCTTCCGCCGCCCCTGAATTCCGCTGCCCCTGATTTCGAGAGAGGAGAAGCCCCATGCTGTTCCACGTGAAGATGACGGTGAAACTGCCCGTCGACATGGACCCGGCCCGCGCCGCCCAGCTCAAGGCCGACGAGAAGGAACTGGCCCAGCGCCTGCAGCGCGAGGGCAAGTGGCGCCATCTGTGGCGCATCGCCGGGCACTACGCCAACTACAGCGTCTTCGACGTCGCCAGCGTCGAGGAACTGCACGACACCCTGATGCAACTGCCGCTGTTCCCCTACATGGACATCGAGGTCGACGGGCTCTGCCGCCATCCGTCCTCCATCCATGCCGATGACCGCTGAGCCCTGAACCCCAACGACGAAACCCTTGTATAAGAACAAGACGAGGTGAACATCATGACCGTGAAGATTTCCCAGACTGCCGAGATCCAGAAGTTCTTCGAAGAAGCCGCCGGCTACGGCAACGACAACGGCAGCCCGCGCCTTAAGCAGATCGTCCTGCGCGTGCTGCAGGACACCGCGAAGATCATCGAGGACCTGGAAGTCACCGACGACGAATTCTGGACCGCCGTGGACTACCTGAACCGCCTGGGCGGCCGCGGCGAAGCCGGCCTGCTGGTGGCGGGCCTGGGCATCGAGCACTTCATCGACCTGCTCAATGACGCCAAGGACGCGCAGATCGGCAAGACCGGCGGCACCCCGCGCACCATCGAAGGCCCGCTGTACGTGGCCGGTGCGCCCATCGTCGAGGGCGAGGCGCGCATGGACGACGGCAGCGAAGACGGCGTGGCCACCGTGATGTTCCTCGAAGGCCAGGTGCTGGACCTGGACGGCAAGCCCATCGCCGGCGCCACCGTCGACCTGTGGCACGCCAACACCAAGGGCAACTACTCCTACTTCGACCAGAGCCAGAGCGAGTACAACCTGCGCCGCCGCATCATCACCGACGCCGAGGGCCGCTACCGCGCCCGCAGCATCGTCCCCAGCGGCTACGGCTGCGACCCGCAGGGCCCGACCCAGGAATGCCTGGACCAGCTCGGCCGCCACGGCCAGCGCCCGGCGCACATCCACTTCTTCATCTCGGCGCCGGGCTACCGCCACCTGACCACCCAGATCAACCTGTCCGGCGACCAGTACCTGTGGGACGACTTCGCCTACGCCACCCGCGACGGCCTGGTCGGCGAAGTGAAGTTCGCCGAGAACGTCCGCGGCATCGACGGCCGCGTGGCCGAGCTGGAATTCAGCTTCCAGCTGCAGAAGGCTGCCAGCGCCGAAGACGAACAGCGCAGCCAGCGCCCGCGTGCGCTGCAGGTGCAGGGCGCCTGAGGCGCTGTCCACTGGGTTCCCGCCTGCGCGGAGACCCAGAAACAGCGTAGGAGCAACTGTCTTGCGCCGAAGCGCTCTTCGTAGGATGGGTTGAGCTTGCGATACCCATCGGACCCTGGCGATGGGTATCGCTTAGCTCAACGCCATCCTACGAAAAGCCGTGCTTCCTGGAACCGTAGGACCTTGTCCGCGATAGCCGGAACCACCGGCGCGAATCGCGGATGAGATCCGCTACGGTGTTACCCCCAGGCATCGTCCCGAGCCGGCTTGCCGGCACGGCGAAGCCTTGCGTGCAGAACAAGAAAAAGTGAGGCGCCATGAAAGACCTCATCCGCGACTTCTCGCTGTCCGCCCTGGTGGCCGGGTTGATCGCCACCCTGATTTCCTACGCCGGCCCCCTGGTGATCATCTTCCAGGCGGCCAAGAGCGCCGGCCTGCCGGACACCGCGGTATCGTCCTGGGTGTGGGCGATCTCCATCGGCAGCGGCGTGCTCGGCATCCTCCTCAGCCTGCGCTACAAGGTGCCGCTGGTGATCGCCTGGTCGGCGCCCGGCTCGGCGCTGCTGGTGGCGCTGCTGCCGGGCATCAGCCTGAACGAGGCGGTGGGCGCCTACCTGGCGTCGAGCCTGATCATCTTCCTGGTGGGCATCTCCGGCGCCTTCGACCGCGTGGTCGGCAAGCTGCCGCCGGCCATCTCCGCGGCTATGCTGGCCGGCATCCTGTTCAGCTTCGGCACCCAGCTGTTCGTCTCGCTGCAGGCCAAGCCGGCGCTGGTGCTGGCGATGTTCGTCGCCTACCTGCTGGGCAAGCGCCTGGCGCCGCGCTACGCGGTGGCCCTGGTGCTGCTGGTGGGCTGTGCCATGGCCATCGGCGGCGGCGAGCTGAACGCCTCGGCGCTGGTGATCGGCCTGGCCACGCCGCAGTGGATCGCCCCTGAATTCAGCCTCCATGCGCTACTCAACATCGCCCTGCCGCTGGTGGTGGTGGCGCTCACCGGGCAGTTCGTGCCGGGCATCGCCGTGCTGCGCAACGACGGCTACCAGACCCCGGCGCGCCCGCTGATCGCCAGCAGCGCCCTGGGCACCCTGCTGCTGGCGCCCTTCGGCTGCCACGGCCTGAACCTCGCCGCCATCACCGCGGCCATCTGCACCGGCCGCGAGGCCCATGAAGACCCGGCGCGGCGCTACGTCGCCGGGGTGGTGGGCGGCGTCGCCTACCTGCTGCTGGGGCTGTTCGGCGCCACCCTGGTGTCGCTGTTCAGCGCCTTCCCCCGCGAGCTGATCGCCGCGCTGGCCGGCCTTGCGCTGTTCGGCGCCATCGGCGGGGCCCTGGCCGGCGCCATGGGTGTGCCGGAGGACCGCGAGGCGGCGCTGATCACCTTCCTGGTCACCGCCTCGGGCATGTCCTTCCTCGGCCTGTCGGCGGCCTTCTGGGGCCTGATCTTCGGCCTGGCCGCGCACCTGCTGCTGGTGCGCCGCCGCGCTCCTCGACGCGAGGCGCGCGCCGTGCGCGCCTGACCACCGGGCAATGGCAAGCGGGCGCCCGGCCGGGGCGCCCGCCCAAGGCAACACGGCAGCGGAAGCAGGGCAGGGCGGCTGATCGAAGCGGACAGCCCCGGGCCCCCGTCGCCGGTACATGACTCCCCGCCCTGCGCCAAGCCGCGGCCCTCCGGTCGCTCGGCAGGGGATCGCACAACCATAAGAACAAGAGAAAACCATGAGCAATCGCGTATGCGTGACCGCCGTCGCGCTGGGCATCGGCGTGGCCGCCGCCCAGCCGGCGGCCGCGGCCGAAGGGCTGATCGAAGGTGCCAGCGCCACCCTGCAGGCACGCAACTACTACTTCAGCCGCGACTTCTCCGACATCGTCGGGCCCAACCGGCAGTCCAAAGCGGAGGAGTGGGCCCAGGGCTTCATCCTCGACTTCCGTTCCGGCTACACCCCAGGGCCCATCGGCTTCGGCCTGGACGCCATCGGCGTATTGGGCCTGAAGCTGGACAGCAGCCCCGACCGCACCAACAGCGGCCTGCTGCCGGTGGGCGGCGACGGCCGCGCGCCGGACGACTACAGCCGCCTGGGCGTGGCCGGCAAGATGAAGTTCTCGAAGACCGAGCTGAAGATCGGCGAGCTGCAGCCCAACCTGCCGGTGCTGGTGTTCAGCGACATCCGCCTGCTGCCGCCCAGCTACCAGGGCACCTCGCTGACTTCCAGCGAAATCCCCGGGCTGACCTTGCAGGCCGGGCACCTCACCTCCACCCACCTGCGCAACGAGGGCGGCGACGAGAAGATGCTCGCCATGCTCAGCTACCAGCCGCAGCGCCAGGCCGAGAGCGATGCCTTCAACTATGCCGGCGGCGACTACGACTTCAACGCCAAGCGCACCCGCGTCAGCGCCTGGTACGGCCAGCTGGAAGACATCTACAAACAGCGCTTCCTCGGCCTCAAGCACGCGCAGCCGCTGGGCGACTGGGTGCTGGGCGCCAACCTCGGCTACTTCGACGCCAGCGAGGACGGCAAGCACCTGCTCGGCGACATCGACAACCGCGCCTTCTACTCGCTGTTCTCGGCCAGGCATGGCGGGCACACCTTCTACCTCGGCTACCAGGGCATGTTCGGCGACAGCGCCTTCCCCCGGGTGTTCGCCAACGTCTCGCCGCTGGGCAACGAGGTGCCGACCTACGAGTTCGCCTCCACCGACGAGCGCTCCTGGCAGGCGCGCTACGACTACGACTTCGTCGCCCTCGGCGTGCCCGGCCTGACCACCACCCTGCGCTACATCAGCGGCGACAACGTCGACACCGGGCAGGGCTTCGAGGGCAAGGACCGCGAGCGCGACCTGGACATCGGCTACACCGTGCAGAGCGGCCCGGTGGCCGGGCTCAACGTGCGCGTGCGCAACGTCATGGCGCGCTCCAACTACCGCAGCGACATCGACGAGAACCGCCTGATCCTCAGCTACACCTGGAAGCTGTTCTGAACCCATCCCGAGGGTGCTTGGCCCCCTGTCTGCCCCGGCTACCGGGGCGGATGGAGGGGGGCGCCCGAGGGTATTTCCGGTATTCCTGTAAGGGATACCTGAGAGCGCTTTTTTGATTATCCGCTTATAGGCGGCCTCCCTAGACTCGGCGAAAAACAAGCCTATGCAGGAGGTCGCCGTGTCCCATTCCTTGCTCCGCCACTACATCGCCGGAGCTTTCGTAGCCAGCAGCCGCACCTTCGACAACGTCTCCCCGGTGGATGGCCGCGTCCTCGGCCAGGTCTGCGAGGCCGGCGAGGTGGAGGTCGATGCCGCGGTCAGCGCCGCCGCGCAGGCGCAGAACGGCCCCTGGGCCAGCTACAGCGCCGCCCAGCGCGCCGAGCTGCTGGAACGCATCGCCGACGGCATCGAGCGGCGCTTCGAAGACTTCGTCGCCGCCGAGGTGGCCGACACCGGCCGCCCCGTGCACCAGGCCCGCAGCCTCGACGTGGCCCGTGGCGTGCAGAACTTCCGTACCTTCGCCGACCTGGTGCGCCAGGGCGGCAGCGAGTTCTTCGAGATGCGCACCGGCGACGGCAGCGACGTGTTCAGCTACACGGTGCGCAAGCCCCATGGCGTGGTGGCGATCATCTCGCCGTGGAACCTGCCGCTGCTGCTGCTCACCTGGAAGGTCGCGCCGGCCCTGGCCTGCGGCAATTCGGTGGTGGTCAAGCCCTCGGAAGACACGCCCTCCAGCGCCACCCTGCTGGCCGAGGTGATGCACGAGGTGGGCGTGCCCGCCGGGGCCTTCAACCTGGTCCATGGCTTCGGGCCGAACTCCGCCGGCGAGTTCCTCACCCGCCACCCGGAAGTCGACGCCATCACCTTCACCGGCGAGTCGCGCACCGGCTCGACCATCATGCGCGCCGCCGCCGAAGGCGTGCGCGAAGTCTCCTTCGAACTGGGCGGCAAGAACGCCGCGGTGGTCTTCGCCGATTGCGATTTCGATGCTGCCGTGGCCGGGGTGCTGCGTTCCAGCTTCACCAACTCCGGGCAGGTCTGCCTGTGCTCCGAGCGCGTCTACGTCGAGCGGCCGATCTACGAGCGCTTCGTCGCCGCGCTCAAGGCGGGCGCCGAGAAACTGAAGATCGGCTACCCCGACGAAGATGGCGTGAACATGGGCTCGCTGATCTCCCACAAGCACCGCGACAAGGTGCTGGGCTACTTCCAGCTGGCCCGCGAGGAGGGCGCCACCGTGGTCAGCGGCGGCGGCGTGCCGAAGTTCGGCGATGCGCGCGACAACGGCGCCTTCGTCCAGCCGACCATCTGGACCGGCCTCGCCGACGACGCCCGCTGCATGCGCGAGGAAGTCTTCGGCCCGCTCTGCCACGTCGCGCCCTTCGACAGCGACGAGGAAGTGCTGCGCCGCGTCAACGACTCCGCCTACGGCCTGGCCGCCTCGCTGTGGACCCGCGACCTGGGCCGTGCGCACCGCGTCTCGCGGCGCATTCACGTGGGCATGGTGTGGGTCAACACCTGGTTCCTGCGCGACCTGCGCACGCCCTTCGGCGGCGCCCGGCTGTCCGGCCTGGGCCGCGAGGGCGGCCGCCACTCGCTGGATTTCTATTCCGAACTCACCACCATCTGCGTCAACCCCTGAGGCCAGGAGAAGCCCATGCATCCAGCCATCGCCGAAGCCGCCGCGCGCCTGCGCCAGGCCCGTGAACAGGGCCAGCCGTGCGCGCCGGTGCGCGACCTCGTCCAGCAGGCCGCCAACGAACAGGGGGCCGCTGCCCTTGACCTGGCCTACGCCGTACAGCAACGCAACAACGTCGCCGACATCGCCGCCGGCTGGCGCCCGGTGGGCCACAAGATCGGCCTGACCTCCCGCGCCGTGCAGCGCCAGCTGGGCGTCGACCAACCGGACTTCGGCCGCCTGTTCGCCCAGATGGCTCGCGGCGACGGCCAGCCCATCGCCTGGGCGGACTGCCAGCAGCCCAAGGTGGAGGCGGAAATCGCCCTGGTGCTGGAACACGACCTGTGCCACGAGCGCCACACCCTGGCCGACATCATCCGCGCCACCGCCTTCGCCCTGCCGGCCATCGAGGTCGTCGGCAGCCGTGTCGCCAACTGGGACATCAGCCTGCTCGACACCGTGGCGGACAACGCCTCCTCCGGGCTCTTCGTCCTCGGCAGCCGCCCGGTGCGCCTGGACCGGCTGGACCTGGTGAACTGCGGCATGAGCCTGAGCCTGCGCGGCGAGCCGGTATCCGTCGGCGCCGGCGCTGCCTGCCTGGACAACCCGCTGAACGCCGCGCTCTGGCTGGCCGACACCATGGCCCGCCTGGGCGAGCCGCTGCGCGCCGGCGACGTAGTGCTCACCGGCGCCCTGGGGCCGATGGTGGCGGTGCGCCCAGGCGATGTATTCAGCGCCGAAATCCAGGGGTTGGGGCGCGTTACTGCAGCCTTCCAGGGCTAAGAGCCGAAAAAAGCGCTGAAGGCTGGAGGCTGAACGACAAGCGATCCCTGCCACGGCTGAGGTCGGTGCTCTTTCGTCCAGCCTCCAGCCTCCAGCGCTCTTAATCGAGCTCTTTGCTCTTGATCGAATGCTTTTCGAGGGGTGTTTATGAGTAAGAAGAGAAAAGCCGCCATCATCGGTTCCGGCAACATCGGCACCGACCTGATGATCAAGATCCTGCGCAACGCGCAGCATCTGGAAATGGCCGCCATGGTCGGTATCGACCCGGCCTCCGACGGTCTGGCCCGCGCCGCCCGCATGGGCGTGGCCACCACCCACGAGGGTGTCGAAGGGCTGGTGAAACTGCCGGTGTTCGCCGACATCGACTTCGTTTTCGATGCCACTTCCGCCAGCGCCCACGTGAAGAACGACGCCTTCCTGCTCGGCGTGAAGCCCGGGCTGCGGATGATCGACCTGACCCCGGCCGCGATTGGTCCCTATTGCGTGCCGGTGGTCAACCTGGAGCAGCACCTCACGGCCAGCAACGTGAACATGGTGACCTGCGGTGGGCAGGCGACCATTCCGATGGTGGCTGCCGTGTCCCGTGTGGCCAAGGTCCACTACGCGGAAATCATCGCTTCCATCGCTTCGAAATCCGCCGGTCCCGGCACCCGCGCCAATATCGACGAATTCACCGAGACCACTTCGAAAGCCATCGAAGTGATCGGCGGGGCGGCGAAGGGCAAGGCGATCATCATCATGAACCCGGCCGAGCCGCCGCTGATCATGCGCGACACCGTGTACGTGCTGAGCGAAGCGGTGGACCCCTCCAAGGTCGAGGCCAGCATCGAGGAAATGGCCGCCGCCGTGCAGGCCTACGTCCCCGGCTATCGCCTGAAGCAGAAGGTCCAGTTCGACCTGGTGACCGACCTGAACATCCCCGGCCACGGCAGCTTCAGCGGCCTGAAGACCTCGGTGTTCCTCGAAGTGGAAGGCGCCGCCCACTACCTGCCGGCCTACGCCGGCAACCTCGACATCATGACCTCCGCCGCGCTGGCCACCGCCGAGCGCATGGCGCAGGCAATGGGGGCTTCGGCATGAGCCAGAAACTCTATATCTCCGATGTGACGCTGCGCGATGGCATGCATGCGATCCGTCACCAGTACAGCCTGGAAGACGTGCGGGCCATCGCCGCCGCCCTTGACCTGGCCAAGGTGGACTCCATCGAAGTGGCTCATGGCGATGGTCTGCAAGGCTCGTCTTTCAACTATGGTTTCGGCGCCCACACCGATCTGGAATGGATCGAAGCGGCGGCGGACGTGGTGAAGCACGCCAAGATCGCCACGCTGCTGCTGCCGGGCATCGGCACCATCCATGACCTGAAGAACGCCTACAACGCCGGCGCTCGCGTGGTGCGCGTGGCGACCCACTGCACCGAGGCCGATGTCTCCAAGCAGCACATCGAATATGCCCGCGAGCTGGGCATGGACACCGTCGGCTTCCTGATGATGAGCCACATGCAGACGCCCGAAGGTCTCGCTCAGCAGGCCAAGCTGATGGAAAGCTACGGCGCCACCTGCATCTACGTGGTCGATTCCGGCGGCGCGATGAACATGGACGATATCCGCGCGCGCTTCCGTGCCGTGAAAGCCGTGCTCAAGCCTGAAACCGAAACCGGCATCCACGCCCACCACAACCTCAGCCTCGGTGTGGCGAACTCCATCGCCGCGGTGGAGGAGGGCTGCAACCGCATCGATGCCAGCCTGGCGGGCATGGGTGCGGGAGCGGGCAACGCGCCGCTGGAAGTCTTCATCGCCGCTGCGGACAAGCTCGGCTGGAACCATGGCACCGACCTCTATGCGCTGATGGACGCCGCCGACGATCTGGTGCGCCCACTGCAGGACCGCCCGGTACGCGTCGATCGCGAAACCCTGGCCCTGGGCTATGCCGGCGTCTACTCCAGCTTCCTGCGCCACGCCGAAGTGGCCTCGGCCAAGTACGGAATCAAGGCGGTGGACATCCTCGTCGAACTGGGCAAACGCCGCATGGTCGGTGGCCAGGAAGACATGATCGTCGACGTGGCCCTGGACCTGCTGGCCGCCCGCGCCTGACCTCGACCTCGACTGTAGGAGCAGGCCCTGCCTGCGATTCGCGCGCAGGGCGCGCTCCTACAGGGGAACGACGTGGCGGAGGCGCAGGAGAAACACCTCCGTAGGATGGGTTGAGCGAAGCGATACCCATCGCCATGCCCGATGGGTTTCGCAGGCTCAACCCATCCTACGAAAAGCCTAAATCGCAGGAGTAGTGCACATGAGCACCGACATCCCCCGCATCGCCCAGGCCCTCGACCAGGCCGCGCGGCATGCCGAACCGCTGGCGCAGTTCAGCGCCAGCACGCCCTTCAGCCTGGATGACGCCTACCGCATCCAGCGCGCTTCCATGCAGCGCCGCTACGACGACGGCGAACGCAGCATCGGCGTCAAGCTGGGCTTCACCAGCCGCGCCAAGATGGTCCAGATGGGCGTCGACAGCCTGATCTGGGGCTGGCTCACCGACGCCATGCTGGAAGAGGATGGCGGCCTGGTCGACCTGGCCCGCTACATCCACCCGCGCGTCGAGCCGGAAGTCTGCTTCCTCACCCGCCGCGCCATCGACCGCCCGCTGACGCTGCTGGAAGCCGCCGACTACATCGAGGCCGTGGCCCCGGCGCTGGAGATCATCGACTCGCGCTACCAGGCCTTCAAGTTCAGCCTCGAGGACGTGGTGGCGGACAACTGCTCCTCCGCCGGCCTCACCGTCGGCCCCTGGTCGCGGGACTTCGGCGCCCTGGCCAATGCCGGCGTGGTGCTACGCCTGGACGGCCGCGTGGTCCAGGCCGGCTCCACCGCCGCCATCCTCGGCAACCCGCTGCGCAGCCTGGTGCAGGCCTCGCGCCTGCTGCACCAGGCGCAGATCGAACTGCCCGCCGGCAGCCTGGTGATGGCCGGTGCCGCCACCGCCGCCGAGGCGCTGCGCCCCGGCATGCACGTCAGCGTCGAAGTCCAGGGCCTGGGGCAGAGCAGTTTCAGCGTCCGCAACCCTCAAGGAGCAGCAGCATGAGCGAAACCAAATCCACCGTGGTCGCCGGCAAGGCCACCCCGCGCGGGCGCTTCCCGCACATCAAGCGCGCCGGCGACTTCCTCTTCGTCTCCGGCACCAGCTCGCGGCGCCCGGACAACAGCTTCGTCGGCGTCGAGGTGGATGCCATGGGCACCACCAACCTCGACATCCGCGCCCAGACCCGCGCGGTGATCGAGAACATCCGCGACATCCTCGCCAGCGAGGGCGCCAGCCTGGCGGACGTCGTGGAGATCAGCAGCTTCCTCGTCGATATGAACGACTTCGGCGGCTACAACCAGGTCTACGCCGAGTTCTTCGACGAGAGCGGCCCGACCCGCACCACCGTGGCCGTGCACCAACTGCCGCACCCGCACCTGCGCATCGAGATCAAGGCGGTGGCCTACGCCCCCCGCACCCGTTGAACCGCTGGGAGACAACAACAATGGACAAGCACCACTTCAGCGCACCCTTCAATTTCAACCGCTGGCTCGACGAGCACGCCCACCTGCTCGAGCCGCCGGTGAACAACCAGCAGATCTGGCAGGACAGCGACTACATGGTCACCGTGGTCGGCGGCCCCAACCAGCGCACCGACTTCCACGACGACCCGGTGGAAGAGTTCTTCTACCAGTTCAAGGGCAACGCCTACCTGAACATCTGGGACCGCGGCCGCTACGAGCGGGTGGACCTCAAGGAAGGCGACATCTACCTGATGGCCCCGCACGTCATCCATTCGCCGCAGCGCCCCGAGCCCGGCAGCCTGTGCCTGGTCATCGAGCACCGCCGCCCGGCGGGCCAGCACGATGCCCTGCAGTGGTCCTGCGCGCGCTGCGGCTGCCTGATCAAGCGCTACGAAATGCAGTTGCAGAGCATCGTCGCCGACCTGCCGCCGGTGTACGAGCAGTTCTACGCCACCTCCGACGAGGAACGCCGCTGCCACGAATGCGGCGAGATCCACCCCGGCCGCGACTGGCAGGCCTGGCACCAGACACTCAACGAGTTCCATCGCCCATGAAGATCGACATCCACTCGCACTTCTTCCCGCGCATCACTCAGGCCGAGGCCGCGCGCCTGCACCCGCAGCGCGCGCCCTGGCTGCACACCGAGGGCCGCCACGGGCAGATCATGCTCGGCGACAAGCCGTTCCGCCCGGTGCACGACGTGCTCTGGGACGCCCAGCGGCGCATCGAGCACCTGGACGAGCAGGGCCTGGACGCCCAGGTGATGTGCGCCACCCCGGTGATGTTCGGCTACGACCAGCCCATCGAGCGCGCCTTGCCCTGGGCGCAGTTGATGAACGACCGCGCCCTGGAGATGACCGCCATCGCCCCGGAGCGCCTCAAGGTGCTGGCCCAGGTGCCGCTGCAGGACATCGACGCCGCCTGCCGCGAAGCCAGCCGGGCCATGGCCTGCGGCCACGTCGGCGTGCAGATCGGCAACCACGTCGGCGAGCGCGACCTGGACGACTCCGGCCTGGAGATCTTCCTGCGCCACTGCGCCAACGAAGGCATCCCGCTGCTGGTGCACCCCTGGGACATGATGGGCCGCGAGCGCATGAAGAAGTGGATGCTGCCCTGGCTGGTGGCCATGCCGGCGGAAACCCAGCTGGGCATCCTCTCGCTGATCCTCTCCGGCGCCTTCGAGCGCCTGCCCGAGTCGCTGCGCATCTGCTTCGCCCACGGCGGCGGCGGCTTCGCCTTCCTGCTCGGCCGCGTGGACAACGCCTGGCGCCACCGCGACATCGTCCGCGAGGACTGCCCGCAGCTGCCGTCCAGCTACGTCAAGCGCTTCTTCGTCGACTCGGCGGTATTCGACCCCGGCGCGCTGCGCCTGCTGGTGGATGTGATGGGCGCCGACCGCGTGATGCTCGGCTCCGACTCGCCCTTCCCGCTGGGCGAACAGAGCATCGGTGCCGGCGTGCTGGAGCACCCGCAGCTCAGCGAGCAGGACAAGGCGCGCATCTGCGCCGGCAACGCCCAGGCTTTCTTCGGTCTTTGAAAGGGGATACGGCGGCGGCTTCCGACCCGGCGGCCGCGAGCCGGGCGGCGCGGCGAGCGCAGCGGCACTCAGCGGATCGAAGCCGCCGACTATGCGGATAGACCGGCAGGGCGCGGCGGCCGGTAATGGCTGGGCGTGCCGGGCCGGTACCGGCCAAGTGACCCATAACAACAATAGAAGGTAGAACACGATGAAAGCTCTGCGCATCCTGGGCGCCGTCGGCGCCGCCTTGCTGGCGCTGCATGGCGCCCCCGTCTCCGCGGCGGCGGAAGACAGCATCAAGGTGACCCTGCTGGGCACCGGGACCCCCATCCTCAACGTCAACCGCTTCGGCATGAGCACCCTGGTCGAGGCCGGCCCGCACAAACTGCTGTTCGACGCCGGGCGCGGCGCGGCCATCCGCCTGCACCAGCTGCAGGTGCCGCTGCGCGATATCGAGGCGGTGTTCATCACCCACCTGCACTCCGATCACCTCACCGGCCTGCCGGACCTGTACGCCACCGCGCCGCTGCCTACCGACGACGGCCGGCGCACCCGGGCCCTGCCGGTCTATGGGCCCAAGGGCATCGACAGCGTGGCGCGGGGCATCGAGCAGATGTTCAGCGAGAACAACCGCATCCGCGGCAAGGAGACCAACGCGCAGGCCGCGCGCATCGCCGACCAGGCCATAGCGGCGGACGGCGGCGTGGTCTTCGACAAAGAGGGGGTGAAGGTCACCGCGTTCCTGGTGGACCACGGCTACGTGAAGCCGGCCTACGGCTATCGCATCGACTATGCGGGGCGGTCGGTGGTGCTTTCCGGCGACACCACCTACGCCCCCAACCTGGTTAGCCAGGCCAAGGGCGTGGACCTGCTGGTGCACTCCCTGTCGATCGCCAGCCATCAGCTGGAAAAGGCCTACCCCGACTATGTGAAGCACTTCTACGACTACCTGGCCAACCCGGAGACGGTGGCGAAGGTGCTCAGCGAAACGCGCCCGCGCGATGCGGTGTTCTCGCACATCTCGCTGTACAGCCGCGGCGACATCGGCCGCGCTTCCGAAGAGGACATCCGTTCGCGCGTGGCCCAGGGCTACGACGGTTCCTTCGTCATCGGCCAGGACCTGATGGCCTTCGAGCTGACGCCCAAGGGCGTAGTGCGCGAGCCCTACGACGCCGCGTTGCGCCAGCGCGAACCGCTGAACTGACGACTCCGCTACCGACTCATTCCCTGCCGCCGGGCTGCCGGTGGCAGGGGACGCTTTGCCTACAACAACGAGAAGAGTGCAAGCAGCATGAGCAATCACCCCAAACTATCCCTGGCGGTGCTCGCCTCCGGCACCCTGGCGGCGCTGCCCCAGGTCGAGGCCGGCGAGGGCCTGGTCGAGGGCGCCAGCGCCACCCTGCAGGCGCGCAACTACTACTTCAGCCGCGACTATTCGGACATCGTCGGCGCCAGCCGGCAATCGAAGGCGGAGGAGTGGGCCCAGGGCTTCATCCTCGACTTCCGTTCCGGCTACACGGCGGGGCCCGTGGGCTTCGGCGTGGACGCCATCGGCCTGCTCGGCCTGAAGCTGGACAGCAGCCCGGACCGCGCCAACACCGGCCTGCTGCCGGTGGACGGCGACGGCCGCGCGCCGGACGACTACAGCCGCCTGGGCGTGGCGCTGAAGGCGAAGGTCTCGCACAGCGAACTCAAGCTCGGCGAACTGCAGCCCAACCTGCCGGTGCTGCCGGCCAGCGACAACCGCCTGCTGCCGCCGACCTACCAGGGCGCCATGCTGGCCTCCGCGGAGATTCCCGGCCTGGCCCTGCAGGCGGGCCGGCTGAAGTCCTACAGCATGCGCAACGAGGCCGGCACCAGCGACCTGCAGGCGATGGTCGGCGCGACGCCCTACCGCCAGGTGGAAAGCGACGCCTTCAACTTCGCCGGTGGCGACTACGACTTCAACGCCAAGCGCACCCGCGCCAGCCTGTGGTACGGCCAACTGGAAGACATCTACCGCCAGGGCTTTGTCGGCCTCAAGCACAGCCAGAGCGTCGGCGACTGGGTGCTGGGCGGCAACCTCGGCTACTACGACGCCAACGAGGACGGCAAGCGCCTGCTCGGCAAGCTGGACAACCGCGCCTTCTACGCGCTGCTCTCGGCCAGGCGCGGCGGGCACAGCTTCTACGTCGGCTACCAGGGCATGTTCGGCGACGACGGCTTCCCGCGGGTGTTCCCCAACGTCGCGCCGCTGGGCAACGAGGTGCCCACTTTCATGTTCGCCTCGGCCGACGAGCGCTCCTGGCAGGTGCGCCACGACTACGACTTCGCCGCTCTCGGCATCCCCGGCCTGAGCACCACGCTGCGCTACCTGCGCGGCAGCAACGTCGACACCGGCAGGGGCTTCGAGGGCCGCGACCGCGAGCGCGACCTGGAGCTGGCCTACACGCTGCAGGGCGGCCCGCTGGCCGGGCTGAACGTCCGCCTGCGCAACGCCGTGGCCCGCTCCAACTACCTCACCGACGTCGACGAGAACCGCCTGATCCTCAGTTACACCTGGAAGCTCTTCTGAGCCGGCCCACCCCCTAGCAACGAGAAGAACGCCATGAACAGACAAACCCTGCGCGTCAGCGACCTGATCGACAACAGTCCGCTGTCCGCCCTGCAGATCCGCGTGTTGCTGCTGTGCTTCCTGGTGGTGGTGCTCGACGGCTTCGACACCGCCGCCATCGGCTATATCGCCCCCGAGCTGATCCGCGACTGGGGCATCACCCGCGGCCAACTGGCCCCGGCCTTCGCCGCCGGGCTGTTCGGCATGCTGGTGGGCAGCGTCGGCTTCGGCCCGGTGGCCGACCGCAAGGGCCGCAAGTTCGTCCTGCTGCTCAGCCTGGGCATAGTCGCCCTGGGCACCCTGGCCTGCGCCCTGGCGCCGAACATCGAGGTACTCACCGCGCTGCGCTTCTTCACCGGCCTGGGCCTGGGAGGCGTGCTGCCCAACGCCATCACCTTGAGTTCGGAATACTCGCCGGCACGGCGGCGCATGCTGCTGGTGACTCTGAGCTATTCCGGCTTCACCCTGGGCCTGGCCCTGGGCGGCTGGGTGGCCGGCCTGCTGCTGCCGCTGGTGGGCTGGAAGGGCCTGCTGCTGTGCGGCGGCCTGACGCCGCTGGTGCTGTTGCCGGCGCTGGTCCTGGCGCTGCCGGAGTCCACCTGCTTCATGGCCGGCAGCCCGGCCCACGCCCAGCGGCTGCGGGCGATCCTCGGGCGCATCAGCGCTCGCCAGGACCTGGACGAAGTGACACTGGTCGGCGACGTCGCCGCCGCGCAACAGCGCTCGCCGGCCTCGACGCTGTTCGCCGAGGGCCGGGCGCTGCGCACCCTGATGCTGTGGCTGACCTTCTTCTGCTGCCTGTTCGTCTTCTACCTGCTGACCAGCTGGCTGCCGACCATCCTCCGCGGCAGCGGCTACGGCACCCAGGAGACCTCGCACATCGCCGCGATGATCCCCTTCGGCGGGGTGATCGGCGGCATCGTCATGGCCCTGCTGATGGACCGCTTCGGCGCCCAGCGCCTGCTGCCGCCGCTGTGCCTGTGCGCCGCCGTGGCCCTGGCGCTGACCGGCACCCAGCTGGGCAACGGCCTGGCGCTGCTGCTGATGGTCTTCGCCGTGGGCTTCACCCTCACCGGCGCGCTGAACAACCTGAGCATCCTCGCCGCCACCCTGTACCCGACCCACGCCCGCGCCACCGGCGTGAGCTGGGCACTGAGCGCCGGGCGCGCCGGCTCGATCATCGGTTCGCTGCTCGGCGCCTGGCTGTTCGAGGCCGCCGGTGGCCTGCAGGTGTTCTTCATCTGGCTCGCCGCGCCGGCGCTGCTGGCCAGCCTGGCGCTGTTCGTCATGGCCCTGCGCCGCGCACCGGGCGCCGCGCGGGGTGAACTCGCCTGAGGCGCCCGCGGCTGGCCGACAACGACAGGAAGGAGGGTTTCATCCCCATGCATACCTTGCTCAAGTGGCTGGCCGCTGCGCTGCTGGCTGGCGCATTACCCTTCGCCCAGGCCGCCGAGGGCGGCCAGCGGCCCAACGTGCTGCTGATCGTCGCCGACGACCTGGGCTTTTCCGACATAGGCGCATTGGGTGGCGAAATCGCCACCCCCAACCTCGACCGCCTGGCCCGCCAGGGCATGACCTTCCTCGACTTCCACGCCACGCCCAGTTGCTCCACCACGCGCTCGGCGCTGCTCTCGGGCAACGACCCGCACCTGGTCGGCGTCGGCATGATGGCCGAATGGCGTGGCCGCCTGCCACCTGCGCAGCGCGAACGCCTGCGCCCCGGCTACGAGGGGGTGCTGGCGGCCAAGGTACCGACCCTCGCCGAGTTGCTGGGCGATGCCGGTTACCACACCTACATCGCCGGCAAGTGGCACCTGGGCAAGCAGCCGGAGCTGCAGCCGCAGAAGCGGGGCTTCGAGGAGTCCTACGTGCTGCTCGAAGGCGGCGCGGCCAACTTCAAGCAGGCCAACATGGCGCTGCTGCCCAACTACAGCACCACCTACCTGCACGACGGCCAGGGCATCGAGTTGCCGGACGACTTCTACTCCAGCACCTGGTACACCGACCGTCTGATCGAGATGATCGACCGCCGCGCCGGCGACGGCCGGCCGTTCTTCGCCTTCGCCGCCTACACCGCGCCGCACTGGCCGCTGCAGGCGCCGGATGCCTACCTGGCGAAGTACCGCGGGCGCTACGACGCCGGCTACCAGGCCATCGCCGAGCAGCGCCTGGCGCGCCAGCGCGAACTGGGGCTGATCCCCGAGGGCTATCCCTCGCAGGCGCAACTGGAGGGCGTGCCGGCCTGGTCCACGCTGAGCGACGAACAGCAGCGCCAGTCGGCGCGCACCATGGAGGTCTACGCGGCCATGGTCGAGGCCTTCGACGCCGAGGTCGGCCGCCTGCTCGACCACCTGCGCCGCAGCGGGCAACTGGACAACACCCTGGTGCTGTTCATGTCCGACAACGGCCCGGAAGGGCGCGACAGCATGGACGCCAGGTGGGTGGCGGAGCATTTCGACAATCGCCTGGAAAACTACGGCCGGCGCGACTCCTTCCTGTTGCAGGGCAGCGCCTGGGCGCAGGTCAGCTCGTTGCCGGGGCGGCGTTACAAGATGACCACCTACCAGGGTGGCTACCGGGTGCCGCTGTTCGCCTACATGCCCCAGCGCATTGCCGCCGGGCGCAACACGCAGCTGGCGCGGGTGCATGACCTGCTGCCGACGCTGCTGGAGCTGGCCGGCGCCGAGCAGCCCGGGCCGCGCTACCGGGGCCGCGAGGTCATTCCGCCGCAGGGCCTGTCGATGCTGCCGCTGCTGTTCGGCCGCGACGCGCGTGTGCATGCCGCCGACGAGCCGCTGGGCTGGGAGCTCAATGGCAACGCCGCCCTGCGCAAGGGCTCGCTGAAGCTGCTCTACGACGTCAAGGACGCCCAGGCGCGCTGGCGCCTCTACGACCTCGCCACGGACCCGGGCGAGCGCCACGACCTGGCCGCGCAGCGGCCCCAGGCGCTGGCCGAACTGCTGCGCGACTGGCGCGCCTATGCCCAGCGCAACAACCTGCGCCTGGACGCGCAGGGCAGGCCGCTGGTGCCGCAGCTGCTGGAAGCCGCCAGCAGCCGATGAATCCCTTTGCAGGCCCGGCCATTACGGCCGGGCCACCTCCGTTGCCATTTCCGACATGAGGACCGCCCATGCCGATGCTCGCCCATACCCCGAAGAAATCCTCTCCGTTCACTCCCAGGCCGGGCCTGCCGGCGCTCACCCGGGCCGGCGACGGCACGGCCTGCCTGTCGATGCGTGGTACTTTCCGTTTCTGAGCTGGATGTCGGGGTAGTCGATGAAGTCGAGTGTGGTATCGGTCGCACGCAAGCTGAAGTTCTACCAGTTGGTGGTGCTCGACCAGGTGGTGCAGAGCGGTTCGCTGCTGCGCGCGGCGCAGGTGCTGAACCTGACCCAGCCGGCGGTGACCAAGGTCATCCACGAGTTGGAGTCGTACTTCGATGCGCCGCTGCTCGAACGCAGCAACCGCGGGGTGAAGGTCACCGAACTGGGCGAGCTGGTGCTGCGCCGGGCGCGCTCGATGCTCGCCGAGCTGCGGGCCCTGAGCGACGAGGTGGAAGCCTTCCGCGACGGCACTTCCGGGCACGTGGTGGTGGGCACCCTGATCTCCGCTTCCACCTCGCTGTTGCCGCGCGCCCTGCGCCTGCTCAAGAGCCGCGCGCCGCGGGTGCTGGTGTCGGTGCGCATCGGCCAGTTCGACCAGCTGTTCCCGGCCCTCATCGGCGGCGAGGTGGACCTGGTGGTGGGCCGCGTGCCGGACGACTGGCAGGCCCGCGGCGAGGCGCGGGCGCTGGGTGTGGACGTGCTCTACGATGAGCGCCTGTGCATCGTCGGCGGCCATGGCCACCCGCTGCATGCCGGCGGCGCGGTGGGCCTGGCCGAGCTGCACGCCTACCCCTGGGTGCTGCCGCCGCCCGGCTCGCTGCTGCGGCAGACGGTGGACCACCTGTTCGCCCAGGCCGGCCTGGCGTTGCCGGGCAACGTGATCGAATCGCTGTCGGTGCTCACCAACGTCGCCCTGATGCAGGACCAGCAGACCGTCGGCCTGCTGCCCCTGGAAACCGCCCGGCAACTGGCCGATGGCGGCGGCGTCCGCGCCTTCGAGCTGGACATCGCGCTGCGCTTCGGCGACATCGGCTGCTTCCACCCCAGCGGCCGAGAACTGGGCCCGGCGGCGCGGCTGTTCCGCGAATGCCTGCGCGCCGCCAGCGAGGAGCTGGGCGAGGAAGGCTGAAGTCACCGCCGCTTTCGTAGGATGGGTTGAGCTTGCGAAACCCATGGGGCCGTGGTGATGGGTATCGCTTCGCTCAACGCCATCCTACCAAACAATGCAGGGCCGCGGTGTTTCGGGCCAACGGCGGATAACCGCGAACGGTTATTCGCCCTACGCCCATCCCACCCGTAGCGTCTACGGGATCAATTGTTGCTCTGGGTGAATTTCTCCAGGTACAGCCGGCCGTTCTCTAGGCCCTGCGCTTGCAACCATTCCTTCACCGACTCGACCATCGGTGGCGGGCCGCACAGGTACATGTCGAAGGGCGCATCGCGCAGGGCCGCGGCGTCGAAGTGCTCGGTGACGTAGCCGCGCTTTCCATCCCAGCCGGCGTCATCGCTGATCACCGGGGTGAAGGCGAAGCCCGGGATGCGCTCGGCGTAGGCTGCGATGCGTTCCAGCTCGCAGAGGTCCGCCGCCTGGCGCACGCCGTAGTACAGGTGCACCGGCTGGCCGCAGCCGCCGGCCTCGGCCAGCTCGTCGAGCATGCCGAGGAAGGCCGACAGCCCGGTGCCGCCGGCCACCAGCAGCAGCGGGCGTTCGACGTGGCGCAGGTAGAAGGCGCCCAGCGGCGCCTCGAAGCGGATTTCGTCGCCCGGCTGGCAGCGTTCGCGGATGTAGTCGCTCATGGCGCCGCCGGGCAGCAGGCGGATGAGGAACTGCAGCTGGTTCTGCGCGTTGGGCCGGTTGGCGAAGGAGTAGGAGCGCACCGCGTCCGTGCCCGGCACGCGCAGGCGCGCGTACTGGCCGGGCAGGTAGTCCAGCGCCGGGCCTTCGACCTGCAGGCGCAGGATGGCGGTGCTCGCCGAGACCTGCTCGACGCCGCTGACCACGCCGCGGTGGCTGGCCGGGCCGGCGGCGCTGCACAGGCTGGAGTCGAAGTCGAAGTAGAACGCGGCGTCGGACTGCACGCGGGTCTGGCAACTGAGGATCTTGCGCTGGGCCAGGTCCTCGGCGGAGAGGGTTTCCTCGTCGGCGTAGTCCATCGCGTAGCTGCCGGATTCGCAGCGGCCCATGCAGGTGCCGCAGACGCCCTCGCGGCAGTCCAGGGGGATCTTGATGCCGTTGCGCAGCGCCGCGTCGAGCAGGATTTCGTTGCCCTGCACGGGGAAGAACAGCGTCTTGCCGTCGGCGAAGCTGAAGGCGACCTTGTGGTTCATCGGGCCATCCTCACAGGTGGTAGAAGTCGAGCACCGAATCGATGCGGTCGTTGAGCAGCAGCACGTGCTTGCGGGCGATCAGCCAGCTCTCGCCATGGGGGCGCAGGCGGTAGGTGGCGTGGCCGAAGAACTGCCCGGGCGTCTCCAGGCGGTAGAACAGCGTGTGCCAGTTGGCCCGCACCTCCAGCTCGCCGCCGTCCAGTTCGCGGATGCGCACGTTGTCGATGCAGTGCAGGGTGCGCGGCATGGGGATGGTCGAGGCGGCCTTGCCGGTGCGGATGCGGAACACCCGGTCCTCCAGGCCGGCGCGGCTGGGGTAGTAGATCAGCGACATGCCGCGCTTGGGGTCGGTGGTGTAGACGTGCTCGGAATCCCACTGCGGGACGTGGAACTCGCTGTCCTCGCTGAACATGTCGAGGTAGGCGTCCCAGTCCTGGGCGTCGCAGGCCTCGGCGTTGCGGTAGAGGAACTGTT
Source organism: Pseudomonas sp. PI1 (assembly GCF_000812405.1). Classification (NCBI taxonomy): domain Bacteria; kingdom Pseudomonadati; phylum Pseudomonadota; class Gammaproteobacteria; order Pseudomonadales; family Pseudomonadaceae; genus Pseudomonas; species Pseudomonas sp. PI1. The sequence goes on from NZ_JWMC01000061.1 coordinate 30,947, forward strand.
CCACCCGGTATTGCAGTTGCGCGTTCATGCCTGCACCTCCTTGAGCGCCATGGCCTTGCGTTCCAGGCCGTCGAGGAGGAAGCGCTGCCAGTGCTGGTGCTGGTTGACGTAGAGGCCTTCGTGGGTGATCTCGGTACCGGTGAGCACGGGGGCGATGCCCAGCGTCTGGCTGTTCGGCGTCGGGCCCTCGACCCATCTGCCGTGGCCGCGGGAGATGTCGCTCCAGCGCTCCAGGCGGCCCTGGAAGCCGCGCTGCTGTTCGCGGAATTCCACCAGGTCGTCCGGCGTGCCCATGCCGGAGACATTGAAGAAGTCCTCGAACTGGCGGATGCGGTTCTCGCGGTCCTGGTCGGACTCGCCCTTCACGCCGATGCACTGGCTGATGACTTCGGTCCGGTTCCAGGCGATGGGGCGGACGATGCGCAGCTGCGAGCTGATCTGGTCCATGAAGAACAGGCTGGGGTAGATGTTCAGGTTGCGCAGGCGGTGCATCATCCACTCGGCCCTGGCCTGGCCGTGTTCCTCGACCAGGCGCGGCATCACGCTGGCGTAGCCGGGGCGCACGGCGGGGTTGGGCATGTCGCTGAACAGCACGCTGTGGCCGTTGCGGAAGCTGAACCAGCCGTCGTCGGTCTGCGCGTCGCCGGCGCCGAGCTTGCTGTAGTCCAGGGTGCCGCTGGCCGTGCCGTTCTCCACGTTGACCTGCTGGCGGTGCTGCACGGTGGCCACGTAGTTGTAGTGCACGGTGCTGACGTGATAGCCGTCCAGGCCGTTCTCGTTCTGCAGCTTCCAGTTGCCCTCGAAGGTGTAGGCGGAGCGGCCCGGCAGCACTTCCAGCTCGCCGGTGGGGGACTGCGCCACCATCATGTCGAAGAACACTTTCGCATCGCCGAGGAAGTCTTCCAGGCTGTCCGTGGCGCTCGCGTCCAGGCTGATGAAGACGAAGCCCCTGTAGCTGTCGATGCGCGCCTTCTTCAGGCCGCGGCTGGCCTTGCCGAAGTCCGCCGGGTATTCGCCGGGCGCCTTGACCTTCACCAGGCGCCCGTCGCTCTTGTAGCACCAGGCGTGGAAGGGGCAGGTGAAGGTGGACTGGTTGCCCTTGCACACTCGGGTGAGGGTGGCGCCGCGGTGCTGGCAGGCGTTGACCAGGGCGTTCAACTGGCCGCCGGCATCGCGGGTGACGATCATCGGCTGACGCCCGGCGCGCAGGGTGATGAAGTCGTTGGGGTTGGGGATTTCGCTTTCGTGGCAGGCGTAGATCCACTGCTTCTCGAAGATCAGCTCCATCTCCAGGTCGAACAGTTCCGGCTCGGTGAACATGTCCCGGGCGATGCGGTACACCCCTTCGGCGGGGCGGAAATCCAGGCAGCCACGGATGTAGTCCTGCCACTGCGCAAGGCTCTTGCTTGGTGCGTTCATTGTTGTTGTCCCATCGGGCGGATCGGTGGCGCCATTTCACGGCCGGCGCGCCATGGCGGTCTATCCGCCCAGTGGGGGAAGGCGATCCGCAAAATTGGCGGCGGCGGGGTAACACCGCGGTGCGGGGGCTGGGTAGAAGCTGCCCAGCCGCGCTGCGCCGGGCGGCGGCGGAGGGGGCGGGTGGGGCGCCGGCGTGGTGCGAATGGTCCGGAAAATGGTCGAACACTATCCGCATACTGAGGCTTTGCCGACGATCCGTGGCCCGCGGGTACGCGTCTTGCTGCACACTGGGCGCAAGCGCCGTCAGAGCCGCCCCGAACAAGCCGTGAGTGCCCAGCGATGAATCCGAAGAACCCCGGTCACTTCCGTGACATCCACGCCGATCGCCTCGACCTTGCCGCCGCCCGCAACTGGATGTCGGCCATCTGCGGGCCTCACCGCCTGCACGCCGGCCACCCCGAGGCGGTGCGCTTCCAGCACAGCGGCAGCGTGCTCAAGGGCATGTCCACCACCCTGGGCTGCATCGAGTACGGCACCGAGGTGACCATCGGCATCGTCGAGACCGAGCGCTTCAACAGCTACAGCCTGAGCCTGCCGCTGGTGGGCGAGCAGGAGTTGAGCGTGGCCGGGCGCTACCTGCAGTCGAACCCGCAGCGCGGGGTGATCGTCTCGCCCAACCAGAGCCAGGAGCTGAACATCACCGGCGACTGCCGCAAGCTGCAGGTGGTTATCCCGCTGCTGGCCATGCGCCGGACCCTGGAGGAAATGCTCCAGCGCCCGGCCGAGCAGCCCCTGGTGTTCGAGCCGGAGATGGACGCCCATGACGGCGCGGCGGCCGCCTGGTGGCGCATGGTCCGCCACCTGAACGAGGAGATGGCGCTGAGCGAGCTGTTCGGCCAGGCCTTCTTCAGCCGCGACCTGGAGCGCGCGCTGCTCAAGGGGCTGATCCTCGCCCAGCCGAACAACTACAGCGAGGCGCTGCGCCGCTGCCTGGCCGAGAAGGTGCCGCACTATCTGCTGCGCGCCCGCGAACACATCCATGCCCATGCGCGCGAGGCCCTGTGCCTGGATGACCTGGAGGCAGCGGCCGGGGTATCGCGGTTCAAGCTGTTCGAGGGGTTTCGCAAGTACTTTGGCAGTGCGCCCATGACCTATCTGAAGCATTACCGGCTGCATGGGGTGCGCGAGGACATTCTTGCGGGCGGGGCGCGCAGCATTTCCGAGATCGCGATGGGGTGGGGCTTTGCTCACCTGGGGCGTTTTGCGGGGGACTATCGCAAGCTGTTTGGGGAGACGCCCAGTGCTACGCAGCAGAGGTTGCAGAGGCTTGGTGGGAGAGGGGGAGTGTAGAAGGGGGAAGGGAGTTTGTTGGGACTGTGGTGTCATGCTGAAGAGCGCCCTCTCCCTAACCCTCTCCCTGAAGGGAGAGGGGACTGTCCTCTGCCAATCGAAGCATCAGCGCACTCCTGCAACTTCCGGCGTAAGCCTGACTACCAGAGCACACCGAACGGCTCCCTCTCCCTTCAGGGCGGGGCGCGCAGCCGAGGGCTGGGGAGAGGGAAAGGCGTCAACCCGATACACCACAGCCACCGGTAAACTCCCTCCTCAAGCCACCAATAAAAAACCGGCCTCAGGGGCCGGTTCTTCGTGGCGCAATCGCGACCTCAGCGATATTCGCAGAGGTAAGCAGTATCCACCGCAACCTTCAGCTGGAACTTGCTGTTCCCCGGCACGGTGAACTGGCTGCCGGCGGCGAAAGTTTCCCACTCGTCGCTGCCCGGCAGCTTGACGGTCAGGGCGCCGGCGACCACGTGCATGATCTCCAACTGGGCGGTGCCGAATTCGTACTCGCCGGGGGCCATCACTCCGATGGTCGCCGGGCCCTCGGTCATGCCGAAGGCGATGGATTTGACGGTGCCGTCGAAGTACTCGTTGACCTTGAACATGGGGCTGCTCCTGCAACAGGGGGTAGGGAGGGCGAAAAAAGGAGCGCCAGTATGCCCAAGGCGATGGGCAGCGTCACTACGCGGCCGTCACAGCGCCAGCGGCAGCAGCCGGGCGGTGTTGCGCGCGTCTTCCAGGGCGCGGTGCTGCTGGCCCTGGAAATGCAGCCCGGCCAGTTGCAGCGCGGTGTTCAGGCCCACCGGGCGCTTGAGCTGGCGGGCCTGGGCGAAGCGCTGCTTGAGGTTCAGGTGCGGCACCTGGCTGAGGTGGCTGTCGATGTGCTGCTGGCGCCATTCCAGTTCCAGCTGGCGGCGGTCGTAGTCGCCCCAGCTGGCCCAGCCGGCCAGGCGCGGGCTGTGCTGCGCGAGCCAGCGCTCGAACTGCGGCCAGACCTCGGCGAGGGGCGCGGCGCCGTCGACGTCGGCCTGGCTGATGTGGGTGAGTTCGCGGCAGAAGCTGGTCAGCAGCGGGCGGCGCTGCGGCCGCACGAAGCGCTGGAAGTGGTCCAGCTCGCGGCCGTCGGCGGCGGCCACGAGGGTGGCGCCGATCTCGATGATCTCCATTTCCTCGACCGGCCAGCCGCCTTCCTCGGTGGTGGCTTCCAGGTCGATCACCAGCCAATGGGGCATAGGGCCTGCTCGTGCGCTGAAGTGGGACGGTCCGGACCGCGTGCGCGGCGCCTGGCATGCAGTATGGAAGGCCTTTCGGGGCTCGGCAAACCGCTGCTAGGCTAGCCCGATCGACAACAGGGGAACCGAGCCATGGCGAAAGTCGCGTTCATCGGCCTGGGCGTCATGGGCTATCCCATGGCCGGGCATCTGCAGGCCAAGGGGCATGAGGTCTGCGTCTACAACCGTACCCCGGCGCGCGCCGCGCAGTGGTGCGCCGAGCACGGCGGCAGCAGTGCGCCCACACCGCGCGAGGCCGCGGCGCAGGCGGAATTCGTGATGTGCTGCGTGGGTAACGACGACGACCTGCGCAGCGTGGTGCTGGGGCCGGACGGCGCCCTCGCCGGGATGCAGCCGGGCAGCGTCTTCGTCGACCACACCACGGCCTCGGCGGCGGTGGCCCGGGAGCTGGCGGTGCAGGCTGCCGAGCGCGAGCTGGGCTTCCTCGATGCGCCGGTCTCCGGCGGCCAGGCCGGCGCCGAGAATGGCGTGCTGACGGTGATGGTGGGCGGCGAGGAGGTCTTCTACCGGCGCGCCGAGCCGCTGATCGCCGCCTATGCGCGGATGGTCCGGCTGATGGGCCACAGCGGCGCCGGACAACTGACCAAGATGGTCAACCAGATCTGCATCGGCGGCCTGCTCCAGGGCTTGTCCGAGGCCCTGCATTTCGCCCGGTGCGCGGGGCTGGACGGCGAGGCCGCCATCGAGGTCATCAGCAAGGGCGCGGCGCAGTCCTGGCAGATGGAGAACCGCCACAAGAGCATGCTGGAAGGGCGCTTCGACTTCGGCTTCGCCGTGGACTGGATGCGCAAGGACTTCGGCATCGTGCTCGACGAGGCGCGGCACAATGGCGCGCAATTGCCGGTGACGGCGCTGGTCGACCAGTTCTATGCCGAGGTGCAGGCCGCCGGCGGCGGGCGCTGGGACACTTCCAGCCTGATCACCCGGCTGAAGCCGCGCGGGTGAATCAGCTGCGGAAGATGAAGTAGACCGCGCCCAGCAGGCACAGGCCCGCCCACAGGTAGTCCAGCTTCAGCGGCTGCTGCATGAAGAACACGCTGAAGGGCACGAACACCGCCAGGGTGATGACCTCCTGCATGATCTTCAGCTGGCCCACCGACAGCGCGGTATAGCCGATGCGGTTGGCCGGCACCTGCAGCAGGTACTCGAACAGCGCGATGCCCCAGCTGACCAGGGCGGCGATGATCCAGGGCTTGGTGTTCAGCGTCTTCAGGTGGCCGTACCAGGCGAAGGTCATGAACAGGTTGGAGAACGCCAGGAGGGTGGCGGTTTGGGCCCAGACCGGCATGGGGAGCTCTCGGAGGTGAGGAGGGCGCCAGCCTAAATCGCCGCGCTCGCGCCGCCAAGGGGGAGGGCGATGCAAGGCCCTTGGCGGCGGGCGTCGCTGGGCTTATCCTTCGCGCCGCGCACCGGCCCTGCGGTGCGTGATCTTCCTCCGTGCCTTTTTATGAGCCCAGCAACGATGCAATGCCGTGCCGGCTGTGGCGCCTGCTGCGTGGCGCCGTCGATTTCCTCGCCCATCCCCGGCATGCCCGGCGGCAAGCCCGCGGGCGTGCGCTGCGTGCAACTGGACGAGCGCAACCTCTGCCGCCTGTTCGGCCGGCCCGAGCGCCCGGCGGTGTGCGCGGCCTTCGACGCCGACGCCGAGGCTTGCGGCAGCAGCAACGAGGAGGCGCTGCGCATCCTCGCCGAATGGGAACGGATCACCGCCGCCTGAGTGACTTGGAAGTCACGTTTCCAGGGGCCATACTGGCGCCCATCCTGACTGCCGAACCGCTCAGGATCGCGGATTTGCAACGGGTACGGCCCTTCGCCGGCCCGGCCAGACCAACAATAACCAGAGGAAGATGACGATGCGTGGCATCCTGCGTATGACCCTGTTGAGCGCCGCCCTGCTGGGCGCCTCCGGCGCCGCCATGGCCGAGGACTGGCAACTGGCCAAGGACGAGGACGGCGTCAAGGTCTACCTGAGCAGCGTCCCGGGCTCCAAGTACAAGGCCTATCGCGGCGTGGTCGACATCAAGGCCGACGTGGCCAGCATCAATGCCCTGCAGGAAGACGTGAAGGGCTCCTGCAAGTGGATCCACGCCTGCGCCGAGATGCGCCTGCTCAAGAGCGAGGGCGACAATTCCTGGACCTACTCGAAGATCGACATGCCCTGGCCCGTGACCGGCCGCGACGTGGTGATCCACGTGACCACCGAGAAGACCGCCGACGGCGGCCTCATCCGCCACCTGCAGGCCGAGCCGACCTACATCCCGGAAGAGAAGGGCGAGATCCGTGTGCCCAAGCTGGTCGGCGAGTGGAAACTGGTGCCCAAGGGCGCGGGCGTCACCGAGGTGACCTACCAGGTGCAGACCGAGCCGGGCGGCAGCATTCCGTCGTGGCTGGCCAACAGCTTCGTGGTGGATGCGCCGATGAATACCCTGAAGGGGCTGCGTGCGGCGGTGGAGAAGCGCTGAGGCTTGGTGTTATGGAAAAGGCCGCCTGGGCGGCCTTTTTTTGTGTTTGGGGGGAGGGGAGAGGGCTCGCTCGTGAATGGGGTTTGCCGGTGGCTGCGGAGTTGGGGTTAAGAGCGCCCTCTCCCCAACCCTCTCCCTGAAGGGAGAGGGGGCTGTCCTGAGCTGCCGGGAAGCCCAGAGTCATCCTGATACTCCTCACTCCCCCTCGCCATTCCCGCGAACGCGGGACGCGGCTCCATCGCGAACAGCGCTTGCGCTGGCCCGAAGGGGAATAACCCAGTGACGGGCGGTTCGCGAGCAAGCTCGCTCCTACGAAAAGCAAAAGCAAAAGCGCGTTTGCTCTTGGACTTCCAGAGAAATAGCCGAGCGCACCGGAGTGCCCCTTCAGAAGGCCGAGCGAAACCCTCGCTCAGGAGGTCATGCGACATGGATGTCGCGAGAGCCCCGATGGGCTACAGGGACGTACCCTCGGGGCGGGCCTCCGTGGCGGGGGAATTCGCGAGGGTAGCCCGGCTCCATCGGGCCCGTATGCGGGGCAAGCCTTTTTGGTTCCTTTTGTGGCGACTGACAAAAGGGACTCGCCCGAGGGGGCGAAACAAGACGGTCGGGCAAACTCGGAGTGGCGCAGAAACACCCAAGCCGAGGCAGCTAGGTTATCTCCTTCGGGTCAGCGCAAGCGCTGTTCGCGATGGAGCCGCGTCCCGCGTTCGCGGAATGACAGGTTTGAGTTGCGGAGTGAGAAAGGAGGGCTTGGGCAACAAAAAAGGCTGCCGAAGCAGCCTTTTCCGTATCCCGGCGAAACTTACTTGCGAGCGCCGAGCTCGACGAAATCGCGCTGGGTGTGGCCGGTGTACAGCTGGCGCGGGCGGCCGATCTTGTACGGGCCGGAGAGCATTTCCTGCCAGTGCGAGATCCAGCCCACGGTACGCGCCAGGGCGAAGATCACGGTGAACATGCTGGTCGGGATGCCGATGGCCTTGAGGATGATGCCCGAGTAGAAGTCCACGTTCGGGTAGAGGTTGCGCTCCACGAAGTAGGGGTCGTGGCGGGCGATCTCTTCCAGCTTCATGGCCAGTTCCAGCTGCGGATCGTTGATGCCCAGCTCGCTGAGCACCTCGTCGCAGGTCTGCTTCATGACCTTGGCGCGCGGGTCGAAGTTCTTGTACACGCGGTGGCCGAAGCCCATCAGCTTGAACGGATCGTTCTTGTCCTTGGCCTTGGCCACGAACTTCTCGATGTTCGAAACGTCACCGATCTCGTCCAGCATGCGCAGTACCGCTTCGTTCGCACCGCCGTGGGCCGGGCCCCAGAGGGCGGCGATGCCGGAGGCGATGCAGGCGAACGGGTTGGCGCCGGAGGAGCCGGCCAGGCGCACGGTCGAGGTCGAGGCGTTCTGCTCGTGGTCGGCGTGCAGGATGAAGATGCGGTCCATGGCCTTGGCCAGCACGGGGCTGATCGGCTTGGTCTCGCAGGGGGTGTTGAACATCATGTGCAGGAAGTTTTCTGCGTAGCTCAGGTCGTTGCGCGGATACATCATCGGCTGACCCATGGAGTACTTGTACACCATGGCGGCGATGGTCGGCATCTTGGCGACCAGGCGATGCGCGGAAATCTCGCGATGCTTGGGATTATTGATGTCCAGGGAGTCGTGGTAGAAGGCGGAGAGGGCGCCGATCACGCCGCACATGATGGCCATCGGGTGGGCATCGCGGCGGAAGCCGTTGAAGAAGGTCTTCAACTGCTCGTGAACCATGGTGTGGTTCTTGATGGTGCCGACGAACTGTTCCTTCTGCTCGGCGGTGGGCAGTTCGCCCTTGAGCAGCAGGTAGCAGGTTTCCAGGTAGTCGGATTTCTCGGCCAGTTGCTCGATCGGATAGCCGCGGTGCAGCAGCACGCCCTTGTCGCCGTCGATATAAGTGATCTTCGACTCGCAGGAGGCGGTGGACATGAAGCCAGGATCGAACGTGAAGTGGCCCGTGGAGGTCAGACCCCGCACATCCACTACATCGGGGCCCAGCGTGCCGGAGAGGACGGGCAGTTCGACGGGGGCTGCGCCCTCGATGATCAACTGCGCTTTCTTGTCAGCCATGATTAGGCCTCCTATTAATGCTTGAAATCATCTGTACGACCCCCCACGCAGGGCCCGCACCACTATAGAGAGATAAATCCGATTGTCAATTTGCAAGAATCGGTAGCGGACAGCCCCTCCAACTGCCTGTTTTGGCGAAAAAAATCGCCTATTTACGCCTTTTATGGGGGTGCGGCAATAAGTCCTTAGGCGAAGGCGATTCCGTTGTCATTAGGAGCCTAACTGTCTATACTCGGCGACCAGCCGCCGGGGCCCTCCAGGCCTCGCTCCACAGGCGGTTGTCACTCCCGAAGGTGATGGGTACCTGACAAGTGCACCTCCCGACAACTAGCCCTGCAGTTCGAAGGGCTCTCAGTGTGAAAAAAGCCGTGAATAGCAAACGACCTGTAAACCTAGACCTAAGGACCATCAAACTCCCTGTCACTGCTTACACGTCCATTCTCCACCGCATCTCTGGCGTCATCCTGTTCCTGGGCATTGCCGTGCTGCTGTTCGCGCTCGACAAGTCCCTCGCATCGGAAGACAGCTTCGAGCAGGTGAAGGCGTGTCTGGCCCATCCGTTGGCCAAGCTTGTGATCTGGGGCCTGCTCTCCGCGCTGCTGTACCACCTGGTAGCCGGCATTCGTCACCTCGTCATGGACGCAGGTATCGGCGAGACGCTGGAAGGTGGCAAGCGTGGTTCGAAAATCGTCATCGCCATTGCCGTGGTGCTGATCGTTCTGGCGGGGGTCTGGGTATGGTAACTAACGTCACAAACTTCTCGCGTTCCGGCCTCTACGACTGGATGGCCCAACGCGTTTCTGCGGTCGTTCTCGCGGCTTATGTGCTTTTCCTGCTGGGTTACCTGATCGCACACCCGAACATCTCCTACGAGGAGTGGCATGGTCTGTTCTCCCACGGCCTGATGAAGATCTTCAGTCTTCTCACGCTGGTTGCCCTGAGCGTGCACGCCTGGGTCGGCATGTGGACCATCACCACCGACTACCTGACTCAGATGGCGCTGGGCAAGCCCGCGACCATCGTGCGTTTCCTCGTCCAGGCGGTATGCGGCATGGCCATGTTCGCATTCTTCGTCTGGGGTGTGCAGATTCTCTGGGGTAACTGATCCATGGCAAGCATTCGCACTCTCTCCTTCGACGCCATCATCGTGGGTGGCGGCGGCGCCGGCATGCGTGCCGCGCTGCAACTGGCCCAGGGTGGTCACAAGACCGCCGTGGTGACCAAGGTCTTCCCGACCCGTTCGCACACCGTTTCCGCCCAGGGCGGCATCACCTGCGCCATCGCCTCGGCCGACCCGAACGACGACTGGCGCTGGCACATGTACGACACCGTCAAGGGCTCCGACTACATTGGTGACCAGGACGCCATCGAATACATGTGCTCCGTCGGCCCGGAAGCCGTGTTCGAGCTGGAACACATGGGCCTGCCGTTCTCCCGTACCGAGCAAGGCCGCATCTACCAGCGTCCGTTCGGTGGCCAGTCCAAGGACTTCGGCAAGGGTGGCCAGGCCGCCCGTACCTGCGCCGCGGCCGACCGTACCGGTCACGCCCTGCTGCACACCCTGTACCAGGCCAACCTGAAGAACGGCACCTCCTTCCTTAATGAGTGGTACGCCGTCGACCTGGTGAAGAACCAGGACGGCCACGTGGTCGGCATCATCGCCATCGACATCGAGACCGGCGACACCATCTATATCCGCTCCAAGGCCGTGGTCCTGGCTACCGGCGGTGCAGGCCGCATCTACGCCTCCACCACCAACGCCCTGATCAACACCGGCGACGGCGTGGGCATGGCCCTGCGCGCCGGCGTACCGGTGCAGGACATCGAGATGTGGCAGTTCCACCCGACCGGCATCGCCGGCGCCGGTGTACTGGTCACCGAAGGCTGCCGCGGTGAAGGCGGCTACCTGATCAACGCCCATGGCGAGCGCTTCATGGAGCGTTACGCGCCGAACGCCAAGGACTTGGCCGGCCGCGACGTGGTCGCCCGCTCCATGGTCAAGGAAGTGATCGCCGGCAACGGCGTGGGCCCGAACAAGGACCACGTGCTGCTGAAGCTCGACCACCTGGGCGAGGAAGTCCTGCACAGCCGCCTGCCCGGCATCTGCGAGCTGTCCAAGACCTTCGCCCACGTCGACCCGGTGGTCGCGCCGATCCCGGTCATCCCGACCTGCCACTACATGATGGGCGGCGTCGCCACCAACATCCATGGCCAGGCCCTGACCATGGACGCCAACGGCAACGACCAGATCGTCGAAGGCCTGTTCGCGGTCGGCGAAGTCGCCTGCGTATCGGTTCACGGCGCCAACCGCCTGGGCGGCAACTCGCTGCTCGACCTGGTGGTCTTCGGCCGCGCTACCGGCCTGCACCTGGAAAAGGCCCTGAAAGAGGGCATCGAGCACCGCGGCGCCTCCGAGTCCGACCTGGAAGCCTCCTTCAAGCGCCTGAACGGCGTGAACGAGCGCACCAGCGGCGAAGAAGTCGCCCCGCTCAAGCGCGAACTGCAGCAGTGCATGCAGAACTACTTCGGTGTATTCCGTACCGGCGAATACATGCAGAAGGGTATCGCTCAACTGGCTGACCTGCGCGAGCGTATCGCCACCGTCAAGATCAACGACAAGAGCCAGGCTTTCAACACGGCGCGCATCGAAGCGCTGGAACTGCAGAACCTCCTCGAGGTGGCCGAAGCCACCGCCATCGCGGCCGAAAACCGCAAAGAGTCCCGCGGCGCCCATGCCCGCGAAGACTTCGAGGAGCGCGATGACGAGAACTGGCTGTGCCACACCCTGTACTTCCCGGGTGAGAAGCGCGTTGCCAAGCGTGCCGTCAACTTCGCGCCGAAGACCGTTCCGGCATTCGAACCCAAGGTTCGTACTTACTAAGGGTGCCCGTCATGTTGAAAGTAAGTGTTTACCGCTACAACCCGGAGAAGGACTCTGCACCCTACATGCAGGACTTCGACGTCGATACCCAGGGCAAGGACGTGATGGTCCTGGACGTGCTGGCGCTGATCAAGGAACAGGACGAGGGCTTCTCCTATCGTCGTTCCTGCCGTGAAGGCGTTTGCGGCTCCGACGGCATGAACATCAACGGCAAGAACGGCCTGGCCTGCATCACTCCGCTGTCGGCCGCCGGCCTGAAGGGCGGCAAGCTGGTGCTGCGCCCGCTGCCGGGCCTGCCGGTGATCCGTGACCTGGTCGTCGATATGCGCATCTTCTACAAGCAGTACGAGAGCGTTAAGCCGTACCTGCAGAACAAGTATGCCGCGCCGGCGATCGAACGCCTGCAAACCCCCGAAGAGCGCGAAAAGCTGGACGGTCTGTACGAGTGCATCCTGTGCGCCTGCTGCTCGACCTCCTGCCCGTCGTTCTGGTGGAACCCGGACAAGTTCCTCGGCCCCGCCGCGCTGCTGCAGGCCTATCGCTTCCTGGCCGACAGCCGCGACACGGAAACCCAGGCGCGCCTGGCCAGCCTGGACGATCCGTTCAGCGTGTTCCGTTGCCGTGGAATCATGAACTGCGTGAATGTCTGCCCGAAAGGCCTGAACCCGACCAAGGCCATCGGTCACATTCGTAACATGCTGCTGCAGAGCGGGACCTGATCCCACTTCGCCGTCGCGTGCGACAAGAGCAATACCCGTGCCGCCGGAACATTGTCCGGCGGTGCGGTTGCAACGGGCCCCAGCCCACAAAGCCGGGGTCTGACTCGAAAACGTATATATGACCAGCAGGGGCATCCGGGCTGGTACCCGGACTATCTGCGGGAACCTTTGTGGCTACCAGTCGCTGCACAGGGCTGGGTCCCCCGAGAGTTCCATCAGGTGGAGTCCCCTTACCGAGGGTGACCAAGCATGCACGAAAGCGTAATGCAGCGGATGTGGAACAGTGCCCATTTATCCGGTGGGAACGCTGCCTACGTCGAAGAGCTCTACGAGCTCTACCTGCACGACCCGAACGCTGTGCCAGAAGAGTGGCGCACATACTTCCAGAAGCTCCCCGCCGACGGCAATCCCGCTCCCGACGTCTCGCATTCCTCCATCCGTGATCATTTCGTGCTCCTGGCCAAGAACCAGCGCCGCGCCGCGCCCGTTTCCGCCGGCAGCGTAAGCACCGAGCACGAGAAGAAGCAGGTCGAAGTCCTGCGCCTGATCCTGGCGTACCGGCTGCGTGGGCATCAGGCCGCGAAGCTCGATCCGCTGGGCCTCTGGGTGCGTACCGCGCCTTCGGACCTGTCGCTGGATCACTACGGCCTGACCGCCGCCGACCTCGACACCACCTTCCGCACCGGTGAGCTCTACATCGGCAAGGAAGAGGCGACCCTGCGCGAGATCATCGACGCCCTGAAGCAGACCTACTGCAGCACCATCGGCGCCGAGTTCATGCACATCGTCGATTCCGAGCAGCGCCACTGGTTCGCCCAGCGCCTGGAAAGCGTGCGCGGTCGTCCGGCGTACTCCACCGAGGCGCGCGCCCACCTGCTGGAGCGCCTGACCGCGGCCGAGGGCCTGGAGAAGTACCTGGGCACCAAGTACCCGGGCACCAAGCGTTTCGGCCTGGAAGGCGGCGAGAGCCTGATCCCGATGGTCGACGAGATCATCCAGCGCTCCGGCTCCTACGGCGTCAAGGAAGTGGTCATCGGCATGGCCCACCGTGGCCGTCTGAACGTCCTGGTCAACACCCTCGGCAAGAACCCGCGCGACCTGTTCGACGAGTTCGAGGGCAAGAAGCTGGTCGAGCTGGGTTCCGGTGACGTGAAGTACCACCAGGGCTTCTCCTCCAACGTCATGACCCCGGGCGGCGAAGTCCACCTGGCGCTGGCGTTCAACCCCTCGCACCTGGAGATCGTCTCCCCGGTGGTCGAGGGCTCGGTACGCGCCCGCCAGGACCGTCGCAAGGACGGCAGCGGCGACAAGGTCGTGCCGATTTCCATCCACGGCGATGCCGCCTTCGCCGGGCAGGGCGTGGTCATGGAAACCTTCCAGATGTCCCAGACCCGTGCCTACAAGACCGGCGGCACCATCCACATCGTGATCAACAACCAGGTCGGCTTCACCACCAGCCGCCAGGACGACGCGCGCTCCACCGAGTACGCGACCGACGTTGCCAAGATGATCCAGGCGCCGATCTTCCACGTGAACGGCGACGACCCGGAAGCGGTGCTGTTCGTCACCCAACTGGCCGTCGACTACCGCATGCAGTTCAAGCGTGACGTGGTCATCGACCTGGTCTGCTACCGCCGCCGCGGCCACAACGAGGCCGACGAGCCGAGCGGCACCCAGCCGCTGATGTACCAGCAGATCGCCAAGCAGCGCACCACCCGCGACCTGTATGCCGACGAGCTGATCGCCGCCGGCGTGCAGACCGCCGAGCAGGCCCAGGAGAAGGTCGACGAATACCGCGACGCCCTGGACAACGGCCTGCACGTGGTGAAGAGCCTGGTCAAGGAGCCGAACAAGGAGCTGTTCGTCGACTGGCGTCCGTACGTCGGCCATGCCTGGACCGCGCGTCACGACACCCGCTTCGACCTGAAGACCCTGCAGGAGCTGTCCAACAAGCTGCTGGAGACTCCGGACGGCTTCGTCATGCAGCGCCAGGTGCAGAAGATCTACGAAGACCGCGCCAAGATGTCGGCCGGCGGCATGCCGATCAACTGGGGCTTCGCCGAGAACCTGGCCTACGCCACCCTGCTGTTCGAAGGCCACCCGGTGCGCATGACCGGTCAGGACGTCGGCCGCGGCACCTTCTCGCACCGCCACGCGGCGCTGCACAACCAGAAGGACGACTCGGTCTACATCCCCCTGGCCCACCTGTTCGACGGCCAGCCGCGCGTCAGCCTGTACGACTCCTTCCTCTCGGAAGAAGCGGTGCTGGCCTTCGAATACGGCTACGCCACCACCATGCCGAACGCGCTGGTGATCTGGGAAGCCCAGTTCGGCGACTTCGCCAACGGTGCGCAAGTGGTGATCGACCAGTTCATCACCAGCGGCGAGACCAAGTGGCAGCGCCTGTGCGGCCTGACCATGCTGCTGCCGCACGGCTACGAAGGCCAGGGCCCGGAGCACTCCTCCGCGCGTCTGGAGCGTTACCTGCAACTGTGCGCCGAGCAGAACATCCAGGTCTGCGTGCCGACCACCCCGGCGCAGGTCTACCACATGCTGCGCCGCCAGGTGATCCGTCCGCTGCGCAAGCCGCTGATCGTCATGACGCCGAAGTCGCTGCTGCGCCACAAGCTGGCCATCTCGACCCTGGAAGAGCTGGCCAACGGCTCGTTCCAGACCGTCATCAACGAGATCGACAGCCTGGATCCGAAGAAGGTCGACCGCATCGTCCTGTGCAGCGGCAAGGTGTACTACGACCTGCTGGAGAAGCGCCGCGCCGAAGGCCGCGAGAACATCGCGATCGTCCGCCTGGAACAGCTCTACCCGTTCCCGGAAGACGACCTGGCCGAGGTCCTGTCGCAGTACAAGAACCTCAAGCACATCGTCTGGTGCCAGGAAGAGCCGATGAACCAGGGTGCCTGGTACTGCTCGCAGCACCACATGCGCCGTGTCATCGCCGCGCACAAGAAGGGCCTCAACCTGGAATACGCCGGCCGCGACGGCTCGGCCGCCCCGGCTTGCGGCTACGCTTCGATGCACGCCGAGCAGCAGGAAAAACTGCTGCAAGACGCCTTCACTGTTTAACGCCAACGCGCAGTAGATACCGAATTTAAGGAAACACACAGAATGGCTATCGAAATCAAAGCCCCAACCTTCCCGGAATCGGTCGCCGACGGCACCGTCGCCACCTGGCACAAGAAGGTCGGTGAAGCCGTCAAGCGTGACGAACTGATCGTCGACATCGAGACCGACAAGGTGGTCATCGAGGTGCTGGCCGAGGCCGACGGCGTACTGGCCGAGATCGTCAAGAACGAAGGCGACACCGTCCTCTCCAACGAACTGCTCGGCAAGCTGAGCGAAGGCGGCGCCGCTGCCGCCGCTCCGGCCCCGGCCGCCGCCGCTCCGGCTGTTGCCCCGGCTGCCGCTGCCGCTCCGGCCGCCGCCGGCGAAGACGCCATCCTCTCGCCGGCCGCGCGCAAGCTGGCCGAAGAGAACGGCATCGACCCGAACAGCATCGCCGGCACCGGCAAGGGCGGTCGCGTGACCAAGGAAGACGTGGTCGCCGCCGTCGAGGCCAAGAAGAACGCCCCGGCAGCCGCTCCGGCCGCCGCCAAGCCGGCCGCTCCGGCCGCCGAGGCCCCGGTGTTCGCCGCCGGCGACCGCGTCGAGAAGCGCGTGCCGATGACCCGCCTGCGCGCCAAGGTCGCCGAGCGCCTGGTCGAAGCCCAGTCCTCCATGGCCATGCTGACTACCTTCAACGAAGTCAACATGAAGCCGATCATGGACCTGCGCAACAAGTACAAGGACCTGTTCGAGAAGAAGCACAACGGCGTGCGCCTGGGCTTCATGTCCTTCTTCGTCAAGGCCGCCACCGAAGCCCTGAAGCGCTTCCCCGGCGTCAACGCCTCGATCGACGGCAACGACATCGTCTACCACGGCTACCAGGACATCGGTGTCGCCGTGTCCAGCGACCGCGGCCTGGTGGTACCGGTACTGCGCAACGCCGAGTTCATGAGCCTGGCCGAGATCGAGAACGGCATCGCCACCTTCGGCAAGAAGGCCAAGGACGGCAAGCTGTCCATCGAAGACATGACCGGTGGTACTTTCACCATTTCCAACGGTGGCGTATTTGGTTCCCTCTTGTCGACTCCGATCGTCAACCCGCCGCAGACCGCCATCCTCGGCATGCACAAGATCCAGGAACGCCCGATGGCCGTTAACGGCCAGGTGGTGATCCTGCCGATGATGTACCTGGCGCTGTCCTACGACCACCGCATGATCGACGGCAAGGAAGCGGTGAGCTTCCTGGTCGCCATGAAGGACCTGCTGGAAGATCCGGCGCGTCTGCTGCTGGACGTCTGATTCGTCATTTCACCTGACGGCCCCGTACTACACGACGGCCCCGCGAGGGGCCGTCCGCTTCACCGGAATAAGGATTGAGATATGAGCCAGAAATTCGACGTGGTTGTGATTGGTGCCGGCCCCGGCGGCTACGTGGCTGCCATCCGTGCCGCCCAGCTCGGCCTGAAGACCGCCTGCATCGAGAAGTACATCGGCAAGGAGGGCAAGGTCGCCCTCGGCGGTACCTGCCTGAACGTAGGCTGCATTCCGTCCAAGGCGCTGCTGGACAGCTCCTACAAGTACCACGAGGCCAAGGAGGCTTTCGCCGTCCACGGTATCGAAGCCAAGGGCGTCACCATCGACGTACCGGCCATGGTCGCGCGCAAGGCCAACATCGTTAAGAACCTGACCGGCGGCATCGCCACCCTGTTCAAGGCCAACGGCGTCACCTCCTTCGAAGGCCACGGCAAGGTGCTGGCCAACAAGCAGGTCGAAATCACCGGCCTGGACGGCAAGGTGCAGGTCCTGGAAGCCGAGAACATCATCATCGCCTCCGGTTCCAAGCCGGTCGAGATCCCGCCGGCCCCGCTGACCGACGACATCATCGTCGACTCCACCGGCGCCCTGGAATTCCAGGCCGTGCCGAAGAAGCTGGGCGTGATCGGCGCCGGCGTCATCGGCCTGGAGCTGGGTTCGGTCTGGGCCCGCCTGGGTGCCGAAGTCACTGTCCTGGAAGCCCTGGACAAGTTCCTCCCGGCCGCCGACGAGCAGATCGCCAAGGAAGCCCTGAAGGTCCTGACCAAGCAAGGCCTGAACATCCGCCTGGGCGCCCGCGTCACCGGCACCGAGGTGAAGAAGAAGCAGGTCACCGTGACCTTCACCGACGCCAACGGCGAGCAGAAGGAAACCTTCGACAAGCTGATCGTGGCCGTGGGCCGCCGCCCGGTGACCACCGACCTGCTGGCCGCCGACAGCGGCGTGACCCTCGACGAGCGTGGCTTCATCTTCGTCGACGACCACTGCAAGACCAGCGTTCCGGGCGTGTTCGCCATCGGTGACGTGGTCCGCGGCGCCATGCTGGCGCACAAGGCCTCGGAAGAGGGCGTGATGGTCGCCGAGCGCATCGCCGGCCACAAGGCGCAGATGAACTACGACCTGATCCCGTCGGTCATCTACACCCACCCGGAAATCGCCTGGGTCGGCAAGACCGAGCAGCAGCTCAAGGGCGAAGGCGTCGAAGTCAACGTCGGCACCTTCCCGTTCGCCGCCAGCGGCCGCGCCATGGCTGCCAACGACACCACCGGCCTGGTCAAGGTCATCGCCGATGCCAAGACCGACCGCGTCCTGGGCGTCCACGTGATCGGCCCGAGCGCCGCCGAGCTGGTCCAGCAGGGCGCGATCGCCATGGAATTCGGCACCAGCGCCGAAGACCTGGGCATGATGGTCTTCTCCCACCCGACTCTGTCCGAGGCGCTGCACGAAGCGGCCCTGGCGGTGAATGGCCACGCCATCCACATCGCCAACCGCAAGAAGCGCTGAGGCGGTAGGACCACGGCGGGGCAGGGCGGCAGTCATTCGCGAGGGGCTGTCGTGACCACCCCGCCGGATTCCTGCGCCGCGGCGCGGGAATCACAGGTGGTGCGGCGCCACGAGCGCTGCGCCGAATGCGCAATACCCAAGACGAAAAACGGTAGACAAGCATGAATCTCCACGAGTATCAGGGTAAGCAGCTGTTCGCTGAGTACGGCCTGCCCGTATCCAAGGGCTTCGCCGTCGACACACCCGAAGAGGCCGCAGAAGCCTGTGAGAAAATCGGTGGCACCGAGTGGGTCGTGAAAGCCCAGGTGCACGCCGGTGGCCGCGGCAAGGCGGGCGGTGTGAAGCTGGTCAAGAGCAAGGAGGACGCCAAGGCGTTCGCCGCCAACTGGCTGGGCAAGCGTCTGGTGACCTACCAGACCGACGCCAATGGCCAGCCGGTCAGCAAGATCCTGGTGGAATCCTGCACCGACATCGACAAGGAGCTGTACCTCGGCGCCGTCGTCGACCGTTCCAGCCGCCGTATCGTCTTCATGGCCTCCACCGAAGGTGGCGTGGACATCGAGAAGGTCGCCCACGACACTCCCGAGAAGATCCTCAAGGCCACCATCGACCCGCTGGTCGGCGCCCAGCCGTTCCAGGGCCGCGAGCTGGCCTTCCAGCTGGGCCTGAAAGGCGACCAGATCAAGCAGTTCGTGCACATCTTCGTCGGCCTGGCCAAGCTGTTCCAGGACTACGACCTGGCCCTGCTCGAAGTCAACCCGCTGGTGATCAAGAAAGACGGCAACCTGCACTGCCTGGACGCCAAGATCAACATCGACTCCAACGCCCTGTACCGTCAGCCCAAGCTGCGCGCCATGCACGACCCGTCCCAGGACGACGCCCGTGAAGCCCATGCGCAGAAGTGGGAGCTGAACTACGTCGCGCTGGAAGGCAACATCGGCTGCATGGTCAACGGCGCAGGCCTGGCCATGGGCACCATGGACATCGTCAACCTGCACGGCGGCAAGCCGGCCAACTTCCTCGACGTTGGCGGCGGCGCGACCAAAGAGCGCGTGACCGAAGCGTTCAAGATCATCCTCTCCGACAGCAACGTCGCTGCCGTACTGGTGAACATCTTCGGCGGCATCGTCCGCTGCGACATGATCGCCGAAGGCATCATCGGTGCCGTTAAAGAAGTCGGCGTGAAGGTTCCGGTTGTCGTCCGTCTGGAAGGCAACAACGCCGAACTCGGCGCCAAGGTACTGGCCGAAAGCGGTCTGAACATCATCGCGGCGACCAGCCTGACCGACGCTGCCCAGCAAGTCGTCAAGGCCGCGGAGGGTAAGTAATGAGCATCCTGATCAACAAAGACACCAAGGTCATCTGCCAGGGCTTCACCGGCTCGCAGGGCACCTTCCACAGCGAACAGGCCATCGCCTACGGCACCAAGATGGTCGGCGGCGTGACCCCCGGCAAGGGCGGCACCACCCACCTGGGCCTGCCGGTGTTCGACACCGTCAAGCAAGCCGTCGAAGCCACCGGCGCCGAAGCCTCGGTGATCTACGTTCCGGCTCCGTTCTGCAAGGACTCGATCCTGGAAGCCGCCTTCGGTGGCATCAAGCTGATCGTCTGCATCACCGAAGGCATCCCGACCCTCGACATGCTGGACGCCAAGGTCAAGTGCGACGAGCTGGGCGTACGCCTGATCGGCCCGAACTGCCCGGGCGTGATCACCCCCGGCGAGTGCAAGATCGGCATCATGCCCGGTCACATCCACCTGCCGGGCAAAGTGGGCATCGTGTCGCGTTCCGGCACCCTGACCTACGAAGCCGTGAAGCAGACCACCGACGCCGGCTTCGGCCAGTCCACCTGCGTGGGCATCGGTGGCGACCCGATCCCGGGCTCCAACTTCATCGACATCCTGAAGCTGTTCCAGGAAGACCCGAAAACCGAAGCCATCGTCATGATCGGCGAGATCGGTGGTTCGGCTGAAGAAGAAGCCGCTGCCTACATCAAGGCCAACGTGACCAAGCCGGTGGTGTCCTACATCGCTGGCGTCACCGCACCGCCCGGCAAGCGCATGGGCCACGCCGGCGCCATCATCTCCGGTGGCAAGGGCACCGCGGACGAGAAGTTCGCCGCCCTGCAGGACGCCGGTGTGAAGACCGTGCGTTCCCTGGCCGACATCGGCAAGGCCCTGGCCGAGCTGACCGGCTGGGCGACCAAGTAAGCGTTTCGCTTATTGCTCGTCGCGAGAGGCCACCTTCGGGTGGCCTCTTGTTTTGGCGAGGCGTCGCAAGAAGTGTCGTTCAGGCGACACGCCCTTTCATCCCGCCGACGAGCTGACATACGTCAGTACAGTTCATCGGGATAGATCGTTAGGCTAGCAACTATCCCCAGCACTGCGTTCCCCACAAGGGAAGGCGTGCTAACCGCCAACTCCTACCCGGAGCGGCGGCTATTCCGGACCGTCATGGATGGCGGGACAACCAGAATGCAGGAGCAAAGGGGCCACGAGCCCATGGAAAACCTCTGCTATCGGACTTCCAAGAACAATCTCCCGTGCAGGTATGAACGCAGGCATCCCCGATGCGGCTGCGCCGTGCCCGTTCGGCTGTTGTGCCTTGGGAGGCCACGAAACCCGTTTAAGCACTGTGGTATTCCCCTAAATGAACGTCTTGAAAGGCCAGGACATCCTGGCGCTCGGCTTTATGACCTTCGCCCTGTTCGTCGGGGCCGGCAACATCATCTTCCCGCCCATCGTCGGCCTGCACTCCGGCCCGCACGTATGGATGGCGGCCCTCGGCTTCCTGATCACCGCGGTCGGCCTGCCGGTCATCACCGTGGTCGCCCTGGCCAAGGTCGGCGGCGCCATGGACACCCTGAGCCACCCCATCGGGCGCGTCGCCGGCGGCCTGCTGGCGGCGGTCTGCTACCTCTCCGTGGGCCCGCTGTTCGCCACCCCGCGCACCGCCACCGTGTCCTTCGAAGTCGGCCTGGCGCCGCTCACCGGCGACGGCCCGCTGCCGCTGTTCCTCTACAGCCTGGTGTACTTCGCCATCGTCCTGGTGATTTCCCTGTACCCCGGCAAGCTGCTGGACACCGTGGGCCGCTTCCTCGCCCCGCTGAAGATCATCGCCCTGGCCGCGCTGGGCATCGCCGCCTTCATGCTGCCGGCCGGGACCATCGGCCAGGCCGAACCGAGCTACGAGCACGCGGCCTTCTCCCAGGGCTTCATCAACGGCTACCTGACCATGGACACCCTGGGCGCCCTGGTCTTCGGCATCGTCATCGTCAACGCCATCCGCTCCCGCGGCGTGCAGTCGCCGCGCCTGATCACCCGCTACGCGGTGATCGCCGGGCTGATCGCCGGGGTAGGCCTGGCGCTGGTGTACATCAGCCTGTTCCGCCTGGGCTCGGGTAGCCACGACATCGCCGCCGGCGCAACCAACGGCGCGGCCGTGCTGCACGCCTACGTACAGCACACCTTCGGCTCCCTGGGCAGCGGCTTCCTCGCCGTGCTCATCGCCCTGGCCTGCCTGGTCACCGCCGTGGGCCTGACCTGCGCCTGCGCCGAATACTTCTGCCGCATCCTGCCGCTGTCCTACCGCAGCCTGGTGGTGATCCTGGCCGGCTTCTCGCTGCTGGTGTCCAACCTCGGCCTGACCAAGCTGATCCAGTTCTCGGTGCCGGTGCTGACCGCCATCTACCCGCCGTGCATCGTGCTGGTGGCGCTGAGCTTCTGCGCCGGCCTGTGGAAGTCGCAGACGCGCATAGTTGCGCCGGTGATGGCGGTGTCGCTGGCGTTCGGCATGGTCGACGCGCTCAAGGGCGCCGGCTTCGCCGTGCCGGAATGGCTGGCCCATCTGCCGCTGTCCGAGCAGGGCCTGGCCTGGCTGATCCCCTCGGTGGCCATGCTCGCCGTGATGGTGGTGATCGACCGCCTGCTCGGCGAACCGAGCGAAGCCGTGGCCTGACCGGGCCCGCCGCAATGAGAAAGGCCGCCCACGAGGCGGCCTTTTTCGTTGCGCTGTCTTGCCGACTGCTTTTCGTAGGATGGGTTGAGCCTGCGATACCCATCGGGCCATGGTGATGGGTATCGCTTCGCTCAACGCCATCCTACGGGACGTCGTGTTTATCTGTGGGGCGGGAGCGTAGGGCGCATAACCGTCCGCGATTCGGCGGATAACGCCGTAGGCGTTATGCGCCCTACGGGTCCTCACATTGTCGAGGAGGGGACCGTCATATGTACTCCACCGAGAACTCCAGCTTCGCCGTGACGCGGCCGCTTACGGTGCCCGTGGTCCCGGCGCGGTAGTAATGGGCGTGGTAGTCGAAGGTCATGACCGAGTCGGCCACCTGCGGGGAGTTGTTTTCGTTGGTCATCAGGTCGATGGTGGCGTAGGTGCCGTTGCGCAGCTGGATTTCGATGTCCGAGTTGCCGTCGCCGCTCTGGTTCCGGAGGTTGCCGGTCGCGGGGTTCACCCCGGTGGAGGCGAACTTGGGGCGGACCCAGGCCGGCGCGCCGCTTTCACCGCAGCCGGTGAGGGTGATGGTGAACGGCGTGTCGCCGGCGAAATCCCCGGCGTTCTGCAGCTTTTCCCAGCCGACCGGCTTCAAGGTCACGGCGCCATGTTCGCCCTGGCCGTTGACGGCGACGGCGCAGGTGGAAGGGGTGATGTATCCGTCGAAGCCCACCGAGCCTGCGGCGGCTTGGGCGTTGCTGGCCAGTAGGGTTGTGGACAGGGCGAAGGCAAAGGCAATTGTTTTCATTTTGGTCCAACTACAAGTGAGGGATGTCGGGTTTGTGCGCTTGCTCACGACTCACTGGGCGATCTGCACAGATGCGCCGGCAATGCCGTGATGGCCGCCGCGATTCTAGGACAGGGCTTTTGAGGGAAAGGCTCGTTTGCTTGTAGGAATTGCCTTCGGTTTGGGGCGGTCAAGTGTCCCGATGGGGGAGGTGACGCAGCTTCGTGTCTTCCCGCCGACATCCGGCGTCTATCTGCCGCGTTCTCCCTCAATCACCCGATCAACAGGCCCGGCCCGCCGACAGGGCCCGCCAAGGAAGCCCATGACCGACGTCGTCGACCTCTTCGATATCCAGTACCTGTGGAACCTGCTGGCCATGCTCTGGTTCGCCTTCTGCTGGGTCGGCTATGCCCGCTACGCCAGCCACAGGGCCCGCGACACCGCGTGCCTGGCCAGCGTGCTGCACCTCTACCGCAAGGACTGGATGCGCCGCCTGCTGCTGCGCGACAACCGCGTGGCCGATGCCAGCGTGATCGGCAACCTGGAGCGCAACGCCTCGTTCTTCGCCTCCAGCACCCTGATCATCCTGGCCGGCATCCTCACCCTGCTGGGCTCGGCCGAGCGCACCGTGTCGGTGCTGGCCGACCTGCCTTTCGTGGCCTCGCCGACCCGCGGGCTGTCGGAGTTGAAGCTGCTGTGCCTGGCGGTGGTGTTCGTGTATGCCTTCTTCACCTTCAGCTGGTGCATGCGCCAGTACAACTTCGCCGCGGTGCTGGTGGGCTCGGCGCCGATGATCGGCGAGCGCCACGTCGGCGAGCAGGAGCGCAACGCCTTCGCCGAACGCGCCGCGCGGGTGGTGTCCATGGCCGCGCACCAGTTCAACCAGGGCCTGCGTTCCTACTACTTCGGCCTGGCCATGCTGGCCTGGTTCATCAACCCGTGGATCTTCATGCTGGTCACCGCCGGGGTGGTCGGGGTGCTGTACCAGCGCGAGTTCCACTCCGACGTGCTCAAGGTGATGGTGTTCACCCCCACGCCCCACGCGGAGCCGGCGAAAGAGCCGGAGTGAAGAAACGACAAGGCCCGCGAATGCGGGCCTTGTGCGTTGTACGGGGAGCGGGCGGTTACTTCTGCTCCTCGTTGGACGGCGCCGGCGCGGTGTCCGGAGCCGGGGTGGTCGGCGCCGGAGCGGCTTCGTTGGCCGGCGGCGTGGTCGGCGCGGGGGTCGCCGGCTGCTCGGTGCTCGGTGCGGCCGGCGGGGCCTTGGGCTCTTCTTTCTTGTCGCAACCGGCCAGAGTCAGGCCTGCAACCAGCATCAGAGCGAAGGGAAGGGTTTTTTTCATCGTGGAGCCTCCATGTGCGGCGTTCCTGGTGTTAGCCCTTTGAGCTGAGGCCCGCCTCAGAAGTTCAACGCAAGTTTGCGCCGACGCTACGATTATTCACTGCAGGGCCCGTTGGCGGCGGAGTATCATGCGCTTTCGAGCAGCCCGGGGCCCCGATCCGCATGAGTGAAATGTCCATTCTAGAGCGTGCGCAGCGCTTCCTCGCCGTCCTGCGCCATTGCCAGGTGCTGGGCATCGCGGCCCATGCCGCGGACGAAAAGGGTTTGACCCTGCGCCTGCCTTATAGCGAAGCGATCGTTGGCAATCCGGAAACCGGGGTGATCCACGGCGGCGCCATCACCACCCTGATGGACACCACCTGCGGCATCTCCACCATCTGCGTGCTGCCGCAGTTCGAGATCTGCCCGACCCTCGACCTGCGCATCGACTACATGCACCCGGCCGAGCCGCACAAGGACATCTTCGGTTTCGCCGAGTGCTACCGGGTGACGCCCACCGTCATCTTCACACGCGGCATCGCCTACCAGGACGACCCCGAGCAGCCCATCGCCCACGTGGTCGGCACCTTCATGCGCCTGGGCAAGGGCGCCAAGGGGGAGGGCGCATGAGCACGCCGGACATCGAGCAGCTGCTGCGGCAGATGCACCAGGACAACGACTTCAGCCCGCTGCTGGACATGATCCCCTACGCCCGGCTGATCGGCATCCGCTGCCTGCGCCTGGGCGAGGAGGTGATCTTCCACCTGCCGGCCAGCCGCGACAACATCGGCAACCCGACGCTGCCGGCGCTGCACGGCGGGGTGATCGCCGGCTTCATGGAGCACGCGGCCATGCTGCACCTGCTGATGCTCATGGGCGTGCCGCACCTGCCGAAGATCATCGACTTCTCCGTCGACTACCTGCGCGCCGGGCACTTCCGCGACACCTACGCCCAGTGCCAGGTGTGGCGCCAGGGCCGGCGCGTGGCCAACGTCGCCATCACCGCCTGGCAGACCAGCCGCGCCGAGCCGATCGCCACCGCGCGGGCGCATTTCAAGGTCGACGGCGCCTGAGGCCGGGGGCGCGATGGATACGCTGCTGATCCTCGGCGGGCTGCTGCTGATCCTGGCCGGCTACGCCTGGCTGGTCATGCTGGCGTTCGCGCGCGGCCCGCTGTGGGGCCTGGCCTGCCTGCTGCCGCCCCTGGCGCCGGTGTTCCTGGCGCGGCACTGGGGTTTCGCGCGCAAGGCGCTGTTCCTCGGCGCCCTGGGCTGCATTCCCCTGGTCGTCGGCCTGGCCATGCTCGCCAGCCGCGACAGCGCGCGGCTGGAGGCCATCCTCAGCCTGCAGTGGCTGCGCAGCGAGCCCGTGGCGGCGCCGGAGCTGGACATCGCCCTGCGCGGCGAACTCGATGGCCAGGCCTTCGCGCCGCAGCAGGCGGAGCTGATCGACGGCGTGCTCAGCCTGCGCGAGGGCCAGGACTTCTATGCCCACCGCGAGGTGCGCATCCGCCTGGCCGCCCAGCCGCACGGGCCGCTGCGCCTGGACGTGCTGCCGGACGACCGCGGGCCGCGGCCCGTGGTGGAGGTCAGCTGGCTGGCGCCGGGCGCCGACCTGCCCGAGGCCGTGCGCCTGGAACGCGGCTACAGCCTGCACCTGGACCTGCGGCCCGAGGCGCCCAACCGCCTGCGCGGCGACTTCCACCTGGTGCTGCCGACGCAGTACCGCACCACCCTCAGCGGCCGCATCGAGCTGTACACCGACCGCCTGCGCTACCGCGACGGCCAGGTGGACACCCGTTTCGACTCCGCCGACACCCTGGCCTACGTCCTGCGCGACTACCTGCAGCGGCGCTTCCCGGGCCGCCAGCTGGAATTGCCCGCATCGCGCCTGGAGCCCCTGGGCCCGATCATGCAGGTGCCGCTGGACTTCCGCCTGGACGGCGAAGCGCAACACCTGGACCTGGAGCTTGCGTGCAGCGCCAACCGCGGCTGGGCGGTGCGCGGCGACCGCTACCCGAAGCTGGCGCCGCGCGCCGAGGCCAGCGCCCCGGCGGCCGAACCCGGGCCCGCCGCGCCGCAGCCCGGCAGGGCGACGCGGCCGCTGAGCCTGGAGCGCCTGCAGGCCGAGCCGCAGCGCTACGTCAACCGCGGCATGCGCGTGACCACCGAGCGCGGGCGCGTGGCCGAAGGCGTGTTCACCGGCCTGGACGCGAACGGCCGGGTGGTCATCCGCCACCTGCTCATCGGCGCCGGCCAGGCCAGCTACAGCCTGCGGCCTGCGGAGATCAGCGCCATCGAACTCCTGCCGCAATGACGTTCGTCGCGGCAAACCCTTGAAAAGCTTCAGGAAGCCCCCATCTCGCTGACATCCGCCGCCCGATGCGGCTTTTGTCATCCTCGGAGCGAGAAACGATGAGCGTGGAGACTCAAAAAGAGACACTGGGCTTTCAGACCGAAGTGAAGCAACTGCTTCACCTGATGATCCATTCCCTGTATTCGAATAAGGAAATCTTCCTCCGCGAACTGATTTCCAACGCCTCCGATGCGGCCGACAAGCTGCGTTTCGAGGCCCTGGCCAAGCCCGAGCTGCTCGAAGGCGGCGCCGAGCTGAAGATCCGCGTCAGCTTCGACAAGGACGCGAAGACCGTTACCCTCGAAGACAACGGCATCGGCATGAGCCGCGAGGAAGTGATCGCGCACCTGGGCACCATCGCCAAGTCCGGCACCGCCGACTTCCTGAAGAACCTCTCGGGCGACCAGAAGAAGGACTCGCACCTGATCGGCCAGTTCGGCGTGGGCTTCTACAGCGCCTTCATCGTCGCCGACAAGGTCGACGTCTTCACCCGCCGCGCCGGCGCCCCGGCCAGCGAGGGCGTGCACTGGTCGTCCAAGGGCGAGGGCGAGTTCGAAGTCGCCACCATCGACAAGCCCGAGCGCGGCACCCGCATCGTCCTGCACCTGAAGAGCGGTGAGGAAGAGTTCGCCGACGGCTGGCGCCTGCGCAACATCATCAAGAAATACTCCGATCACATCGCCCTGCCCATCGAGCTGCCGAAGGAATTCCACGGCGAAGAGAAGGACAAGCCGGCCGAGCCGGAATGGGAAGTGGTCAACCGCGCCAGCGCCCTGTGGACCCGTCCGCGCACCGAGATCAAGGACGAGGAATACCAGGAGTTCTACAAGCACACCGCCCACGACTTCGAGAACCCGCTGACCTGGAGCCACAACAAGGTCGAAGGCAAGCTGGAGTACACCTCGCTGCTCTACGTGCCCGGCCGCGCGCCCTTCGACCTGTACCACCGCGAGGCCCCGCGCGGGCTGAAACTGTACGTGCAGCGCGTGTTCATCATGGACCAGGCCGAGCAGTTCCTGCCGCTGTACCTGCGCTTCATCAAGGGCGTGGTGGACTCCAACGACCTGTCGCTGAACGTCTCCCGCGAGATCCTCCAGTCCGGCCCGGTGATCGACTCGATGAAGTCGGCGCTGACCAAGCGCGTGCTGGACATGCTGGAGAAACTGGCGAGCAGCGACGCCGAGGCCTACAAGGGCTTCTGGAAGAACTTCGGCCAGGTCCTCAAGGAAGGCCCGGCGGAAGACTTCGCCAACAAGGAGAAGATCGCGGGCCTGCTGCGCTTCGCCTCCACCCACGACGACTCCGGCGAGCAGAGCGTGTCCCTGGCCGACTACATCGGCCGCATGAAGGAAGGCCAGGACAAGATCTACTACCTCACCGGCGAGAGCTACGCGCAGGTGAAGAACAGCCCGCACCTGGAAGTCTTCCGCAAGAAGGGCATCGAGGTGCTGCTGCTCACCGACCGCATCGACGAGTGGCTGATGAGCTACCTGCCGAGCTTCGACGGCAAGGACTTCGTCGACGTCGCCCGCGGCGACCTGGACCTGGGCAAGCTGGACTCCGAGGAGGACAAGAAGGCCCAGGAGGAAGTGGCCAAGGCGAAGGAAGGCCTGGTGGAGCGCCTGAAGGCCGCCCTCGGCGAGGAAGTCGCCGAAGTGCGCGTGTCGCACCGCCTGACCGACTCGCCGGCGATCCTCGCCATCGGCGAGGCCGACCTCGGCCTGCAGATGCGCCAGATCCTCGAGGCCAGCGGGCAGAAGGTGCCGGAATCGAAGCCGATCTTCGAGTTCAACCCGGCCCACCCGCTGATCGAGAAGCTCGACGCGGAGCCGGACGAGGACCGCTTCGGCGAACTGGCGCACATCCTCTTCGACCAGGCCGCCCTGGCCGCCGGCGACAGCCTCAAGGACCCGGCCGCCTACGTGCGTCGCCTGAACAAGCTGCTGGTGGAACTTTCCGCCTGAGCCGGTAACCTCACACAAAGCCCGCCTTAAGCGGGCTTTGTGCTTTTCCTACTCCCACTGAAGGAAGTCACCCCATGAGCCAGATCAGCGTCCAACCCGTCGCTTATGAAGTCGACGGCGTGTCCTTCGAAGGTCAACTGGTGTTCGACGCTTCCAGCACCGTGCAGCGCCCCGGCCTGCTGATGGCGCCGAACTGGATGGGCGTCGGCCAGGGCGCGCTGGACATCGCCCGCCAGGTCGCCGGCCACGGCTACGTGGTGCTGGTGGCCGACCTCTACGGCAAGGACGTGCGCCCCAACGGCCCGGAGCAGGCCGGCGCCGCCATGATGCCGCTGAAGAACGACCGCGCCGCGCTGCGCCGCCGCATGCAGGCGGCCTTCAAGGCGCTGCAGGCCCAGGCCGGCAAGGCGCCGATCGACGGCGCCAGGCTGGCCGCCTTCGGCTTCTGCTTCGGCGGCTGCTGCGCTCTGGACCTGGCCCGCGACGGCGCGCCGCTGGCTGCGGCGGTGTCCTTCCACGGCACCCTGGATTCGCCCAACCCGGCGGATGCGAAGAACATCAAGGGTTCGGTGCTGGTCCTCGACGGCGCCATCGACCCGCTGGTGCCGCGCGAGCAGCTGCTCGACTTCGCCAAGGAAATGAACGACGCCGGCGTGGACTGGGCGCTGACCAGCTACGGTGGCGCCGCGCACTCCTTCACCGATCCGCAGGCCCAGATTCCGGGCAAGATGCAGTACGACGCCAAGGTGGCTCGCCGGGCGTTCCAGGCGATGTACGACCTGCTGGATGAGAAGTTCGGCGAGTAGAGCGGTTTCGTTCGGCCACGCAAAAGTCCGGCACACCGGGGCGTCCGGTGCGGCCGCTGAATCCAATCGCGGACAAGGTCCTACATGTCGCCGGGAGGCATGGTATTTCTCCCCCGTAGGAGCGGACCTTGTCCGCGATAGCCGAAGATTCCGACGCGATTCGCGGATGAGATCCGCTCCTACGCTACCCCACCCATGCCATTCCCATGTAGGAGCGCGCCCTGCGCGCGAATCGCGGGCAGGGCCCGCTACGCCCGTGCTTCCCTGCGGACCGCACCGAGGCGCTCTTCGTAGGATGGTGTTGAGCGAAGCGATACCCATCAGCGCAACCGCATGGGTTCGCAAGCTCAACCCATCCTACGAAGAGCCATGCTCGCTCATGCTGTAGGAGCGGACTCCGTCCGCGATTGCCCCCTTCAGCGCACCCCTTCCACCCGCGTCACCCTGGCCTCATCCGCCCGATACCCCCGCGCGCCGAACCAGCAGATGTACAGGTAGCACACCAGCGGAATGGCAAAGGACTGCAACAGGCCGATATGGTCGGCAAAGAAACCTTGCACCAGCGGCACCAGGGCGCCGCCGACGATGGCCATGCACAGCAGGCCCGAGCCCTTGCTGGTCAGGTTGCCCAGGCCTTCCAGGGCCAG
The DNA here is from genome assembly GCF_000812405.1 of Pseudomonas sp. PI1. Taxonomy (NCBI): domain Bacteria; kingdom Pseudomonadati; phylum Pseudomonadota; class Gammaproteobacteria; order Pseudomonadales; family Pseudomonadaceae; genus Pseudomonas; species Pseudomonas sp. PI1. The sequence goes on from NZ_JWMC01000061.1 coordinate 60,851, forward strand.
GGAGAAGATGGTCGGGAACATGATCGAATTGAACAGGCCGATCAGGATCAGCGCCCACATCGCCACATGGCCGCCCACGCCGATGGCCACCGCCAGCAGCACGGCGTTGGTCACCGCGTTGAAGGCCAGGATGCGGTTGGGGCGGATGCTGCGCATCAGCACGCTGCCGATGAAGCGGCCGAGCATGGCGCCGCCCCAGTACAGCGAGAGGAACTTGCTGGCCTGCTCGCCGGGCAGGCCGGCGATGTCCGGCTGGCCCATCAGGCTGACCAGGTAGCTGCCGATGGCCACCTCGGCGCCGACGTAGGCGAAGATGCCGACCACCCCGTAGACCAAATGCCGGTGGGCGAGCAGCGACTGCCGGCCGGCGGCCGCGCCGTCGCTGGGCTCGCCGTGGCTGATGCGCGGCAGGCGGAACAGGCCGATCAGCACGGCGATGGCGAACAGCAGGGCGGCCAGCACCAGGTAGGGCATCTTCACCGAGTCGGCCTCGGCGGCGGCGCTGCCCAGTTCGCTGGCCGCGCCCGCGCCAATGGCGAGGATGGTCACCGAGCCCACCAGCGGGCCGACGGTGGTGCCCAGGGAGTTGAAGGCCTGCGTCATGTTCAGCCGGCTGGCCGCCGACTGCGGGCTGCCGAGCACGTTGACGTAGGGGTTGGCCGCCACCTGCAGCAGGGTGATGCCCGAGGCCAGGATGAACAGCGCGGCGAGGAACGCCGGGTAGGACTGCGCGCTGGCCGCAGGCAGGAAGAGCAGGCATCCGACGCCGGCAGTGACCAGGCCGACGATGATCCCGCGCTTGTAGCCCAGGCGCTCCACCAGCCGCCCGGCCGGGAAGGACATGACGAAGTAGGCGGTGAAGAAGCTGAACTGCACCAGCGACGCCTGCACGTAGTTGAGGGTGAACACCGCCTTCAGGTGCGGCACCAGAATGTCGTTCAGCGAGGTGATCAGGCCCCACATGAAGAACAGCACGGTGAGCACCGTGAGTGCGCCGGTGTGACGATTCTGCTCTGGCATGGCAGCTCCAGGACGTGGAAGGAAAGGGGGGAGGGCCGCGGCTCAGCGCGGCAGCTCGATGCGCTCGCGCTCGCCGGGGACCGTCGGCCAGTCGCCGGCGGCCCAGCGCCGGCGGGCCTCGTCGATCAGCGCGGGGTCGCTGGCGACGAAGTTCCAGTTCATCCGCCGCGCGCCGTCCAGCGGCTCGCCGCCGATCAGCACCGCGCGGCAGTCGGCGCAGGCGCTCAGCACCGGGCTTTCGCCCTCGGGCAGGACCAGCAGCTGGCGCAGCGGCGCGGGATCGTCGTCGAGCAGCGCCTCGCCTTCCAATAGATAGAGCGCCCTTTGCGGATGTTCGGGCGGCAGCGTCAGGGTGCTGCCGGCAACCATCTCGATGTCGGCGTACAGGGTCGGCGACAGCACCGGTACCGGCGAGACCAGGCAGAAGCCGCTGCCGGCGATCAGGCGGATGCGCACGCCCAGGCTCTCGCTCTGCGGCAGGCTGGCCACCGGGTGGTGACTGTAGCTGGGCTCGCGGCCTTCCTCGGCCCGCGGCAGGGCCAGCCAGAGCTGCAGGCCATGCAGGCGCGAGCCGCTTTCGCGCAGCGCCTGCGGGGTGCGCTCGACGTGGGCGACGCCGCGCCCGGCGGTCATCCAACTGACGTCGCCGGGCCGCACCAACTGGTCCGAACCCAGGCTGTCCTTGTGCTGCACCTGGCCCTCGAACAGGTAGGTGAGGGTGGACAGGCCGATGTGCGGGTGCTGGTTGATGTTCATGCCCTGGCCCGGCGCGAAGTCGGTGGCCAGCATGTGGTCGAAGAACACGAAGGGGCCGATGCTGCGGAATTGCGCGGAGGGCAGGGCGCGCAGGATGGGCATGCCCTCCACGTCGTCGGCGTGGGGGCGGATGGCGAAGGGGGCGGCGGTCATGGCGAGGCTTCCGGAAGGCTATGGCCAATAGGATAGCCGCTCGCCGCCGCAGCGCTGCGCCCGGGCGCGGGCCGCCTCGTTTCGTGCGCCGGCTGCCTGCCGCCGCCGGGCCGACGGTCAGATTTGTGAGTCGCAGTGGCGCGACCTGTCATTGCGGAGCCTTCGCTGCCTGAAGTCCAATCCGTCTGGATCGCGCTTTCGTGCGATGGGCGTTCATGCTTTCGGGTTGGCAAGTGGGGAAACAGTTTGTTACCTTGCTTGCACTATCGTGCCAGATTCCGCGTGCAGGGGATTCGCCAGAGGAGCCAGCCGGCGCCGGCAAGCGCCATCCGAGGAGTGCTACTGCTGAGCCGCTAACAGGCTGGCCAGCAGCCGAGAAACGAATAAGAACAGCGCCGGACGCAATGCCCGGGGCGATAAATCTTGGCCGTCATGGAGGTAATGCTTCGATGAACCGTCGTACGTGCATCGAAAGGGGTTGGGGCAACCCGTCGTTCTGGGCGCCCAGGCGCGCCGGCGCGCTCATGGGGCTGCTGCCGTTGCTGGTGGCGGGCAGTGTCCAGGCCGTCGAATTCAGCTTCGCCGACAACCAGGTCACCGGCTCCCTGGACAGCACCCTGTCCTATGGCGCCATGTGGCGTGTGCAGGGCCGCGGCACCGAGAACATAGACGACATCAACACCGACGACGGCAACCGCAACTTCGACAAGGGCCTGGTCTCCCAGGTGTTCAAGCTCACCTCGGACCTCTCGGCCAAGTACCAGAACTACGGCCTGTTCATGCGTGGCACCGCCTACTACGACACGCAGATCATGGACAAGCGCAACGACTACCTGAGCACCACCGACGGCGTCGAGCGCCCCAGCCAGTCCTACCCCGACGACGACCGCTTCACCCAGGATACCCGCCACATCGCCGGGCGCAAGGCCGAGCTGCTCGATGCCTACCTCTCCGGCGACTGGGACGTCGCCGAGCACCCGGTCACCGGCCGCGTCGGCCGCCAGGTGCTGAACTGGGGCGAGAGCACCTTCTACCGCGGCGGCATCAATACCATCAACCCGGTGGACGCCTCGCGCTTCCACCTGCCGGGCTCGGAACTCAAGGAAGTGCTGGTGCCGGTGGAGGCGCTGAGCTTCAACCTGGGGCTGACCGACAACCTGTCGATGGAAAGCTACTACCAGTGGAAGTGGAAGGAGACGCGCCTGGACCCGGTGGGCACCTATTTCGCCGACACCGACCTGTTCGCCGACGGCGGCGACGTCGCCTACACCACCGAAGACAGCCCGGAGTTCAAGCAGCTGCTGGCCGGCTATCCGCTGGTGGCCGGGCTCGGCCTGCTGGGCAACGGCCCGGCCGGCCCGAACGCCTACCTCAACCCCAACACCGGCACCTTCAAGGTGGCCAGCATCGGCAAGGACCTCGACGCCCGCGACAGCGGCGAATACGGCGTGGCCTTCCGCTACATCGCCGAGCAGCTCAACTCCACCGAGTTCGGCCTGTACTTCGTCAACTACCACGCCAAGGAACCCCAGGTGGCGGTGGACCTGCGCAGCTACCAGGGCGCCGACATCGCCGCCCTCAACGGCGTGCTCGGCCCGCTGGGCCTGGGCGAGGCGGTGCCCGGCCTGGCCACCCTGGACCTGGCCAGCAACGCCCAGGCGCGGCGCGACTACGTCGAAGACATCCGCATGTACGGCTTCAGCTTCAACACCACCCTGGGCGACGCCTCGGTGGCCGGCGAGCTGGCCTACCGGCCGAACATGCCGATCAGCATCGCGGCCACCAACGACCTGCTCGGCGACCTGCTGACCCAGGGCGTGCTCGGCCTGACCAACCTCTACGACGCCAACACCCCGGCCGACCAGGCCTGCGCGGCGGTGTCCGGCAAGCAGCTGTGCCGCGGCTCGCTGTTCCAGAACTACGAGCGCGCCGAGACCTACAACGCCTCGCTGACCGGCATCTACAACTTCGGCCCGCACATGACCTTCGACTCGGTGGTGGGCGTGGCCGAGCTGGCCGGCGAGTTCATCCGCGGCAGCAGCCTGGAGTACACCGCCTGGGACGGCAGCAAGCGCCGCTTCGTCGGCGCCCAGGACAAGTCCTATGTCGGCGGCTCCGACGACGGCGACCAGATCAGCCGCGACAGCTACGGCTACACCCTGCTGCTCAGCGGCACCTGGAACGACGTGTTCGCCGGCGTGAAGCTCAGCCCCTACGTGGTCTACCAGGACGACTTCAAGGGCAACTCCGACCGCACCGGCAACTTCATCGAAGGGCGCAAGGCCTACACCCTCGGCGCCGACGCCACCTACCTGAACACCTTCCAGGTGGGCATGCAGTACACCAACTACTACGGCGCCGGGGTGAACAACTCCATGCGTGACCGGGACAACGTCTCGATCAGCGCCAAGTACTCGTTCTGATCAGCCAGGTGATGGAGACTCGCATGATCGCCAAGAAACCCATGATCGCGCTGCTGGCCCTGGCGGCCCTGGTGGCGACCGACGCCCGCGCGGCGGTGAGCGCCGACCAGGCCGCACAGCTCAAGAGCAGCCTGACGCCGCTGGGCGCCGAGAAGGCCGGCAACGCCGCCGGCAGCATCCCCGCCTGGAGCGGCGGCCTGACCCAGGCCCCGGCCGGCTACAAGGGCCCGGGCAGCCACCACGTCGACCCCTTCGCCGGCGACAAGCCGCAGTTCACCATCACCAAGGCCAACCTGGAGCAGTACAAGGCGAACCTGACCCCCGGCCAGATCGCCCTGTTCAACACCTACCCGGACAGCTTCCAGATGCCGGTCTACCAGACCCGCCGCAGCGGCGCGGCGCCGCAGTGGGTGTACGACAACACCTTCCGCAACGCCACCAGCGGCAAGCTGGTGGAAGGCGGCAACGGCTTCGCCGACGCCTACGGCGGCATTCCCTTCCCGATCCCGCAGAGCGGCCTGGAAGCGCTGTGGAACCACATCGCCCGCTACCGCGGCAGCTACATCGAACGGCGCTCGGCGCAGACCGGCGTGCAGCGCAACGGCGCCTACTCGCTGGTCACCAGCCAGGACGCCGCGCTGTTCCGCTTCTACGATCCCAAGGGCAGCTTCGAGCAGTTGGGCAACACCCTGTTCTACTACATGACCTTCACCACCGCCCCGGCGCGCCTGGCGGGCGAGGGCGCGCTGGTGCAGGAGACCCTCGACCAGGTCAAGGAACCGCGCCAGGCCTGGGGCTACAGCCCCGGCCAGCGCCGCGTGCGGCGCGCGCCGACGCTGGCCTACGACACCCCGATCGAGGACTCCGACGGCCTGCGCACCGCCGACGACACCGACATGTATAACGGCGCCCCGGACCGCTACAACTGGACCCTGGTGGGCAAGAAGGAAATCTACATCCCCTACAACAACTACAGGGTCACCAGCCCCGAGGTGAAATACAAGGACCTGCTCACCCCCGGCCACATCAACCCGAAATACACCCGCTACGAGCTGCACCGGGTGTGGGTGGTGGAAGGCAAGCTCAAGCCTGGCGCGCGGCACATCTACAGCAAGCGCACCCTGTACCTCGACGAAGACAGCTGGGGCGCGGCGGTGGTCGACCAGTACGACGGCCGCGGCGAGCTGTGGCGGGTGTCGATGGCCTACCTGAAGAACTTCTACGAACAGCCCATGGTCTGGACCGCGCTGGACACCTTCCACGACCTGCAGTCGCGGCGCTACAGCGTGCAGTGGCTGGACAACGAGGAGCCGGGCACCGCCGACTTCAGCAAACCGGCGCCGGACGTGGCGGAGTTCAGCCCGGCGGCGCTGCGGAGGAAGGCTTCGCGCTAGGGCGTGCTTTTTTGTAGGAGCGAGCTTGCTCGCGAATGGAGTTTCCCGGGGGCTGCTGTGCTTTGGGTTGACTCCGTTCCCTCTCCCTAACCCTCTCCCTGAAGGGAGAGGGGACCGTTCGGCGTTGGGCGATAGTCAAGCGCCAGCCGGTAATTACAGGAGTACTCCGTTATTTCAGCTGGCAGAGGACAAGCCCCCTCTCCCGCTTGCGGGAGAGGGCTGGGGAGAGGGTGCTCTCGCATCGCCCAGAAGCCCCGGCAAGCGTAGGGCGAATAACCGTTCGCGGTTATCCGCCGATACACCGGGGCCACAGCCAACGCCCAGGCCAACCCCGGAGCCGCCGGGAACCAAGGCCAAACGGCGGATAACGCCGTAGGCGTTATGCGCCCTACGGTTCGACCCCGTCCCCCCGCGAAATGAAAAGCGGCCACACCGGCCGGCGGTCCTGAGCGAGGGCCCGGCCGGCGTGACCGTAAGCGTCAGCCGCGCTGGTGCACCGAGCGGCCGTGGGCGAAGGTTTCGCGTACCGTGCGGTCGTCGCCGAGGATGATCAGGGCGAAGAGTCTTTCCTCCAGGCTCTTCGCCTGCCGCAGGCGGTAGTCCAGCAGCGGGGTGGCCTTGTAGTCCAGCACCACGAAGTCCGCCTCGTTGCCCTGGGCGAAGCTGCCGACCTTGTCCTGCAGCTCCAGCGCGCGGGCGCCGCCGAGGGTGGCCAGGTACAGCGACTTGAACGGGTCGAGCTTGATGCCCTGCAGCTGCATCACCTTGTAGGCCTCGTTCAGCGACTGCAGCTGGGAGAAGCTGGTGCCGGCGCCGACGTCGGTGCCCAGGCCGACCTTGACCTTGTGCTTCTCCAGCTTCGCCAGGTCGAACAGGCCGCTGCCGAGGAACAGGTTCGAGGTGGGGCAGAAGGCCACCGCCGAGCCGGTCTCGGCCAGGCGCTGGCATTCGCCGTCGCACAGGTGCACGCCGTGGGCGAACACCGAGCGCGCGCCGAGCAGGCCGTGGTGGTCGTAGACGTCCAGGTAGCCGCTGCGCTCGGGGAAGAGTTCCTTCACCCACTCGATTTCCTTGCGGTTCTCCGACAGGTGGGTGTGCAGGTACACGCCCGGGTGCTCCTTGAGCAGGCGGCCGGCGGCGTCCAGCTGTTCGGGGGTGCTTGTGGGCGCGAAGCGCGGGGTCACCGCGTAGAGCAGGCGGCCCTTGCCGTGCCAGCGCTCGATCAGCGCCTTGCTGTCGCGGTAGCTGCTTTCGGCGGTGTCGGTCAGGTAGTCCGGGGCGTTGCGGTCCATCATCACCTTGCCGGCGATCAGCCGCAGGTCGAGCTTCTCGGCAGTATTGAACAGCGCGTCCACCGACTGCGGGTGCACGCTGCCGAACACCAGGGCGGTGGTGGTGCCGTTGCGCAGCAGTTCCTTGAGGAAGATGCCGGCGACGTCGGCGGCGTGGGCCGGGTCGGCGAACTGCTTCTCGGTGGGGAAGGTGTAGGTGTTCAGCCAGTCCAGCAGCTGTTCGCCGTAGGAGGCGATCATGCCGGTCTGCGGGTAGTGGATGTGGGTGTCGATGAAGCCGGGGGTGATCAGCGCGTCGCGGTATTCCACCACTTCCACGCCGCCCAGTTGCGGCAGCAGCTCGGCGGCGTGGCCGAGGCGGGCGACCTTGCCGTCTTCCACCAGCAGGATGCCGTCTTCGAAGTACTGGTAGGACTTGTCGACGCCCACTTCGGCGGGGTCGGCGACGCTGTGCAGGATGCTGGCGCGGTAGGCTTTGCTGGTCATGTCGTTCTCTCGATCTGGGAATCGATGGGTATCGCTTCGCTCAACCCATCCTACGAATGTCGGTTACCTGCCGTTTTCGGCGGTACGGGCGCGGCGGCTGCTGGGCAGGAGTTTGGCTACCGAGTGTTCGCCGCTGGCCTTTTCCTGGCCGAAGGCGGCGTTGTAGGTGGCTATCACTTCGCCGGCGATGGACACGGCGATCTCCACCGGCAGCTTGCCCTTCACCTCGGCGATGCCCATGGGGCAGCGCATGCGTTGCACGGTCTCGCTGGCGAAGCCGCGGTCGCGCAGGCGGTGTTCGAACTTGGCGCGCTTGGTGTCCGAGCCGATCAGGCCGAAGTAGCCGAAGTCGTCGCGTTTGAGTATCGCCGCGGTCAGCTCCAGGTCCAGGGCGTGGTTGTGGGTCATGACGATGTAGTAGCCGCCCGCCGGCATATTCTCGACCTCATCGAGCACTTCGTCATTCAGCACTTTCTCGACGCCGGCCGGGATGCTTTCCGGGAACTCGGCTTCCCGCGAGTCGATCCAGCGCACCTTGCACGGCAGGCTGGCCAGCAGCGGCACCAGCGCGCGGCCGACGTGGCCGGCGCCGAACACCGCTATGTGCGCCTGGGGCTGGCCCATGGGCTCGAACAGCAGCACGGTGGCGCCGCCGCAGCACTGGCCGAGGCTGGCGCCCAGGCTGAAGCGCTCCAGACGCGGCTGCCGGGTGCGCTGCTGGAGCATCTCGCGGGCGATCTGCAGGGCCTTGAACTCCAGGTGGCCGCCGCCGATGGTGTCGAACAGCCTGTCGGCGCTGACCACCATCTTCGAGCCGGCGTTGCGCGGCGTGGAGCCGAGCTCCTCGATGATGGTCACCAGCACGGCGGCTTCGCCGCGTTGCTGCAGGTCGGCGAGGGCGCTGATCCAGTTCATGTCGTTAACCTCGGAAGGTTCATGGAGCGTAGGTCATGCCGGTTCGGCGGCTGTTTGTGGTTCAGCGGCCTGCGCAGCTTTCAGCCTGCGCATCTGCTCCACCCCCCAGAGCACCCGCTCCGGCGTCGCCGGGGCGTCGATCTGCGGCTGCACGCGGTAGTCCGCCAGGCTCGCCACCGCGTCCTTGATGGCGCAGAACACCGAGATGCCGAGCATGAACGGCGGCTCGCCCACGGCCTTGGAGTGGAACACCGTCTGCTCCGGGTTCTTGCGGTTCTCCACCAGCTTCACCCGCAGGTCCAGCGGCATGTCGGCGATGGCCGGAATCTTGTAGCTGGCCGGGCCGTTGGTCATGAGTTTGCCCTTGGCATTCCACACCAGCTCTTCCATGGTCAGCCAGCCCATGCCCTGGACGAAGCCGCCTTCCACCTGGCCGATGTCGATGGCCGGGTTCAGCGAGTCGCCGACGTCGTGGAGGATGTCGGTGCGCAGCATGCGGTACTCGCCGGTCAGGGTGTCCACCAGCACTTCCGAGCAGGCGGCGCCGAAGGCGAAGTAGTAGAACGGCCGGCCGGCGGCCTTGTCGCGGTCGTAGTAGATCTTCGGCGTGCGGTAGAAGCCGGTGGAGGACAGCGACACCTGGCCGAAGTAGGCCTGCTGGATCAGCTCCTCGAAGGGCACGATCAGGTCGCGGATGCGCACCTGGTTGTTGCGGAACTCGACGTCTTCCTCGGTGACCTTCCAGTGCCGCGCGGCGAATTCCACCAGGCGCTGCTTGATGGTCTCGGCGGCGTTCTGCGCGGCCTTGCCGTTGAGGTCGGCGCCGCTGGAGGCCGCGGTGGGCGAGGTGTTGGGCACCTTGTCGGTGTTGGTCGCGGTGATCTGCACGCGGTCGATGTCGACCTGGAAGACTTCCGCCACCACCTGCGCCACCTTGGTGTTCAGGCCCTGGCCCATCTCGGTGCCGCCATGGTTCAGGTGGATGCTGCCGTCGGTGTAGATGTGGATCAGCGCGCCGGCCTGGTTGAGGAAGGTGGCGGTGAAGCTGATGCCGAACTTAACCGGGGTCAGCGCCAGGCCCTTCTTGAGGACCGGGCTGGCGGCGTTGAACGCGCGGATCTCGGCGCGGCGCCTGGCGTACTCGGCGCTGGCCTCCAGCTCGGCGGTCATCTCCGCGATGAGGTTGTGCTCGACCTGCTGGTGGTAGTGGGTGACGTTGCGCTCGTCCTTGCCGTAGTAGTTGCGCTTGCGCACTTCCAGCGGGTCCTTGCCCAGGTGGCGCGCCACCGCGTCCATCACTTCCTCGATGGCGACCATTCCCTGCGGGCCGCCGAAGCCGCGGTAGGCGGTGTTCGACGCGGTGTTGGTCTTGCAGCGGTGGCCGTTGATGGTGGCGTTGCCTAGGAAGTAGGCGTTGTCGGAGTGGAACATGGCGCGGTCGACGATGGAGCCGGAGAGGTCCGGCGAGTAGCCGCAGTTGCCGGCCAGGTCCATGTGGATGCCGTGCAGCAGGCCGTCGTCGTCGAAGCCCACGTCGTACTCGACGTAGAAGGGGTGGCGCTTGCCGGTCATCTGCATGTCTTCGACGCGCGGCAGGCGCATCTTCGCCGGGCGCCCGGTCAGGCGCGCGATCACCGCGCACAGGCAGGCGGGCGCGGCGGCCTGGGTTTCCTTGCCGCCGAAGCCGCCGCCCATGCGGCGCATGTCGATCACCACCTTGTTGAAGGAGATGCCCAGCACCTCGGCCACCAGCTTCTGCACCTCGGTGGGGTTCTGCGTGGAGGTGTAGACGATCACGCCGCCGTCTTCGCTGGGCATCACCGAGGAAATCTGCGTCTCCAGGTAGAAGTGCTCCTGGCCGCCGATGTGCAGGGTGCCCTGGATGCGGTGCGGCGCGCTGGCCAGCTGGGTGGCGGAATCGCCGATCCTGTGGGTGTGGCTGTCCAGCACGAAGTGCTTCTTGCGCAGCGCCTCGACCACGTCGAGCACCGGCTCCAGATCCTCGTACTCGATGATCGCCGCCATGGCCGCCTTGCGCGCGGTTTCCAGGCTGTCGGCTGCCACCGCGATGACCATCTGGCCGACGTACTCGACCTTGCCGTCGGCCAGCAGCGGGTCGCCGGCCACCACAGGGCCGATGTCCAACTGGCCGGGCACGTCGTCCTTGGTGATGGCGATGGCCACCCCGGGGAAGGCGTAGCAGGGGCTGACGTCCAGCCGGGTGATGCGCGCGTGGGCGCGGTCGCTCATGCGGGCGTAGACGTGCAGCTGGTTGGGGAATTCCAGGCGGTCGTCGATGTAGACCGCCTCGCCGCTGACGTGCTTGGGCGCGCTTTCGTGCTTGACGCTCTTGCCCACGCCGGTGGTCAGGTCGGCGCGGAACAGCGCCTGGAGTTCTTCCTGGGTCTTGTTGTGCTTATGCATATGCGGTCACCCGAGTCACGGCCTGGGGCGCTTCCAGTTCGAGGAAGCATTTGCGCAGCAGGTTCTGCGCGGTGAGCAGGCGGTATTCCTTGCTGGCGCGGAAGTCCGAGAGCGGGGTGAAGTCCTCGCCCAGGGCGATTGCCGCGCGTTCGAAGGTGGCGGCGTTGAACGGCTGGCCGAGCAGCGCCGCCTCGCAGGCGCGGGCGCGCTTGGGGATCGCCGCCATGCCGCCGAAGCCGCTGCGCACGGCGCTGATGCGGCAGTCCTCGACGCTGATGCTGAAAGCCGCGCAGACCGCCGAGATATCGTCGTCCAGGCGCTTGGACACCTTGTAGGCGCGGAACGCCTGGTTGGCCTGTGGGCGCGGGACTATCACCTTCTCGATGAACTCGCCTTCCTGGCGCGCGGTGACCTTGTAGTCGATGAAGTAGTCCTCGATGGGCAGTTCGCGGCTGCTCTCGCCCTTGCGCAGCACGATGCGCGCGCCCAGGGCGATCAGCAGCGGCGGCGAGTCGCCGATGGGCGAGGCGTTGCCGATGTTGCCGCCGAGGGTGCCCTGGTTGCGGATCTGCAGCGAGGCGAAGCGGTGCAGCAGCTCGCCGAAGTCCGGGTAGTCGTGGGCCAGGGCCGCGTAGCAGTCGGTCAGCGGCGCGGCGGCGCCCAGCTCGATGCGGTCGGCGAGGACTTCGACGCGTTTCATCTCCTCGACATGGCCGACGTAGATCATCACCGGCAGCTCGCGGTGGAACTGGGTGACTTCCAGGGCCAGGTCGGTGCCGCCGGCCAGCAGGCGCGCCTGCGGGTTGGCGCTGTAGAGGTCGGCCAGGTCGGCGATGGTCAGCGGCAGCAGGCAGCGCTTGTCGCCGCTGTTCAGCTCGGCGGTCTCGCGCGGGGCGATGGCCTTGAGCTGGGCGATGGTCTGCTGCTGGGCTGCATCGAACTGGTCCGGGCGCTTCTGGCAGCAGGACTGCTCGGCGGCGTCGAGGATCGGCCGGTAGCCGGTGCAGCGGCACAGGTTGCCGGCCAGCGCCTCGTAGGCCTCGGCCTTACGTTCTTCGGGCGTTTCGCCGGCGCTGTTCTTCTGCAGGGCGAACAGCGACATGACGAAGCCGGGGGTGCAGAAGCCGCACTGCGAGCCGTGGCAATCCACCATGGCCTGCTGTACGCCGTGCAGTTCGCCGCGGTGCTTGAGGTCGTCGACCACGATCAACTGCTTGCCGTGCAGGGCGGAAACGAAGGTCAGGCAGGAGTTGAGGGTGCGGTAGCGGATGCGCTCGGCGCCCTCGGCGCCGACCAGTTCGCCCACCACCACGGTGCAGGCGCCGCAGTCACCGGAGGCGCAGCCCTCCTTGGTGCCGGTCTTGCCCAGGTGCTGGCGCAGGTAGTTGAGCACGGTGAGATTCGGGTCGAGGCGGTCTTCGACACGCAGCTCGCGATTGAGCAGGAACCTGATCAAGGCATGCCTCCAGGCTTTCTTGTTGTTGGGCGGGGCGCGATGGAGGTGAATCTAGGAAAAGCTGACTTTTAAGTCAACAAAAATTCTGATCTTTCGGTCAGCTATTTCCGGCAAGGCGCTTTTTCGTAGGAGCGGGGCGTTGTGTTTACCGGCAGGTGTAGGAGCGGGCCCTGCCCGCGATTCGCGCGCAGGGCGCGCTCCTACATGGGTACGCCATGGCTGATGCATTGCAGTAACGTAGGGCGAATAACCGTTCGCGATTATCCGCCGATACACCGAGGCCAGAGCCAACGCCCAGGTCAGCCCCGGAGCCGCCGGGAGCCGAGGCCAAACGGCGGATAACGCCGTAGGCGTTATGCGCCCTACGCTCCCGGAGGCGCAAAAAAAACGGCAGCCGGGGGTACGTGGCTGCCGCAAAGGCGTGGAACCCGTTGGAATCAGGCGCGCTGGGTATCGCTCAGCTGGTATTCCTCGCCGGCGTAGTAGGCGCGCACGCGGGGGTTCATCACCGCGCGCCACAGCGGCGGGAACAGCGCCAGGACGATCATCCCGGCGTAGCCGTTGGGCAGCTGCGGGCTGTCGTCGTAGTGGCGCAGCACCTGGTAGCGGCGCTTGGCGTAGGCGTGGTGGTCGGAGTGGCGCTGCAGGTGGAACAGGAACAGGTTGGTCAGCAGGAAGTTGCTGTTCCACGAATGCTCGTGGGTGGTGCGCTCGTAGCGGCCATCGTCCAGGCGCCGGCGGTGCAGGCCGTAGTGCTCGACGTAATTGACGATCTCCAGCAGGGTGAAGGCCATGGCCGCCTGGCCGAGGAAATACACCGCGCCGAGCCAGCCGAAGGCCAGGCTGAAACCGAGCAGGAAGAGGGCGCTGACGGCGTACCACCAGATCAGCTCGTTGCGCCAGTGCAGCGCCGGCAGGCCCTTGCGCTTCAGGCGCTGGGCCTCCAGGCGCCAGGCGTTGAGGAAGTTGTGCTTGTAGGCGTGGGGCAGGAAGGCGTACAGGCTCTGGTCGTAGCGCGAGGAGGAGGCGTCCTCCGGGGTGGAAACGTGCACGTGGTGGCCGCGCACGTGCTCCACCTTGAAGCCGGCATAGCACACCGCCGCCAGCAGCAGGCCGCCGGCGCGCTGCTCCAGCTGCGGGTCCTTGTGGATCAGCTCGTGGGACACGGTGATGCCGATGGCGCCCATCACCGTGCCCACCGAGAGGATCCAGCCCAGCTTGCCCACCCAGTTCCACGCCTCGTAGTGGGTGATCACCCAGCCGCCGTAGACCAGCATGCCCAGCAGCAGCGGCACGGTCATCAGGCTGAGGAAGCGGTAGTAGCCCTCGCGCTCCAGTACTGGCACTTCACTGGCCTCGTCGGGGTTGGCCGGGTCGCGGCCGACGATGGCGTCGAGCACGGGGATGACCAGGAACACCACGGCGATGACGAACCAGGCCCAGGCGTTGGGGTGGTCGCTGCCGTAGGACCACCAGTAGCTCAGCGGAATGCCGAACACCGGCACCAGCCAGATCCAGTAGCCGGCCTTCTTCAGGCGCAGCATCCAGGCAGGGGGAAGGAAGGCGAACATGGCGCGATTCTCGTTGTAGGATTGTCAGACAATCCTGCGCCCAATCCTTTCTTCGTACGCACCAACCTTCGTTCAGTCGAGCCCCTTGACCGGGGCGTTGCCGGGTAACACCCTGTGTTACACTTCGCGGCCGCAAGCCCCATTCCATCAGCCCTCCAGCGATAAGGACACCCATGACGTTCAAGGCCCCGGACAGCCTGGCTGAGCAGATTGCCCACCACCTCGCCGAACGCATCATCCGGGGCGAGCTCAAGGAACGCGAACGCATCCAGGAGCAGAAGGTCACCCAGGCCCTGAACGTCAGCCGCGGCTCGGTGCGCGAGGCGCTGCTGATCCTCGAACGCCGCCACCTGGTGGTGATACTGCCGCGCCGCGGCGCGCAGGTCTCGGAGCTGTCCGCCAGCCACGTGGAAAGCCTCTACGGCCTGGTCATGGAGCTGTACATCATGCTCGCCAGCGCGGTGGCGCGGACCTGGCGCGAGGAGGGCGACCTGCAGCCGTTCCTGGCCATCCAGCAGCGCCTGCTGGAAAGCCTGCAGCGCGGCGACATCGACGCCTTCGTCGAGTCCAGCTTCGACATCATGCGCGCGGCCTTCCCCTTCGCCGCCAACCCCTACCTGCAGGAGACGGTGGAGAACCTGCTGCCGGCCATCAGCCGCACCTATCACCTGGCCCTGGAACGGCGCAAAAGCGAGATGAGCCAGTTCCTCGACAGCTTCGCCCGCCTGTTGCAGGCGGTGATCGACCGCGACGAGGCGGTCATCCGCGAGGTGCTTCTGGACTACGGCC
>NZ_JWMC01000062.1:0-48640 GCF_000812405.1 Pseudomonas sp. PI1
GGAAGTCTCCTACCGTCTGGCTTGCAGAAGCGGGTCTTGTCCCTCCACCCCCGACAGGTTCCTACCCTAACGCCATACAAGCGGATCTCATCCGCGAATCGCGCCGGAGGTTCCGGCCATCGCGGACAAGGTCCGCTCCGGGGAAACGCCATGCCTCCCGGTGGATTGGGCGGGCCCTGCCCGCGATTCGCGCGCAGGGCGCGCTCCTACAGGGAATGGTATGGGTGGGGCAGCGTAGGAGCGGATCTCATCCGCGAATCGCGCCGGAGGTTCCGGTTATCGCGGACAAGGTCCGCGGGGCAGGGGCGCCGAGGTGCTTTTCGTAGGATGGGTTGAGCCTGCGAAACCCATGCGGTCACGGTGATGGGTATCGCTTCGCTCAACCCATCCTACGAGGGCCTCCATCCGTCCACGATTGCCCGGATGTGTAGGGCTCCGTCAGTCGAGCAGCCCGTGCCAGCAGTCGCTCAGCTCGCCGAGCTCGGAGGAGGTGCACCAGGCCTGGCTCTGCAGCCACTGGCGGACGGTTTCGCGGTCGGCTTCGTCGAGGCTGCCGACGGCGTTCAGGCACAGGTAGCCGGTGAACTCGCCGTCCTCGGTGGCGCCGCCGACGAACAGCCAGCCCTGGGATTCGACGAAGGCGATCCACTGGTCCAGCACTTCGTCCAGGTCACCGCTGTAGTTCACTTCCAGGCTGAAGCCCAGTTCCTTGAACTCGGCCAGGCGCAGTTTCTTGCGCAGGCGGCGCTTGCGCGGTTTTTCCATCTGTTCGGGGGTGAGGTATTTCATCTTTCGCTCCTGGAAGGTGGATCAGGCGTCGTAGCCCAGGTTCGGCGACAGCCAGCGTTCGCTGACCGCCACGTCCTGGCCCTTGCGGGCGCTGTAGGCGTCGATCTGGTCCTTGTCGACCTTGCCCACGGCGAAGTACTGCGCCTGCGGATGCGCGAAGTACCAGCCGCTGACCGCGGCCGCCGGGAACATGGCGTAGTGTTCGGTGAGGGTGACGCCGGAGAGGCCCTTGGGGTCCAGCAACTGGAACAGGGTGCCCTTCTCGGTGTGGTCCGGGCAGGCCGGGTAGCCGGGGGCCGGGCGGATGCCGACGTACTGCTCGCGGATCAGCGCGTCGTTGTCCAGGTGTTCTTCGGGCTGGTAGCCCCAGTATTCCTTGCGCACGCGCTCGTGCAGCCATTCGGCGCAGGCTTCGGCGAGGCGGTCGGCCAGGGCCTTGACCATGATCGCGTTGTAGTCGTCGCCCTGGGCCTCGTAGGCCTTGGCCACTTCCTCGGCGCCGATGCCGGCGGTGGTGATGAAGCCGCCGACGTAGTCCTTGATACCGCTGTCTTTGGGTGCGACGAAGTCGGCCAGGCTGAAGTTCGGCTTGCCGTCGGGCTTGATGGTCTGCTGGCGCAGGTGGTGCAGGGTGGCCAGCTTGTGGCCGTCCTCGGCGTACACCTCCAGGTCGTCGTGGTTGACCTGGTTGGCCGGCCAGAAGCCGAACACGGCGCGGGCCTTGATCAGCTTGCCGTCGATCAGCTTGCGCAGGATGTCCTGGGCGTCGTTGAACAGGCTGGTGGCGGCTTCGCCGACCACTTCGTCGCTGAGGATGCGCGGGTACTTGCCGGCCAGGTTCCAGGAGACGAAGAAGGGCGTCCAGTCGATGTACTCGGCCAGCACGTTCAGGTCGATGTCCTCCAGCACCTTCACGCCGGTGAAGGTGGGCACCGGCGGCTGGTATCCGGCCCAGTCGAACTGCGGCTTGGCGGCGATGGCCGCCGCGTAGCTCAGGCGCTCGGTGCGGGCGCTGCGGTTGGCGGTGCGCTCGCGGACCTCGGCGTACTCCTCGCGCAGCTTGCGCGCGTAGTCGGGCTTCATTTCCTTCGACAGCAGGGTGGTGGCCACGCCCACCGCGCGCGAGGCGTCGGTGACATAAACCACCGCGTCGTTGCTGTACTGCGGGTCGATCTTCACCGCCGTGTGCGCCTTGGAGGTGGTGGCGCCGCCGATCATCAGCGGCAGGCTGAAGTTCTGCCGCTGCATTTCCTTGGCGACGTGGACCATCTCGTCCAGCGACGGCGTGATCAGCCCGGACAGGCCGATGATGTCGCACTTCTCGGCGATGGCGGTCTGCAGGATCTTCTCCGCCGGCACCATCACGCCGAGGTCGACGATGTCGTAGCCGTTGCAGCCCAGCACCACGCCGACGATGTTCTTGCCGATGTCGTGCACGTCGCCCTTCACCGTGGCCATGAGGATCTTGCCCTTGGCCTCGGGCTTGTCGCCTTTCTCCGCCTCGATGAAGGGGATCAGGTGGGCCACCGCCTGCTTCATCACCCGGGCCGACTTGACCACCTGCGGGAGGAACATCTTGCCGGCGCCGAACAGGTCGCCGACCACGTTCATGCCGCTCATCAGCGGGCCTTCGATGACCTCGATGGGCCGCGCGCACTTCTGCCGGCATTCCTCGGTGTCTTCGACGATGTAGGTGGTGATGCCCTTGACCAGGGCGTGCTCCAGGCGCTTCTCGACGCTATGGCTGCGCCATTCCTCGTCTTCCACTTCCTTGGCCGCGCCGCCGCCCTTGTAGTCGTCGGCGATGGCCAGCAGCGCCTCGGTGGCGTCCGGGTTGCGGTTGAGCACCACGTCCTCGACCTTGTCGCGCAGCTCCTTCGGGATCTCGTCGTAGATCTCCAGCTGGCCGGCGTTGACGATGCCCATGGTCAGGCCGTTCTTGATGGCGTAGTAGAGGAACACCGAGTGGATGGCCTCGCGCACCGGGTTGTTGCCGCGGAACGAGAAGGACACGTTGGACACCCCGCCCGAGGAGAGCGCGTAGGGCAGGTTGTCGCGGATGTAGGCGCAGGCGTTGATGAAGTCGACCGCGTAGTTGTTGTGCTCCTCGATGCCGGTGGCCACCGCGAAGATGTTCGGGTCGAAGATGATGTCTTCCGGCGGGAAGCCCACTTCGTTGACCAGGATGTCGTAGGAGCGCTGGCAGATTTCTTCCTTGCGCGCCTGGGTGTCGGCCTGGCCGGCCTCGTCGAAGGCCATCACCACCACCGCGGCGCCGTAGCGCCTGCACAGGCGGGCGTGGTGCTTGAACTGCTCGACGCCTTCCTTCATGGAGATGGAGTTGACGATGCCCTTGCCCTGGATGCACTTGAGGCCCGCTTCGATCACCTCCCACTTGGAGGAGTCGATCATGATCGGCACGCGGGAGATGTCCGGCTCGCCGGCGATGAGGTTGAGGAACTTCACCATCGCCGCCTTGGAGTCGAGCATGCCCTCGTCCATGTTGATGTCGATCACCTGGGCGCCGGCTTCCACCTGCTGCTGGGCCACTTCCAGGGCCTCGGCGTAGTTCTCCTCGCGGATCAGCCGGGCGAACTTCGCCGAACCGGTGATGTTGGTGCGCTCGCCGACGTTCACGAACAGCGAGCTGCGGTCGATGGTGAACGGCTCAAGGCCCGACAGGCGGCAGGCCCTGGGGATTTCCGGGATCGCCCGCGGCGGGTACTTGGCCACCGCCTCGGCGATGGCCTGGATGTGCGCCGGGGTAGTGCCGCAGCAGCCGCCGATGATGTTGAGGAAGCCGGACGCGGCGAACTCCTCGACCACCTCGGCCATCTGCGCCGGGGTCTCGTCGTACTCGCCGAAGGCGTTCGGCAGGCCGGCGTTGGGGTGCGCGGAAACGTGGGTGTCGGCCTTGGTCGCCAGCTCCTCCAGGTAGGGGCGCAGGTCCTTGGCGCCGAGGGCGCAGTTCAGGCCGACGGAAATCGGCCTGGCGTGGCGCACCGAGTTCCAGAAGGCCTCGGTGGTCTGCCCCGACAGGGTGCGCCCGGAGGCGTCGGTGATGGTGCCGGAGATCATGATCGGCAGCTCGAAGCCGAGCTCGTCGTAGACGCCCTGCACGGCGAAGATCGCCGCCTTGGCGTTGAGGGTGTCGAAGATGGTCTCGATCAGGATCAGGTCGGCGCCGCCCTCGATCAGGCCGCGGGTGGCCTCGCTGTAGTTCGCCACCAGCTCGTCGAAGGTGACGTTGCGAAAGCCCGGGTCGTTGACGTCCGGGGAGATCGAGCAGGTGCGGCTGGTCGGGCCCAGCACGCCGGCGACGAAGCGCGGCCGGTCGGGGGTCTCGGCGGTCTTGGCGTCGGCCACTTCGCGGGCCAGGCGCGCGCCCTCGACGTTCAGCTCGTAGACCAGTTCTTCCATACCGTAGTCGGACTGGGACACCTGGGTGGCGTTGAAGGTGTTGGTCTCGAGGATGTCGGCGCCGGCGTCCAGGTAGGCCTTCTCGATGGCCTGGATGACGTCCGGGCGGCTGAGCAGCAGCAGGTCGTTGTTGCCCTTCACGTCGCTCGGCCAGTCTGCGAAGCGCTCGCCGCGGTAGTCCTCTTCCTGCAGCTTGTAGCTCTGGATCATGGTGCCCATACCGCCGTCGAGGATCAGGATGCGCTCCTTCAGGGCTTTCTGCAGGGCTTGCTGGCGGGCGGCACGATCGGACATGGGAACTACCTGGAAACGGCTGTGGCAAAGGGTCGCTGATGATAGCAAACCTGCAGGGGATTTGAGTCGACCGTGCTTTTACATGAGCGCAGTTCATGTTGTACCGGCCATCGGTTGGCCGCAAAAGCCCGCGGAGCCGCTAGAATCCGCCTATTCACGAGGTATGGAGTCCCCGATGTCCTTGCGCGCATCCTTTGCGTTGACCATTGCGTTCATGCTGCTTTCAGCCGTTGCTCAGGCAGCCGGCATTTCCTACAGCAAGGACATACAGCCGATCTTCACCGACAAGTGCGTGGCCTGCCACGCCTGCTACGACTCGCCGTGCCAGCTCAACCTGAGCGCCGCCGAGGGTGCCCAGCGCGGCGCCAACAAGCTGCCGGTGTACGACGGCACCCGCACCAAGGCCCAGGAAACCACGCGCTTGTTCCTCGATGCACACGGCGCCGACGCCTGGCGGCGCAAGGACTTCTGGTCGGTGCTGGACGCCCGCGGCGGCCAGGCGGCGCTGATGCAGCGCATGCTCGACTTGGGCCAGGCCCACCCGCTGGTGCCCAACGCGAAGATCCCCGAAGGCCTGGACCTGTCGATCAACCGCAGCAACCAGTGCCCGACGCCGGACAGCATCGACGAGTTCGTGCAGAAGAACCCGCGCAGCGGCATGCCCTTCGCCGTCACCGGCCTCAGCGCCCAGCAGTACGCCACCCTGAAGCAATGGCTGGCCGAGGGCGCGCCGGTGGACGAGCAGGCCTGGCAGCCCGGCGCCGGCGAGGCGCGGCAGATCGCCGAGTGGGAGCGCTTCCTGAACCAGCCCGGCGCCCGCGAGAGCCTGGTTTCGCGCTGGCTCTACGAGCACCTGTTCCTCGCCCACCTGTACTTCGAAGAGCAGGGCGCGCCGGGGCACTTCTTCCAGTTGGTGCGCTCGCGCACGCCCAGCGGCCAGCCCATCGACCCCATCGCCACGCGGCGGCCCAACGACGACCCCGGCGCGGCCTTCTACTACCGCCTGTGGCCGATCCAGGGCGTGATCGTGCACAAGACGCACATCACCTACCCGCTGAGCCCGGCCAAGCTGGCGCATACCCGCGAGCTGTTCTTCGCCGGTGCCTGGGCGGCCGACGAGGTGCCCGGCTACGGCCTGCAGCACCGCGCCAACCCCTTCGAGACCTTCGCCGCCATCCCGGCGCGGGCGCGCTACCAGTTCATGCTGGACAACGCCGAGTACTTCGTCCGCACCTTCATCCGCGGCCCGGTGTGCCGCGGGCAGATCGCCACCGACGTGATCCGCGACAACTTCTGGGCGATCTTCCAGGACCCGGCCCACGACCTCTACGTCACCGACCCGGCGTACCGGGCCAAGGCCACGCCGCTGCTGGGCCTGCCCGGGCAGATCGACGACATGGGCCAGATGCTCCAGCAATGGACCAGCTACCGCGACAAGCGCAACGAATACGAGGCGCTGCGCCTGGACGCCTACGAAGAGGCCGCGGCGCCGACCTGGGCGGATATCTGGCACGGCAACGACAACGCGCTGCTGTCGATCTTCCGCCAGTACGACAGCGCCTCGGTGCGCAAGGGCCTGATCGGCGGCGTCCCGCAGACGCTGTGGTGGATGGACTACCCGCTGCTGGAGCGCACCTACTACCAGCTGGTGGTCAACTTCGACGTCTACGGCAACGTCTCGCACCAGGCGCAGACGCGGCTGTACTTCGACCTGATCCGCAATGGCGCCGAGCAGAACTTCCTGCGCCTGATGCCGGTGGCCGCGCGCAAGCACCTGCTCGACGACTGGTACCAGAACAGCGGCCGACTGAAGATGTGGCTGGACTACCAGAACCTCGACAACGACGCGCCCAGCGGCCTGGACCTGCCGGAGAAGGGCGCCAAGAACGCCTTCGCCGTGCAGTTGCTGAGCCGCTACGCCAGCCTCGATGCGCGGCCCGACCCGATCAACCTGTGCCAGGACGGCGGCTGCTACCGGCGCAACGTCCCGCGCCCGCTGCAGGACGCCGAGCAGGCCTTCAGCCGCCTGGTCAGCCGCCCGGCGGCGGGGCTGAAGGTGATCGAGCAGTTCCCCGAGGCGACCATCCTGCGCGTCGAACTGCCCGGCGGAAAACGCGAGATCTACACGGCGCTGCGCAACCGCGCGCACAGCAACGTCGCCTTCATGCTCGGCGAGTCGCTGCGCTACCAGCCGGGGCTGGACACCCTGACCATCTACCCGGGCGTGCTCTCCAGCTACCCGAACTTCATGTTCGACCTCAAGGCGGAGGAGGCCGGCGACTTCGTCTCGGCGCTGGAGCAGGTGCAGAGCCAGGAGAGTTTCGACAAGGTGGTGGAGCGCTGGGGCATCCGCCGCAGCAACCCGCAGTTCTGGCGCTACTTCCACGACCTCGACGCCTACCTGCGCGAGACCGAGCCGGTGGAGGCGGGCATCCTCGACATGAATCGCTACGAGAACCTCTGACGACTGACCCTGAGGGAGGGGCATCCGGCCAACTGCGAATTATTCCTACTAAATTGGTAGGGCTTTATCCGGCAGCTACGAATGGCGTAAACTGCCCCCACGTTTGCGAGGAGTTGCCATGAGCGCCATCACCATTACCGAAGCTGCCCAGGATTACCTGGCCGAACTGCTGGTCAAGCAGGACACCCCCGGGATCGGCATTCGCATCTTCATCACCCAGCCGGGCACCCAGTACGCGGAAACCTGCATCGCCTACTGCAAGCCGGGCGAGCAGAAGCCGGAAGACACCCCGATCGGCCTGAAGGACTTCACCGCCTGGGTCGATGGCATCAGCGAGCCCTTCCTGGAAGACGCCGTCGTCGACTACGCCACCGACCGCATGGGCGGCCAGCTGACCATCAAGGCGCCGAACGCCAAGGTGCCGATGGTCAACGAAGACAGCCCGATCACCGAACGCATCAACTACTACCTGCAGACCGAGATCAACCCCGGCCTGGCCAGCCACGGCGGCCAGGTCAGCCTGGTCGAGGTGGTCGAGGACAACATCGCCGTGCTGCGCTTCGGCGGCGGCTGCCAAGGCTGCGGCATGGTCGACATGACCCTCAAGGACGGCGTCGAGAAGACCCTGATCGAACGCATCCCGGAACTGAAGGGCGTGCGCGACGTCACCGACCACAGCAACAAGGAAAACGCCTACTACTGAGTGGTGGGTGTTTCGGCAAAACAGCCGCCCTTCGGGGCGGCTTTTTTGTGCGCGTGGTTCCGCGAATCGCGCCGGGATGGCCGGCCATCGCGGACAAGATCCGCTCCTACGGGGGAAGGAATACCGTGCCCCCCGGCGACCTGTAGGAGCGGGCCCTGCCCGCGATTCGCGCGCAGGGCGCGCTCCTACATGGAATGGCGCGGGTGGGGCAGCGTAGGAGCGGACCTTGTCCGCGAATCGCGCCGGGATGGCCGGCTATCGCGGACAAGGTCCGCTCCTACGGGGGAGGAATACCGTGGCTCAGGCGCTGGCCGGCTGCCGCCGGCGCGCTGGCCAGAGCAACGCCAGGGCCAGCAGCAATACCGGCCACACCAGCAGGTTCACCGCGCTCCAGCCCAGGCTGGTGATCAGCGCGCCGGAGCTGAACGACATCAGCGCCGCCATCAGGCTGTTGCCTTGCTCCATCAACCCCTGCGCCTGGCCGCGCTCGTCCGCGCCGTGGCCTTCGCCGAGCAGGGTGGTGCCGGCCACCAGCAGCAGGTTCCAGCCCATGCCCAGCAGCAGCGAGCTGGCCAGGAAGTGGCCATGGTCCAGGCCGGCCAGGGCCACGGCTGCGCTGGCCGCCAGCAGGGCGATGCCGAGCAGGGCCACGCGGCGGCTGCCCAGGCGGTCCACCAGCGGGCCGGCGACGAAGGCCGGGAGGAACATGCCGAGGATGTGCCACTGGATCACGCTCGCCGAGCTTTCCAGGGACAGCCCGCAGAACTGCATGGCCAGCGGCGTGGCGTTCATGATCAGGATCATCAGCCCGTGGCCGGCGGCGGTGCAGGCCATGGCCGCGCGCACCAGCGGTCGGCCGAGCAGGGCGCGCATGGCTGCGATGCCGCCGTGCGGCGGGCGTGGCGCGGCGCCTTCGCGCAGGCGCGCCATCAGCAGCAGGCCGACGAGCGCCAACGCGGCGATGGCCAGGTAGGCGCCGACAAAGGGCGTGGGCAGCGCCTCGCGGGCCCACAGCGCCAGGCTCGGGGCGAGCAGGGCGGCCAGCACGCCGCCGCCGATCACGTAGGCGCTGGCGCGGCCCTTCTCGGCCTCGCCCACCGCCTCCAGGGCGGCGAAGCGGTAGTACATCGCCGAGGCCTGGTAGCCACCGATGGGCAGTGCGCCCAGGCACAGCAGCCAGAACGAGCCCAGTTGCACGCCCAGGGCGCAGGTCAGCCCGCCGAGCACGCCGCCGGCGGCGCCGAGCATCAGCCCGGGGCGGCGGCCATGGCGCTGCATGAACAGCGACAGCGGCTGCACCGCCAGCAGGTTGCCCAGCACCAGCAGGGCCAGGGGCAGGGTGGCCAGGCCGTTGAGCGGCGCCAGTTGCGCGCCGATCAGCGAGGTCAGGGTGATGCCGATCAGCGAGCACGACCAGTACAGCGCCTGGCCGAGGAACAGCAGGCGCGGCGCGCCGTTGCGCAGTAGCAGCATGTCCGCGCCCTCAGTTCCGGCAGCCGCCGGGCTTGAGCACCCGCTGCGTCGAGGCCGGGTGGCGCAGCAGCGCCTCGCTCGGGCGCCGTGGCCGTTGCAGCAGTTCGCCGCCGCAGTTCGGGCACTGGCCGCCGAGCACGCTTTCGGCGCAGTCGTGGCAGAAGGTGCATTCGAAGGTGCAGATGCGCGCGTCCGTGCTATCGGCCGGCAGGTCGCGGTCGCAACATTCGCAGTTGGGGCGCAGTTCGAGCATGGCGAGGTCCTTCTGGCTGGGGATCAGGCGTCGGTGAGCTGGCCGAAGCGTTCGGCGTATTCCTGGGGGCTCACCGCCAGGTGCTTGTGGAAGGTGCGCCGCAGGTTCTCCGGATGGCCGAAGCCGCACAGCCGCGCCACGGTGGCGATCGACGCCCGGGCGTCCTGCAGCAGGGCGCGGGCGGCCTCCAGGCGCACCTTCTCCACGTAGCGGCCGGGCGCCACGCCCAGCTCATTGATGAACACCCGCGACAGGGTGCGCGGGCTCATGCAGGCCTGCTCGGCCAGGGCTTCCAGCGACAGGTCGGCGCCGAGGTTGGCCGGAATCCACTCCAGCAACGCGGCCAGGCGCGGCGCGCGCACCGGTTCCGGGGTCAGCCAGGTGCTGAACTGCGCCTGGCCGCCGGGGCGCCTGAGGAACATCACCAGGCGCCGGGCCACGGCCAGGGCTAGCGGGCGGCCGAGGTCGGCCTCCACCAGCGCCAGGGCCAGGTCGATGCCGGCGGTGACCCCGGCGGAGGTGAACACGTGGTCGTCGCCGTCGCGGCGGCTGGGGTCGTAGGTGTGCAGGCGGTCGCCCTGCACGTGGACTGCGGGGTGGCATTCGCGCAGGGTGTCGACGTCGGCCCAGTGGGTGGTGGCGCTGCGCCCGTCGAGTACCCCGGCGGCGGCCAGCAGCAGGGCGCCGGAGCACACCGAGCCGAGGCGCCGGACCTGGCTTTCGGCGGCGCTTAGCCATGCCAGCAGCGCGGGGTTGGCGCACTGCGCCTCCACGCCCAGGCCGCCGGGGACCAGCAGGGTGTCGAGGCTGGCGGCGTCGGTATCGGCCCAGGCGGCGTCGGCGCAGATGCGTAGGCCGGCGGAGGTGGCCACGGGGCCTTCGTTTTCGCCCAGCACCAGCAGTTCGTAGGGCGCCGGTAGGCCCTGGCGCTGGCGCTCGACGTTGGCCGAGGCGAACACCTGCAGCGGGCCGGTGACGTCCAGGCTCATCACGTCGGGGTAGATCAGGCTGGCGATGCGGCGGATTGCGGGCATGGCGGGCGGCTCCCGGGGTTTGCCGGGAGTGTGCGCCGGGTGGGGAGTGGCGGCAATGACATGGATCCCACGGATCTTGCCAATCGCTCGGTGGCTTTTCGTAGGAGCGAGCTTGCTCGCGAACAGCCTTTCCTGGGATGCAGGTGTCTTGGATTGACTCCGCTCCCTCACCCCAGCCCTCTCCCAGAGGGAGAGGGGGCCGTTTGGAGCGAGCCGGAAGTTCGGCATTCTCCTGGCAGTCCTATCAGCCAGCTGAAGCCACAGGATCACGCCGAACCCACTACCTGCAGAAGACAGCCCTCTATCCCTTCAGGGAGAGGGAGCCGTTTGGAGCTAGCTGGAAATTCAGCATTCTCCTGACAGTCCCATCAGCCAACTGCAGCCACAGGACTACGCCGAACCCACAACCTGCAGAGGACAGCCCCCTCTCCCTTCAGGGAGAGGGTTGGGGAGAGGGGACGGAGTTCAGCCGGGCTCCGAAATAACCGGGAAACTCTGTTCGCGAGCAAGCTCGCTCCTACAACAGCCTCCGCTCCCGAAAACGCCCTGCCGGAAATAAAAAACGCCGTTTCCCTCCCCGAGGAAAACGGCGCTTTTCAGCTCCGGGCCGCAAGGCCCTGGGCCTCACTCCGGCATATGCCATTCCTGCAGGTCATAGCCTTCGCGGTTCAGCTCTTCGCGGGCCTGGGTCAGCAGGTCGGCCAGGCGCGCCGGGTCGGAGTATTCGGTGCAGGGGATGCGCGTCAGGCCCAGCAGGCGGGTGCCGGTGCGGTCGAGGACGGACAGGTCGAGGCTGCCGTCGCCGCCGGACTGGTCGATCCAGGTGACGCAGTGGAAGGGTTGGAAGGCTCGTCCGGTGATCAGCAGAGCCTCGTTGAAACGAAGGGTCGCGTTCATGGTGGTTACACTCTCTGCGCAGGTCATCCATTGCTCTGTTAAGGGGACGGCGCTTCACTGATCCGTCCGATCTGTACAGCCCATTGACACCGCGAGCCGCGCAAAAAGTCACAACGCCTGTCGCTTTTGTGCACAAGGTTGTCGCATTGGAAACCGGAAAATTGCCGGCAATCTTCCGGGAAACCGCCGGTAAATGGCTCTGCCACGCGGCTTTCATGGAACTTGCGGGGTGCGCCGTTGCGTCGCAGGGGCTGCGTGCCCTTGGGCCGGCTTTTCCACGGCCAATTCGTGACAGCCGGGGCAGGGCGCCGCAAGATAGGGGCTTTGCATCCGCTTTTGCCTGAGGAGGTTTCATGGAGATTCGCTGCGACTTCGACAGCGGCAACATCCAGGTGCTGGATGCCAGCGACCCGCAGGACGTGCGCCTGGCCCTGCGCCCGGACCTGAACAGCCCGCACTTCCAGTGGTTCCACTTCTGCGCCGACGGCCTGACCCCGGGCCGGCGCTACACCTTCGACCTGACCAACGCCGGGCACTCCAGCTACACCGGCGGCTGGCCGGGCTACCGCGCGGTGGCCTCCTACGACCAGCGCGACTGGTTCCGCGTGGACAGCAGCTACGACGGCCAGTCCCTGCGCTTCAGCCTCGACGCCGAGCAGCCCCGGGCCTGGTTCGCCTACTTCGAGCCCTACAGCCGCGAGCGCCACGCCGCGCTGGTGCGCCAGGCCATCGAGCAGGCCGGCGCCGAACTGGTGGCCACCGGGCGCAGCATCGAGGGCCGCGACATCCCGCTGCTGCGCATCCGCCGCAACCCGCAGGCCACGCGCAAGCTGTGGCTGATCGCCCAGCAGCACCCCGGCGAGCACATGGCCGAATGGTTCATGGAGGGTCTGATCGAGCGCCTGCAGCAGAAGGATGCGGAACTCGACTACCTGCTGCAGCACGCCGAGCTGTACCTGGTGCCGAACATGAACCCCGACGGCGCCTTCCGCGGCCACCTGCGCACCAACGCCGCCGGCACCGACCTCAACCGCGCCTGGGCCTCGCCCAGCGCCGAGAGCAGCCCGGAAGTGCTGTTCGTCCAGGCGCACATGCGCCAGCAGGGCGTCGACCTGTTCCTCGACATCCACGGCGACGAGGAAATCCCCTACGTGTTCGCCGCCGGCTGCGAAGGCAACCCCGGCTACAGCGAGCGCCAGGCCTACCTCGAAACGGAGTTCCGCAAGCGCCTGGAGGAGCGCGGCGAGTTCCAGAGCCTGCATGGCTACCCGCGCAGCGCGCCGGGCAAGGCCAACATGACGCTGGCCTGCAACCACGTCGGCGAAACCTACCAGTGCCTGGCGCTGACCCTGGAGATGCCGTTCAAGGACCACGACCTGGCCCCCGACGCCCGCGCCGGCTGGAGCGGCGCGCGCGCCAAGCGCTTGGCCGGCGCGGTGCTCTCGACGCTGTCGAGCCTGGTGGAAGAACTGCGCTGACTGGAATCTTCGCCGCCGCGTGCCAGTCTAAAGCAGTGAGGAACTTGCATGCGGAGGTGTCCATGTACAGGACGCGCAAGCTGTTGACCCCCCAGGAGATCGAGGACCTGCAGGAACGCATGGAGGCCATGGAGGAACTGGACTTCCGCGAACGCCGCGAAGTCCGCAAGAACCGCACGGGCGACCATCGCCCGCGCCTGGCCGCAGCGCCGGCCTGACCGGCGCGCCGCGCACCCGGCCGCCGGCCGGGTGCGTATAGGGCGCCTGCCCTGGCAGCCGTGGCCGGGGAGGGCGGACACCCGCGCTGCCATTAAGTTGCCAGTACGCGGATTATTAATCTCGCTGTCATAAAGCGTACATATTCACGGCATTAAATCATCACGTCTTCTAACCAACCGGGGACTTCCCGGACTTCCTCCCATATTGAGGTATTGACGTGATGCTGCTCAGCAAAACCCGCTTGTCCGTCCTGCTGGCTTCCATGGCCCTGACCGGCCTGGCCCATGCCACTGATGTCACCGGCGCCGGCTCCAGCTTCGTTTACCCGGTGCTGTCGAAGTGGTCCCAGGAATACAGCAAGTCTTCCAGCAATCGCATCAACTACCAGTCCATCGGCTCCGGCGGCGGCATCGCCCAGATCAAGGCCGCCACCGTCGACTTCGGCGCCTCCGACGCCCCGCTGTCGGCCGACGACCTGAAAGCGGCCGGCCTGGGCCAGTTCCCCAGCGTGATCGGCGGCATCGTGCCGGTGGTCAACCTGGACGGCGTCGAGCCGGGCAAGCTGCACCTGGACGGTGAAACCCTGGCCAAGATCTTCCTCGGCAGCATCACCGACTGGAACGACCCGGCCATCGCCGCGCTGAACCCCGAACTGAAGCTGCCGGCCACCAAGATCACCGTGGTCCGCCGTTCCGACGGTTCGGGCACTTCCTACAACTTCACCAACTACCTGTCCAAGGTCAGCCCGGAGTGGAAGGACAAGATCGGCTTCGGCACCACCGTACCCTGGCCGGTCGGCATGGGCGGCAAGGGCAACGAAGGCGTCTCCGCCTACGTCAAGCAGATCAAGAACTCCATCGGCTACGTCGAGTACGCCTACGCCCTGCAGAACAAGATGGCTTACGCCTCGCTGAAGAACGCCGCCGGCAAGTTCGTGCAGCCCAACACCAAGAGCTTCCAGGCTGCCGCCGACACCGCCGACTGGGCCAACGCCAAGGACTTCAACCTGCTGATGACCAACGCCCCGGGCGACACCGCGTGGCCGATCACCGCCACCACCTGGATCATCATGTACAAGCAACCGAAGAACGCGGAACAGGCCCAGGCCGCCTTCCACTTCTTCAAGTGGTCCCTGGAGAACGGCCAGCAGCAGGCCGCCGCCCTGGACTACGTGGCGCTGCCGGAGTCCCTGGTCAAGCGCATCGAAGGCTACTGGAAGTCGGACTTCGCCCGCTGATCGGGTGAATGACCAGGACCGCCGCCCGGAAGCCCCGTGCGGCGGTTCGCTTGCTTGGATGAACCGATGTCTACCGAATCCTCACCGTCCCTTGCCATGCCCAACCTGAAGGCCGCCGAAGCCGAAGACCGCGCCCAGCGCGACCAGCGCCACGACCGCTGGTTCCGCAACGCCATGTTCGGCTCCGCGCTGCTGGTGCTGTTGCTGCTCGCCGGCGTCGCCGGCTCCACCCTGTGGGGCGGCAGCCTGGCCTTCTCGCACTTCGGCCTGGACTTCCTCACCAGCACCGAATGGGATGCGGTGAACAACAAATTCGGCGCCCTGGTACCGATCTACGGGACCCTGGTCACCTCCTTCCTGGCGCTGCTGATCGCCGTACCGGTCAGCTTCGGCATCGCCATCTTCCTCACCGAGCTGGCGCCGCCGTGGCTGCGCATGCCGGTGGCCGCGGCCGTCGAGCTGCTGGCCGGGATCCCCTCGATCATCTACGGCATGTGGGGCCTGTTCGTCTTCGGCCCGTTCATGGCCCAGCACATCGCCCCCTGGCTGAACGACTACCTGGGCGCGCTGCCGCTGATCGGCGGCCTGTTCCAGGGCCCGCCGCTGGGCATCGGCATGCTCAGCGCCGGCATCGTCCTGGCGATCATGATCATCCCCTTCATCACCTCGGTGATGAACGAAGTGTTCAACAGCGTGCCGACCACCCTGAAGGAGTCGGCCTATGCCTTGGGCAACACCACTTGGGAAGTGGTCTGGGATATCGTCCTGCCCTACACCCGCTCGGCGGTGGTCGGCGGCATCTTCCTCGGCCTGGGCCGCGCCCTGGGCGAGACCATGGCGGTGACCTTCGTGCTGGGCAACTCGCAGCACTTCTCCGCCTCGCTGCTGATGCCCAGCAGCTCCATCGCCTCGGTGATCGCCAACGAGTTCAACGAGGCCTACACCGACCTGCACCGCTCCTCGCTGATTGCCCTGGGCTTCCTGCTCTTCGTGGTCACCTTCATCGTTCTCGCCGCCGCTCGCCTGATGCTGCTGCGCCTGGCCCAGAAGGAGGGCAAGTGACATGGCCGGCAACGAAAGCCTGTACCGCACCCGCGCGTTCAAGAACCGCGCCGCCATGCTGCTCAGCTGCGGCGCCACCCTGTTCGGCCTGATGTGGCTGGCGTGGATTCTGCTGACCACCATCAGCCACGGCATCGAGGCGCTGAACCTCAACCTGTTCACCAAGATGACGCCGCCGCCGGGGGCCGAGGGCGGCCTGGCCAACGCCTTCTACGGCAGCGTGCTGATGAGCGCGCTGGCGCTGCTGATCGGCACCCCCATCGGCCTGATGGCGGGCATCTGGCTGGCCGAATACGCCCGCCACACCCGCATGGGCACCGTGGTGCGCTTCATCAACGACATCCTGCTGTCGGCGCCGTCCATCGTCCTGGGCCTGTTCGTCTACACCAGCGTGATCCTGCCGCTGAACTACCTCACCGACCACCGCGTGGGCTTCTCCGCCATCGCCGGCGCCCTGGCCCTGGCCCTGCTGGTGATCCCGGTGGTGGTGCGGACCACCGACGAAATGCTCCAGCTGCAGCCGACCACCATGCGCGAAGCCGCGCTGGCCCTGGGCGTGCCGCAATGGAAGCTGACCCTGCAGATCGTCCTGCGCGCCGCCCGCGCCGGGGTGATCACCGGCATCCTCCTGGCCCTGGCGCGCATCACCGGCGAAACCGCGCCGCTGCTGTTCACCGCCTTCGGCAACCAGTTCTGGAGCAGCGACCTGCTCAAGCCCATGGCCAGCGTGCCCGTCGTGGTCTTCCAGTACGCCATGAGCCCCTTCAGCGACTGGAACGCCCTGGCCTGGGCCGGCGCCCTGGTGCTGACCCTGTTCGTACTGCTGCTCAGCCTCACCTCCCGTCTCATCCTTCTGCGCAATAGGGCATCCTGATGACTGCCATGACCACCGCCATCGCCGCCGAACGCACCAAGATCCGCGTTCGCGACCTGGAGTTCTTCTACGGCGAGCACCGTTCGCTCAAGTCCATCAACATGGACATCCCGGAGAAGTGCATCACCGCCATCATCGGCCCGTCCGGCTGCGGCAAGTCGACCCTGCTGCGCATCTTCAACCGCATCTACTCCCTGTACCCGAAGCAGGAAGCCCGCGGCGAGGTGCTGCTCAACGGCGAGAACATCCTGGCCCCCGGCTACTCCATGAACCGCCTGCGCAGCCAGGTGGGCATGGTGTTCCAGAAGCCGGTGCCGTTCCCGATGACCATCTACGAGAACATCGCCTACGCGGTGCGCCACCACGAAAAGGTCAGCCGCCGCGAGATGGACGACCGCGTCGAGCAGGCCCTGCGCGGCGCGGCCCTGTGGGACGAGGTGAAAGACAAGCTGAACGCCAGCGCCCAGGGCCTTTCCGGCGGCCAGCAGCAGCGCCTGTGCATCGCCCGCACCATCGCACTCAAGCCCCAGGTGCTGCTGCTCGACGAGCCGACCTCGGCGCTGGACCCGATCTCCACCGGGCGCATCGAGCAGCTGATCACCGAGCTCAAGCAGGAGTTCACCGTGGTCATCGTCACCCACAACATGCAGCAGGCGGCGCGTTGCTCGGACTACACCGCCTTCATGTTCCTGGGCGACCTGATCGAGTTTGGCGACACCGACACCCTGTTCACCAAGCCGGCCAAGGAGCAGACCGAGGACTACATCACCGGTCGCTTCGGCTGAGCCCCAGCGCTCCCCCGACGCCCGCCACGGTGCAAGCCGCGGCGGGCGTTTTCATTGCGGCGCCGGCAAAGCCTTGCCGCAGCCTGGCAGGCGTTTGTCTTTCGTAGCAGCGAGCTTGCTCGCGAACCGCACGGCAACGCTGCAACCGGGAACGCCCGTTCGCTAGCAAGCGCGCTCCTACAGGGGAGGGCGGCGCCGTCATGACCGCCGGCCGGCATCCTGGCGTGTTTCTTGCCCGATACAAGCTTCCCTTCTTCGGCACGGGAGACCTGCCCATGAACATCATCGACGGCCTGAGCGGCATCGGCCTGGCGAGCAAGCTGGTGCGCGGCGTGGTCGCCGGCGCCAGCGAGTTCGCCAGCTACCTGGCCAACGCCAGCAGCGCGAGCGCGACGACGAGCGGTACGAGCGAGGCGCCCTCCGGCGCGGTAGCATCCTCCGGCGGCGCCGCGCAGAGTGGCGGCGGCCCCCTGGACGAATTCCTCGCCTACATGAAGCTCAGCCCCGGCGAAAAGCTGCGGCACAGCGTCATGCAGGACATGGACATCACCCAGGAACAGCTCGACGCCATGCCCGCCGAGGACCGCGAGCGCATCGAGAACGAAATAGCCCAGCGCATCAGGGAAAAGATCACGCAGCAGGCCGACTCCGGCAGCCAGCCGGTCGCACCCACTGCCACTCCGGTGGCCCTGAAGCAGATGTATGGCGTCGAACGAACCCAGCCCAGCCTCGACCTCCTCGGCTGACCCCGCCCCGGCCGGCCCTCGCGCCGGCCTCAAGCCTTGTATCGGAACCGATACGGGACGCTACCCGATGCTGGCTGCATCGCTGAACTCCCTTGCCTA
This sequence comes from Pseudomonas sp. PI1, assembly GCF_000812405.1. NCBI lineage: Bacteria > Pseudomonadati > Pseudomonadota > Gammaproteobacteria > Pseudomonadales > Pseudomonadaceae > Pseudomonas > Pseudomonas sp. PI1. The sequence continues at coordinate 17,828 of NZ_JWMC01000062.1, forward strand.
GACTGCGGTCTTCCGCAGTGAACCCACGTTTGTGCACATGTCTTCCATGCAATCCCACAGCAGACTCATCAGCCACGTTCCCCGGCACCTGATCCAGCAGGCCGTAGCGAAGAAGGTCGGGCGCGGCTGGCGCGCCGACTTCAACGTCGCGGTGTGGCTGCACCTGGCCACCGCCGGCGACGCCCAGGTGACGCTGAAAGTCAGCTACCAGGACGGCGAGACCGTCCGCGAGCAACTGATCGACCGCGGCCGCGTCGGCTTCAACCAGCGCATCCTGCTGTGCGGCATCGCGCGCCTGGAATACAACCAGGCCATCGAATCCATGAGCCTGTCGCTGCTGTGCGAGGAACCCATCCAGACGCTGATGGTGGACGAGTTGTTCGTCCAGGCGGTGGAATTGCAGCGCGACGGCGAGCGCAGCCGCAAGGGGCGCCGTTGAAGATTCATCCCAAGGAGTGATACGCCGGGGCTGGCCGATGCGTTGAAATGATCCTGCCCGTCAACTTCCACCGGATGGCCCATGAGCTTCGACCCTTCGCACCTGCAGTCCTACACCGAATACCGTGGCATCGAGATTCCCTTTCTCGACCACCTGAAGTTCCGCTACCAGCCGGCCGGCGCCGGCGAGCACGACGGCCACCTGGTGCTGCGCGTGGAGCGCGAACACCTCAACGGCTGGCGCAACGCCCACGGCGGCGTGCTCATGAGCCTGCTCGACGTGGCCATGGCCCTGGCCTGCAGCCATGTCGACGAGGAAGGCCGCGGCTGCGTGACCGTCGAAATGAAGACCAGCTTCCTGCGCCCCGGCGGCGATGTCGGCGAAGTGCTCGAAGCCTTCGGCCAGGTCCGCCACCGCACCCGCTCCATCGCCTTCTGTGAAGCCGAAGTCCGCAACGCCGCGGGCGAAACCGTGGCCACCGCCAGCGGCACCTTCAAGTACCAGAACAAACAGCGCCCGGTGATCGACGCCTGAGCCCGCACCCCCGGAATGACTGAGCGGGCTCTGCCCGCAGCTGGGAAATCGCAGTGTTCCCCCGTAGGAGCGGACTCCGTCCACGATCCCTCCCCATGGCCTCCTGCCATCCCCAACCCCTCTGGCCCGCAGGTTTTCGTGAGGCGAAAGGCGCTTCTGTCATGATTCTGTCATCAGTCGTAACTACATTTTTCTGTCATGAAAATGTCACGCCTGAGTGACGGAGCCAGTGACGGCCCATACCGACCTTGCGAGTGCTGACCCATGCTGCTCAACGACAAGACCCTGCCCCAGCGCATCCGCCAGGAGGCGCTCGACGACCGCGACGAGGAACTCGAGCTCGACTGGCAGGAGCTCTACGACCTCGACGGCCTGCGCGCCGACACCCTGGAAAACTTCGAACAGCACCTGCTGCGCCAGCGCTACTTCGGCGAACTGTTCCGCCTGCAGGGCGAACTGGTGAAGTTGCAGAACTGGGTGGTCAAGACCGGGCACAAGCTGGTGGTGCTCTTCGAAGGCCGCGACGCGGCGGGCAAGGGCGGGGTGATCAAGCGCATCACCCAGCGCCTCAACCCGCGCGTATGCCGTGTCGCCGCGCTGCCGGCGCCGAACGACCGCGAGCGCACCCAGTGGTACTTCCAGCGCTACGTCTCGCACCTGCCGGCGGCGGGGGAGATCGTGCTGTTCGACCGCAGCTGGTACAACCGCGCCGGCGTCGAACGGGTGATGGGCTTCTGCAACGACGAGCAGTACGAGGAATTCTTCCGCAGCGTGCCGGAGTTCGAACGCATGCTGGCGCGTTCGGGCATCCAACTGGTCAAGTACTGGTTCTCGATCACCGACGAGGAGCAGCACCTGCGCTTCCTCAGCCGCATCCACGACCCGCTCAAGCAGTGGAAGCTCAGCCCCATGGACCTGGAATCGCGGCGCCGCTGGGAGGCCTACACCAAGGCCAAGGAAACCATGCTCGAACGCACCCACATCGCCGAGGCGCCCTGGTGGGTGGTGCAGGCGGATGACAAGAGGCGCGCGCGGCTGAACTGCATCCACCACCTGCTCGGCCAGGTGCCCTACGAAGAAGTGGCGCACAAGCCCATCGAACTGCCGGCGCGCCAGCGCCACGCCGACTACGTGCGCATCCCCACACCGGCGGAAATGCTGGTGCCGGAGCGGTATTGAGCCCAGGCCTGGCGTAGGGCGCATAACGCCTCTGGCGTTATCCGCCGTTTGACCTCGGCCACCGTCCACTCGGCATCGAACCTGGCATTACCACCCCGACCAGCGGCCCCCCACCCAGGCGACGACCTGCGCCTTCCCGTAATAAATGTGTGGCTATGCTTGGGCCCATGGACATCCGGATCGAACAGACCGATGGTGATCCGCCCGCATGGAAGGTCTTCCTGGGGACGTTCTTCATCGTATGCGCCAGTGAAGACGAAGCCTCAGCCTGCGCCGAGGCCGCGCGTCGCTACGCCAGCGCCAACCCCGCCATCCACTGCGACCTGCCCAGCCCGCCGGCGGCCGTGGCGCCGTTGCGCGCCGGCTGCCGCCCACCCAGCGGCACCGAACTGGAGGCCTGGGAGCTGCGCTGGCCGGAGCGCTACCTGGGCACCTGAGCGCCAACGCCAGGCAAACGCCCTCTGAATCCCGGCCTGCCGCCAAAGCCCCGCCCGTCACCTGCCCAGGCCACACTCTTGCCGGAGACGGGCGGATTTCCGACAGTTCTGCCTCGCCCTTGCCGTAGCTGATTTCCGCAATTGCGCCGAGCGTTGTGGGACTTGACCCCAGGGGTTCACCGCGTGAGCCGGCGGTCAAGTTCTGCGCGGCGCGTCACCCCTAAGATCGCCCCCACGCGCCGGACCAGGCCTTGCCGGGCACCGGTCGCACCCACGACAAGAACAACCAATGGGGGACCACCACCATGCAGATTCGAAGCGGCGGCTGGACGGCCCGGCAGCGCTGGCGCATCCAGATCTTCGCCATCACCTGGCTGGCCTACGCCGCCTTCTACTTCACTCGCAAGGCCTTCTCCGTAGCCAAGCTCGGCATCGGCGAAGACCCCGGCTTCGCCCTCGACAAGGCGGCCATGGCCGACCTGGACGCCCTCTACCTCGCCGCCTACGCCGTGGGCCAGTTCGTCTGGGGCAGCTTCGCCGACCGCTTCGGCCCACGCGTGGTGGTGGGCGGCGGGCTGTTCGTCTCGGCCCTGGCGGCGCTGGCCATGGGCACCTTCGCCACCGTGCCGATCTTCGCCACCTGCATGGTCGTCCAGGGCCTGGCGCAGTCCACCGGCTGGTCGGGGCTGTGCAAGAACATGGGCGGCTTCTTCTCCACCGCAGAGCGCGGCCGCGCCATGGGCTACTGGAGCACCTGCTACGCCTTCGGCGGCCTGGTGGCCACGCCCTTCGTCGGCTGGTGCGCCTACCAGCTCAGCGACGACTGGCAGGTGGCCTTCAGCGCCTCCGCCGGCGTGGTGCTGGCCGTGGGCTGCCTGTTCCTGCTGCTGCAACGCAACCGCCCGGAAGACGTCGGCCTGCCGCCAGCGGACGACGAACAGGAAGCGCAGGCGCAAGCCACCACCGGCCTGTGGGACGCGTTGCGCCAGGTGCTGCGCAACCGCACCGTGCTGATCCTGGGGCTGGCCTACTTTCTGCTCAAGCCGGCGCGCTACGCCATCCTGTTCTGGGGCCCGGTGATCATCTACGAGCGCATGCCGGAGATCGGCAAGGTCGCCGCCGCCGTCGTCCCCACCGCCTTCGAGGTCGCCGGCCTGCTCGGGCCCATCCTCATCGGCCTGGCCTCGGACCGGCTGTTCGGCGCCCGGCGCATGCCCGCCTGCGTGCTCAGCCTGCTGGCGCTGGCGGCGTGCCTGGCACTGTTCACCCCGGTGCTGCTCAGCGGCAACCTGTACCTAGTGGTGGGGCTGCTGTTCCTGATGGGCGTCACCCTCTACGGTCCCGACTCGATGATCAGCGGCGCCGCCGCCATCGACTTCGGCACCCGCCAGGCCGCCGGCACCGCCACTGGCTTCGTCAACGGCTGCGGTTCGGTGGGGGCGATCCTCGGCGGCCTGCTGCCCGGTTACTTCGACACCTTCTCGGTGTTCATCCTCTTCACCTGCGCCGCGCTGACCGCCTGCCTGTTGCTGGTGCCGTTCTGGCACAGCCTCCCGCAGGGGAGGGCAGGCGCCGCACCCGCCACCGCCCTGCAAGCCCGCTGAGCCACCACCGGGCCGCTCGCGGCCCGGCCAGCATTCCCGACTAAACAAGGAGAACGCCTATGGCCCTCGCACTCTTCGACCTGGACGACACCCTCATCGACGGCGACTGCGCCAGCCTGTGGAGCCGGCACATGGCCGACCTGGGCTGGGTGGAAGGCGACGCCTTCGTCCGCCACGAACGGGCACTCATGGCCCTGTATGCCGAAGGCCGGCTGGCGATGGAAGACTACATGGCCTTCACCCTGGCGCCCCTGGCCGGGCGCACCGCCGAAGCCGTTGCCGCGGCGGTCGAACCCTTCGTCACGGAAGTCATAGGCCCCTGCATCCGCTTCGACGCCATGGGCTGCCTGAACCAACACCGCGAAGCCGGCGACCGCCTGCTGGTCATCTCCGCCTCGGCGCACTTCCTGGTCGCCAGCATCGCCGCCCGCCTGGGCGTGGCCGAAGTCCTGGCCATCGACCTGGAACAGCACCAGGGCACCTACAGCGGCCGCACTCAGGGCACCCTGACCTACCGCGAAGGCAAGGTCACCCGCCTGCAAGCCTGGCTGCAGGAGCAGGGCGAAAGCCTGGCCGGCGCCCACTTCTACTCCGACTCCCGCAACGACCTGCCCCTGCTATCCCTGGTCCAGAACCCCCGAGCGGTAAACCCGGACCCAGCCCTGCGTTACCACGCCGAAACCGCCGGCTGGCCGATCCTCGACTGGCGCTGAAATCACTTAAAGGCGGCTCTAGCGTTGCAGGCCGATGCCGCCCCTCCCGCCCACACCAAACGGCCCCCTCTCCCTTCAGGGAGAGGAAGCGGCATAACCCCAAACACCGCAATTCACCGGCAAACACCCGTAGGATGGGTTGAGCGAAGCGATACCCATCACCATGGCCCGATGGGTTTCGCAAGCTCAACCCATCCTACGAAAAGCACCACAGCGCAGCCGGAAACAGCCGTGTGGCCCCCCAGGTCGACACCGACTCTCCCCGCCACGCCGAACGACTCCCTCTCCCTCTGGGAGAGGGCCGGGGTGAGGGCGCGGAGCAACCCCAAACACCGCAATCACCGGCAAACACCATCCACAAGCAAGCCCCTACAACCCAGCACGTCACACCGCGCCCCTTGTAGGAGCGCGCCCTGCCGCCCCAACTCAGACACAACTGCCGCGGCCCGCCATCGCCACCCTGACAACACACCTCCGGCACCTCCTGCGTACTGATCCACCGCCGCTATTTTTCCCTGCAATCTCCCCGGCTCATTCGCCGCCTACGTAATTTTCAGCTTCCGCCATCAGCAATTGCTAAGAAATGAAGCTCTATATACCGATGAGGTCCGAACTGCATGAGGAGTGGCTCCCGCTACTTCACACCACTGAGCTTGAGCAGGCCGACAAGTAGAAACAACCATGCTGAACCCGCGAGCAGAAGGCTGCCTGAAATGAGCATGAGCCGCCTGATATCAGGTGGAAAATTACGTAGGTCTTCGGGGCTCAGATGGCCACGACGAATATTGATTCTTGTCAGTAGGAACATGAAACCCGCTGTGCTGGCGACCTGCATGCAGCGCGAGCGGAAACTGGAGCCCGCCCATATTCGGTTGTAATTATTGACGCCAGGACTATTGGGAAACGCAGCGAGAATCCGCTCATAGTGGCGGTGCGTTGTATAGGCCAGGACCGCTGCACCGGACAGCAAGATCACGAAGGGTAAAAGAAGACAAGCAATTTGCACATCCAAGGGCCAGGATTCAAACCACATGCCGAAATTCATGGCTGGCTCCTTTCATATATTTTCCCCTGCAATCTCCCACGACCATTCGCCGCCTTTGCCTCCCAGCGTAACTTGTAGTTTCCGCCATCAGAAATTTCTAAGTGGTGAAGCTTTACGTACCGATGAGACCCGAACTGTATGGGGGCTGTTAGTTCACACCACTTAGCTTCAGTAGGGCGAGCATCAGGCCCAGCCAAGCCATTCCCACGATAACCATCCAGGTTGAAATCAGTAGGCGGCGCCTGAGTGCGGGCGGGAAGTTGCGCATGTCCTCCCTATCAAGAAGGCCTCGGCGAATACTCCTGTCGGGAAGCAGAAGGGCGCCGCCGATGGAGCTGACCAGATGGCAGCGAGAGATAAGGTCTTGGCTACCCAAGATGAGACTTGTTCGTTTGGGTAGCTCGCTATTTGAAAGCGCTACCAGTATGCCCTTGAAGTCGCGGCTGCAAGCAATGTAGATGCCAAGAGCCATACCGGACAGGCTAACTAGGAATGGGCTGAGCATGAATGAAAATGCCCACCATGAATTCCAGAATTCGTTCATGTTGTTGTTTGTAATATGTAAATTTGATTTGTGATTTCTGCAAAGCTCATCCTTCGGCCTGAAAGGATTTCAGTGATTCAGGATGGATGGAGGGATGGTTAGCTAAATAATAGTGATCCCGTGATTATCCATGTCAGACTTATGCCAAGTAGCCAAGACGATAGAAGTGCTCTGAACTTAATATTTTGGGGGACGTTTAGTAGTTCTTCGTGCTCAAGCTCTCCGCGGCTCAGGTAGTACCGGGACATGAGTATTGCCCCGCATATTGTATTTAGCTGCATGTAGCGAGAGAGAAAGCCAGAGCCTTTCCAGATTATAGTCTGTCTTTTCACGTAGATGCTTTTTGGAAATACTGAGAGCAATGTTTCAAGATCGTGTCTGACCATGAAGAGAGTGATTAATTTTCCTGCTACCCCTATAGCGAAGGGCGTTAAGAAAAATGTTATCTGTAATAAGAATGGCCAATCGTCAAACCAGCTTTCAAAGCTCACTTCTTGTGGACTCCTTCATAGATTTTCTCTCCAGCCGTTTCACCAAATTTCTCACCGATCGAGCCTGCTGCAAATGAGGCACCTCCAACTACAAGAACTACGCAAACAGCACCGCCAATTCCCGCAGAGCCGAGTCCAACCGCTGCGCAGATCGGTATGGCAGCAAAACGGCCAACCAGAGGAACGGCAATTGCGCCTCCTCCAAGTCCTCCTACGAAACTCCCTGTTTCAGTAAATCGCGCTCTTTCGCAAGCCTCGGACTCTCCAGCCCGACACACCTCCTGCACCTTCAACGCAGACGCAGTAGCCCCAAAGCCAATGCCGATATAGCCGCCGTACTTCAGATACCGTGCCGCCTTGGCCACCTCCTCGATATGCGTGGCATAGCCAGGAATCTGCCCCGGCGCGCCAGAGCGGCTCCAGTGGTGGACCAGGCTGCGGGTGGAAATGCCCAGGTCGCGGCGCAGCAGGGGGGGGGGCCGAGACGGCCTGGGGGCTTTTCTTTCTCTGTGGAATGATGAGGGGGGTCATTTCACGCCGCTGAGTTTGAGCAGGCTGAATCCAATGGCTGCCCAAGCTACTCCCGTAAATACAAAAACAAGGGAAACGACCAGAAGACGTTTGATGGCGGGAGGGAAACTGCGTAGTTCTTCAGGATCCAGGGTGCCCCGACGAAGATGGGAGCCTGGCCAGAGGATGATGCCTCCCATCATGGATACCTGAATAAGACGCGCCCCCAGGCTCGAGCCGGACCAGTTCCCGACGAAACCCCGAACGATCGGGCTTCTCTGAAAGCCTGCGGTGATTTTCTGGTGGTGGTAAAGCGCTATGTAAACCTGAATAGCCATGCCGGGAATTCCTATTGCCACTGGCGCAATAAGAAAGGCAATCCGGGCGTAAGGGTGCCAGCTGTAAAAGTCAATCATTGGAGCACCCTGTAGATTTCTTCACCTGCCATTTCGCCACCCCATTCTCCACCTTTGCCACTGATGTAACTGCCTATGCCTATCAATACCAAGCTGCAGACAAACCCTCCGGCCCCGGCAGAGGCGAATCCGATGGCACCACAAAGGTAAGGAGCACTTGCGGTCGTTGCCGCTGTACCGAGTCCCCCAAGCCCAATCCCGCCGAAAAAGCTGGCTGTTTCAGTGAAGCGTGCCTTCTTGCAGGCCTCGGTTTCTCCACCCCGACAGACTTCCTGTACTTTCAGCGCAGACGCCGTACCCCCCAACCCGATGCCGATATAGCCGCCGTACTTCAGATACCGTGCCGCCTTGGCCACCTCCTCGATATGCGTGGCATAGCCAGGAATCTGCCCCGGCGCGCCGGAGCGGCTCCAGTGGTGGACCAGGCTGCGGGTGGAAATGCCCAGGTCACGGTGCAGCAGGGGGTGGTGGCCGAGGTTGAGTTGCTTGTTCATGAAGGTGGCCTTGAGCTGGGAGTCCAGGTGGGTGAGCAGCTGGTGGCGGCTGACGAAGAAGTTATGGCTGCGCAGGTGGCCGTGGGTGGCGAATTCGGTCTGGTGCAGGTATTCGATGTCGCGCAGGGTTTCGCCGATCTGCCGCAGGCCCTTGTCCAGTACGTCCTTGGTCAGCCCCAGCGAGGTGCCGGCGCCGCCGAGGATGTTGGCGATCTCGGCCTGGTGCCTGACCATGAAATCCGCTTCCTCCTCGCTCAGCGGTTCCAGGGCCGTGCGTACTTGAGCGGCGGCGGCCATCAGCTCGGCTTCTTCGCGCAGGCAGGCGGTGGGGTTGAGCAGGTCGCCGATCACGAAGATTTCCCCGGCCTTGAAACCCTGGGCATGAGTGGGGTTGAGCGCCTTGAGGCGGCTGATGAGGTAGGAATGGGCCTTTTCGGGGAAGAGGTGCGCCAGCAACTGCTCGAAGCTCATGCTGCGCTGCACGATATGGAGGCCGGGCTCCAGCTTGGCAGGGCGCTTGAACAGGCCGGGTGCTGGCCGGTCGGCCTCGGGTACGCGTTCGGGCTTGGGCTCCCAGGCCACGAAGGAGGCGCCGCCGTTGTCCTGGCGGCGCCTGGGGGGTTCGGTGAAGCGGCTCCAGCCCTTGTCCGGTGCCCAGCTGCGGTCGGTGTGCCAGTCGCTGGAAGGCTTCCAGTCGGGCTCAGGGGCCCAACTGCGGTCGAAGGGGTAGGCGGCTGCTCGGAAATCATCCGCACTCATGCTTGTTGCCCTGCTTGGCCGGGGTGAAGCGGGCCAAGCTAGACAAGCGATCGAGCCTTGAATGTCGGGCGGATTCCTAGGACAGGGCTAGGTGATTGTGGGAATTTTCCGTTCGATCAGCATATATGGCGTCGGTAGCATTCAGGCTGGTGTGAGCACTAGCCCGTAATGGGCATCGCGCTCTGTATAAGCCCTACCTCAACCGCCGAGCCCACTCCCGCCAACCCGCCCGCACCTCGGCAGACCCCCGCACCACTCGCGGCAACTCCGCCATGTTCACCCACAACTGCCCCTGCCAATCCAGCACCCGCACACCCTGTCGCCCCCAGCTCAGGCACAACTGCCGCGGCCCGCCATCGCCGCCCCGACAACGCACCTCCGGCACCACCTGCGTACTGATCCACCGCCGCAACCCACCCAGATCGGCATGGGCGAAATGGAACAACAACGCATAAGCGCCGGACTCGCTGACCAGCAGCCGCTCCAGGCTGCCGCCATCGTCCAGGCGCAACCACTGTGTGCACAACTGATCATCCTCCAGGCGTCTGGCCAGCCGTTCACAGCTGGGATGGCCGATCAACCGGCGCAGATCGTCCAGCACGAACCAGACCTGGTCGTCGAGCAACAGGGCGCGGAGAGTGCGGTGCTTGTGGAAGAAGTAGAGCGGGGCGGGGAGGGTAGATTCGTCCATGGGAATGGTCCTTCACTGATTGGATAGGACCGCCTCTTCCGCTGCTAAACGGAAATGGAGGCGGAACCGCACAGGGTTAGCAGACCGGAATCAGTGTACCGGCAGACCCGAAGGTCTCCCCATGCGGCCCGCCGTCGAGGCAAGTTCCGGGCGAATTTCATCGCCGGAAATCGCTAGGCGTTTCCGCACACTGATTATTCAGGCTGCTAAACCCGGCCCCGTCGTTTTCACGGGGCGAGTGGAGGGTAGAGACGAAAGAGGGGAATGGTCAAGAGGTCGTGATGTCACCAACTTTAGTGGCTGCTGTTTGTGCGTAGTGCGCGAGGCTCGAGCGCTTGGTAAAGCAATATGATGCTAAGCGGCTGTGGAGGCCATAAGCGAAAAATTTTCAACCCCTCTTTAGGTTTCGTATCGCCCGGATAGCTGAGCTTTTTGCGTGCGGAAGTTGCTTTTTATGGAAGCTGCTTCACATCTGAATATAGAGTCTTTAAGTGGGCTATTCCCAAATCCAGAATGGGCTCATACATAAAGGAATTAAGATGGATGTTCTCCGGTGTCATTAGATTTACCTGTTCAAGAACCAAAACATCTTCTGCTCTACCGGATCCCAGTCGCTTGTATTCTTGAAGAAGCTTGATTGTCTGGTTTTCTGTGATGGAGTCTACAAATTTAGTATTGTTGATGACTCTGATCATGTGACGTTCTGCAATCAATCTTATGGCAATTGAAAGAACAATCTTTCCCTCAAGTTCTACAGCTTCCTCTTGTGTATTGAAAATCAAATCTGCTTCTTCGTTTATTAAGTCGATGACAGTCTTTGTTGGCGGGTTCAAAATTAGTTGTTGTTTATCAGTTAGGATTTTCTTATATATCGTACAAAGCTCATGAAGTGTCATGGTGTCTGTATCCGCCTTGACATGGAGTAGCGACGTTAGTTTGAGGAATTCGGCATTCAATCCACAGTATTCAGTCAGGTTCCTAACAAATGGAATTGCCGAGATACAAAAAGCAGATTTGGTTAAGTTTTCTTTCCAATGGTTAAACGGATTCTTTTGGTACTTTTCTTGAGTGAGCTTCAGCTTTCTTCCTGTCTTTGTTGCATGAAACTTACATTCACGTCGTAATCCAAGCCTTCCACTTATACTTCTGTAGAAGTCAAAATTGTGAGATAGGAATAGACACAGGAATTGACCTGAAGCCGAAATATCCTTCAGATATTCGATGATCGCATATTTGTTTTTATAATCAAATGAGTCTGCAATGTCATCAACCACCAAGATAGTGGTTGCTCCTTGCTTTCTTCTTGTCTCAATCTCAAATAAGATGTTCAGTATATAAAGTGCTCTTCTTTCACCTTGGCTAAGAACCTTCAATAAGGAGTCTTTAGCAACATCGCCTTCGCCATCTCCATCAGAGAACTTAAATGAAATAGATGGTTGTGAGCCTTTCAGAATCACATCGTCTTGGTTTGATACACTCATCTTGAATGGAACAGTAAATCGCTTGTTGAATACTTCAACAACTGTCTCCCATTCTGTTCTTTCACTCTTGGCTTGCTCAATAGCCTCTTCAATAGTGATCTTGCTTGTTCTGTAGGCTTCCAAGAACTGACTGTAGAGTTCCTTCTGATCTACCAGATAGGAAATCCACAGGTCCTTTTGAAGCTGTTTAAAGTCCTTCAGATATGGAAGGATGTACTGATTGTCAAAAAGGTAATCCCTGAACTTCCTCAGTTCAGCATTTTGGATTTTCTTATCTATTGCGTCAAACTTTGAAGCAAGATCCTTGTCTGTCAGAATCTTTTTTCTTTCATCTTCAATCTTTTCGGCAAGCTCATCAGCAGTAGAAATTTCCTTCATTCCATCTTTTGTTCTGAGATTTACTGTGTGCTTGGCTTCAAAAAATCCATTGTCTTTGAGTTGCTTGTTTACCGTAGATGCGCTGTAGTGGTTGAACTGCTTGCTGAGAACATCGGACTTTGAAACTAATTCATTGTATTTCTGGATATACTCTTCTAGTTGATCTTTGATAGAGCCTGACTCCAAAAAAACGACAGACTTATCGTTGAAAATTTCTGCGTAGACCACGGTAGAAAGCTGTGAGGGGTTGCTAGCCTTTATCTGCTCTTCCAATGACTCTACCAGTTCAGCAAGCGACTTACTCCCGAAGCATTTCAACATTTCAGTCTCAGGAGTAATCGTTCTACCTGTCAAGCCGGATAGCTGCTTCAACTTCACAAACAAAGCTGACTGTTTATCTGCAATATTCTTGATGGCGTCATCATATTTCTGTTTGACATTGCTATTCACAAGAAGTAGCGATGTTTTTTCAGATGAGAAATCTGCATTGTATGGCTCAACAACAAACACGGAATCAGCAGAAATATCGTTACCTGCATCGTCCTTAATTACTCTGCTTGATGCTCTGTCTGGGAATATTAGATCTTTCGTTTCCCTACCTTTGGCAAGATCATCAAAGGATTTAGAAAACGATGTTTTCATGAAGCCGTTTGGTGCATATATGGCATAGCCTTTAGTGGTGTTGAAATCAAATTCATGCACTAATTCACTGATGCCATAGCAGTTCTTAAGGTCTACGGACAGCTTCACTGTTATCCCCTTTGAAGTTTTAAGAAATCACCCGTAGGTATTTCTAGTTTCTATCCAGTAAAATTGCAAAACCTCAATCAGCTTCAGCACATCATCTGTGATGTGTACTCCATCAATCGGGTTGCTCTCAAATACCATCATGTAGTGATGTCGATAGCCTGCTTTATGAGAAATCTGGTTGGCTTGAGCCTCCCAATACTTACCAAGCTTGCAAAAAACGGGCAGGTTTATTTACTGTTGACTGGCCGCTTCTGGCTGTTAGATGCCGCTCCTGAGTTCCCATATCTAATGCTCAGCCAAACAGCGTATAAGCCAATCCCGCCCCCTTGATCCTCCGACTAGCCACCAACCCATGCACCACCACCGCCCCTTGGTTGGTAACGTGCTGGTCAATCAACCGCGCAATCTCGTCTTCCGACTCATCCCGGTGAATGCCCAGCACCCAGTAACTGCGCAGGTCCACCGAACTGGCGCGTACCTTCGACATCTTGCGCAGGTCGGCCACCATGTTCTTGATGCAGTGGCCCGCCTGCGGGTGTTGCTTCACTTCCAGTGCGGCGTAGCGGTCTAGTGCCCAGTGCTTCTTGCGGATCAGGAAGTCGGGGCGGCATTGCACCTTTTCCTTCTCCATGCGCCGGTCATAGTCGACGGTGGATTCGCGCCACCATTCCGGTTCGCTTTCATGGTTGCTCAGGAACTGCGAGAACTCGATCTGGAACCAGACTTCCCAGCCGGAAATTTCCTGGCGTTCGATCAGGGCGAAAGCCTGGCGGATGCGGGGGATGGAAATGAAGTCATCCGCCAGTGTCTGCAGGTAATCGAAGTCGGTACTCATGGGGCAGAGGCCCTTTATTGGTAATGCGGTTAACGGGAACTGCAACTGTCGAATTCGGTGTCTTGGCGTGGGCGTCTTATTCCCCACCCACCCCATTCCTCTCATGCCGATAAACACTCACCGCCTCATAAACCGCCTTCCTTAACCGGTTGATCCCACCAATTGGCCGATGCTCCGGCAGGGCGTGCCAGGGGTTGAAGGAGAGGTTGTCGCACATCAGGTTTTGGTCGCGGCTGTCGAAGTCCTGCGGGGGGATGCTGACCAGGGCGACGGTCTGGAAGGGGGAGTCCTTTTCTTTCCATTCCACGCTGGTGTCTTCGATGGGCATGTATTTGTTGGCGTCCTGTTTTTGCACTTGTAGCGCGAAGCAGGCCGGGACGCGGTCTATCGAGAGCTGCTGGTAGAGCGCGGTGCGCAGGAAGTTCGGCAGTTTTTCGTTGAGCTTGGGCAACTGGTAGTTGGGGCAGGCGCCCGGGGCGAGGACGGTGCGGAATTTGATGTTGTTCTGCTCGCCGAGCTTGTACGGGGCTATGCCGAAGTAGCTGGCCTGCAGCGGGCTGGCCGGGGCCGGGGCGAGGGTTTGCAGGGCGATCAGTAGGTGGCGGATTTCCCAGGTATTGGGCTTCCAACTGGGGAAGAAGGCGAGGATCTTCTGGCCGTTGGCCTGGGCGTTGAAGTTCTGCCGGTACTCGGCCACGTCGCGGACGAAGAACACCGGGTGGTTGAACATGACGAAGTCCTGCTCGCCGTCGTGGCCCTTGCCGGGCATCAGTTTGGCGCCGGGCACGTCGAGCAGCTTGATGGCCATGCCGCGGGCGTCGTTGGCGCTGTCCTGCTGCGGGTAGGCGTTGCCGTTGGAGAAGCGCACCCAGGCGTTCCATACCTTGCCCGGCTGGGCGAACACGCCCTGGCGCAGGTCGGCGGGCAGGTTGGGGTTGACGGTGACTTCGGCCTTCACGCAGCCGTGGGCCTTGGCGTGGGCGTCGCGTAGCACGCGGGTGTTGTCGCGGTGCTGTTCGACGATGCGGATGGCGTCTTCGATGATGGCCTGGGTCTGCTGGGCTTCGTCCGCGGGAATCTGTTCCTGGGTCGAGACCGGGCCGCTGAACTTGATGCCGTAGTACACCCAGCCGATGCCCAGGCCGACGAGGCCGAGCAGGGCCAGGCAGAGGATGGGCAGCGCCACCCATTTACCGAGGAGGTTCCAGATCCGGGTGAGCAGTGCGCGCATGGGGGCGGTCCTTTGCGGGGGGCTTTCTTGGTTTTCTTCTGTGGGCTTCGTGTGTGCGGGGAGTTTTGCCCTCTCCCCAACCCTCTCCCTGAAGGGAGAGGGGGCTGTCCGGCGCGTTCGGGTAGGACGTGCCTCCCTAGTGCATCACTCGCATTTCGGGCCTGGGGTCCAGGGTGGGGTGGGTTCGTCGGTCAGGCGGCTTTCGTAGGTTGGGTTGCCCAGGACCTTCAGGTATTCCACCAGCGCCCAGCGTTCGTCCGGGCTCAGGGCGCGGCCGATGGCGCCGTCCTTGCGGCAGCCGTCGCGGAATTCGTGGCCGCGGTTGCTGTTGCCGGTGACGCTGGTCTTGTACAGGAAGCCGCCGGGGAAGCGTTCGGTGCGGTAGCCGACGAATTTCGGGTCGAAGTCGAAGGTGCCGACGTAGAACTGGGTGTCGCGTTCGGCCACCGGTGAGAGCAGCTGGAACAGGTTGGGCACCGAGCCGTTGTGCAGGAACGGCGGGGTGGCCCACACGCCGTCCAGCGGGCGGGCCTTGTAGGCGGCCAGTTCGCGCACGCCGATCTCCAGGCCGTAGCCGTTCATGCGCTTCTGCTCCTCGGGGCCGATGTCGGCGTCCTTGTAGGCGCGCTGCTCGACGTAAGCGGTGATGTAGGCCAGGCCCTTGGCGGCGGAGAGCCTGGACAGGTCCAGCGGCTGGCTGGGCGGCGGCATCAGCACCACGTTGAGTTTGTTCAGCTCGTCGAGCTGCCATTTCAGCGGGGTGAGGTCGTAGGTGTGGTTGGCGATGTTGTCCGCGGTGGTCGGGTCGGTGCCGATCACCGTGGTGGGGATCATGCTCATCTTCCATTCCGGGTCGCGCGCGGGGGCCAGGCGCTGGTCCGGTTCCACCACGTGGGGGCCGTGGCAGCGCTGGCAGTTCTCGCGAAACAGCGCGCGGCCCTGGGAGGCGCGCTTGAGGTCGATGGCGCCGAACACCTGCTCCGGCCAGGCCGGCGGCTTGAGGGTCTTGAGGCCTTCTTCCAGGGCATGCAGGTCCTGCACCCGCACGCTGGAGGCGTAGCGCGCGTCGCCCAGCACCGGCTGGCCGTCGGCGTCGAGCAGGCCGAGGGTGGCGCCCACGCCCAGGGCTTCGCCGATGTTGCGGGCCATGGGCTGCATGGCCGAGCCGTTCCACTGCACCCAGTCGAACTTCCAGATGTCCCACAGCTGCGGGTAGTTCACCGGGGCGTTGGCCACGCGGTAGTTGTCGGCGCTGATGTGGTCGCCGAACACGCCGTTGGCGATGCGCCCGAAGGCGTCGGCGCGGCCGGGGCCTTCTTCGGTGGGGTAGAGGCGCCGGCGGGTGTCGTTCCAGGCGGTGCCCAGCAGGGTGCCGAGCACGTCCTTGAAGCCGGCGCGCAGTTCGGCCTTGGCCTCTTTATCGGGGTTCTTGCCCAGCACGTCTTCGGCGAAGCGGTCGAACTTCCAGGGGTTGATGTAGGTGAACAGCATGCTCATGCCCAGCGCCTGGCCGAAGGCGCCGCCGCGCACGGTGGGCACGGTGGAGGCGATGGAGTGCATGGCCGCGCCGCCGTCGATGCGCACGGCCTGGCCGTTGTAGCGCAGCTCGCCGGTGTGGCAGGCGGAGCAGGTGATGTCGAGGTATTCCGGGCCGCTCTCGCCGTTGCGATGGCGGGCGAAGCCCACCGGCAGGTTGCCGGGGTTGTTCGGGTCGAGCTTGCGCTCCTTCGCCGGCTTGAGCTGCTCGGGGTCGATGAGGAAGCCGTAGCGGGCGAGGTTGGCCGGATCGGCGAATTTCTCGCTGGAGAAGGGCTGGCGCAGGTGGATGAACCAGTCGTAGAGCAGGCCCTTCACCTGGGTGCCCTGGGGCGTGTAGTAGTAGTGCTCGCGGGCCTGCTGGTCCCATTGCGGGAGGAGGTTGAGCTTGTCCGGCGCGGTGTACTGCGGCACGTTGGGATGGGCGACGTACCACAGCAGCACGCCACCCACGAGCAGGAGCAATAGGACGATAGCGAGTATGATCCGTCCGATTATGCGCATCGCAACTTCCTTGTTTCTTGAGGCCCGGGGCCATCGTTATGCCAATACCGGCACCGGTTGGCAAGGTGATGCCGCACACAAGCCAGGGTTTTTGCCTGCCACCCTGCCATCCGGTGGCGGGCACAGGCCAGGTCCGTCCGCGGTTTATCCGCCGTTTTGCAAGGGACATCACTGTCGGTGATGTCGAAAGGTGTGTCTTGAGTTCCAACCATTCCCTCGACGACGAATCGGTGGCCACGCGGGTGCTGCGGCACTTCCGCGTGGCCCTGGACGAGCGCGGCTACAGCGCCGACGGCTCGCAGCTGGCCGCCATCGAGCACCTGGCCGACTGGCTGGACGGCTTCCTCGGCGGCCGCCGCTCCTGGCTGCGCAAGCCGCCCGCGGGCGTGTACCTGTGGGGCAGCGTGGGCCGCGGCAAGAGCTTCGTGATGGACTGCTTCTATGCCGCGGCGCCGCTGCAGGCCAAGCGCCGCGTGCACTTCCACGCCTTCCTGCAGGAGCTGCAGCAACGCATGATGGCCTTCGCCGGCCAGGCCGACCCCCTGGCGCGGGCGGCCCGCGACATAGCCGCGCAGACGCGGCTGCTGTGCTTCGACGAGTTCCACGTGCACGACATCGGCGACGCCATGCTGCTCGGGCGCATGCTCAAGGTGCTGGTGGAGGAGGGCGTGGGCATGGTCTGCACCTCCAACTACGAGCCCGAGGGCCTGTGCCCCAACCCGCTGTACCGCGAGCGCTTCCGCCCGGCCATCGAGCTGCTCGAGAAGCGCTTCGACGTGGTGCCGCTGGACGGCGGCGAGGACTACCGCCTGCGCGCCACGCCCCTGGAGAACTGGGGCAGCTACCTGTGGCCGGCGCGCGCCGACGACCTGGACCTGATCGGCCAGCGCCTGGGCCTGGACGAGCAGGCGCAGTTCGACCAGGTGCTGGACGTCAACCACCACCCACTGCGCATCTACGCCCTGGAGGAGGGCCGCGCCTGGCTCGACTTCAGCGAGCTGTTCGAACGCCCGCGCTCGGCGGCCGACTACCTGTGGCTCATCGAGCACTTCCCGCGCATGGCGGTCAGCGGCCTGGGCCCGCTGGGCGACTACCCGCCGGACGTGAGCATGCGCTTCCTCAACTTCATCGACATCGCCTACGACCGCCAGCTGCGCCTGCAGCTGTTCGCCAGCGTGTCGCTGGAGCGCCTGGCCGAAGGTGGCACCGCCATCGATTTCGGGCGGACCTTGAGCCGCTTGCGGCAGTTGAAGCTGGAGCCGTTGTAGGGGAATCGGGCCCGGCTTCGGCGGGGCGGGTGTGCCTGGTGTATCGGCGTACAACCGCGAACGGTTGTACGCCCTACGCACAGGTCGATCATGACGTAGGGCGAATAACCGTTCGCGGTTATCCGCCGCCTGACCGTGACCTGCCCTGAAGGTTTCGTTCAGTCGTAGTAGGACACGGTCTCTTTCAGGGCATCTGCGAAACCATATATCTCATCAAGGGATGAGATGGGATGCCTGGTCTCATTCTTTTCTTTATCGAAGATGCCTATGTATTTCTGGCTTCTATTGAAGTGCAATCTGCAGATTGGTTTTCTGTTGTTATCATCAAGTAGAACGCCAAAGTAGCTCTGGGTATCTCGATGGATTATTCGCTTGGCATCGACACTGGTTCGAACGATTGCTTTTACAATATGGAATCCTTCCAGCTCCTCGAGAGTTGTCGTTACGCGATTTTCGTCAGCCTCTTTGGATATGTCCGATGAGGGATTTTGATTTTGGATGGAAGTATCGATGGAGGAAGGTTGTATCGCGCCACTCATCGCTGACTTCAGACGATCGTTCACTTGATCATTGAGGAACTGTGCAGTGGCTTTTCTGGTCAGCTCGCTGAACTGCTCCCTGACCTTCTGCGTTATTATCCCGTCATAGACACGGCTGGCGAAGAAGCGTACGAAGTCGTCATCAGGTCGATTGAATTGAGATGCGATTTCTTTTTTTATCTGATTCAGGTATTTCAGTTCGCCTGCCGCGCTAATGATGGAGTCAACATCGAAGGCAGACTTCGTCAGCTTTTGAAGCTCAGGGATACTGTATTCATCGATATCCAGAAGGTCTAATTCAAGGAACGGTTTTTCGTCCATTTTGTTAGGCGCTTCCAAGTCGGTAAAGAATTTATAGACTTGGCCGTTGGTTAGAATTGAGATTCTGGCATTGGTGACATGGAAATATCGGAATAACTGTCCGGCGTGATTGATGTTTAGCGGCTCCCCAATCTTTTTGGACTCAATCAGAATCTGGATTTCACCATCCTTGAGAATCGCATAGTCAATTTTTTCGCCTTTCTTTGTTCCTATGTCACAGACATATTCGGGGATAACCTCCGTGGGGTCGAATACGTCATAACCTAGAACAGAATGGATAAAGGGCATCACAAAGGCTGTTTTTGTTGCTTCTTCCGTTTGGATGGAAGAGGCCTGTTGCCTTACCTTTGCTGCCAATGCGCTAAGTTTCTCGAAGAATTCCATGTCACTCTCCTTGATGAGCTGGAAGTCTGGAATTTCTACATAGGTAGAATGCTCTGGCAATTTCTTGCGTACAGGGCTGCCGTTGATTAAAGGCAATAGGCCATGATTTTGGCAAGCAGGCACAGTCGAGTTTTCTCCGATGACGAGCCGGGATCGCCAAGCATTCGTACCTTTGGAAGAGGGGACTTTGGGCGATTATCGATCACCGGTATTTGCGATTATCGCCCGACGCTTCGATAATCGGCCGAATCTGCCGCCAACAGGACCTCGCCATGACCGACGAACATTCCGCCAGCCAGGCCACCCTGGCCCCGCCCATCGTCGCTTCGCCGGCCAAGCGCATCGAGGCCTTCACCGGCGACCCCAACTTCATGACCTCGCTGGCCCGCGGCCTGGCGGTGATCCATGCGTTCCAGGAGCGCAAGCGCCACCTGACCATCGCCCAGGTCAGCCACCGCACCGAGATTCCCCGCGCCGCCGTGCGCCGTTGCCTGCACACGCTGATGAAGCTGGGCTACGTGACCACCGACGGGCGCACCTATTCGCTGCTGCCCAAGGTGCTGACCCTCGGCCATGCCTACCTGTCCTCGACGCCGCTGGCGGTCACCGCGCAGCCGCTGCTGGACCGCGTCAGCGAGCAACTGCGCGAGGCCTGCTCCATGGCCACCCTGGAAGGCGACGAGATTCTCTACATCGCCCGCTCGGCCACGCCGCAGCGGCTGATCTCGGTGGACCTCAGCGTAGGCAGCCGGCTGCCGGCCTACTGCACGTCCATGGGCCGCATCCTCCTGGCCGGGCTCGACGACCAGGCCCTGGAGGACTACCTGGCCCACGCCGACCTGCAGGTGAAGACCAGCCGCACGGTGTGTACCCCGGAGGGCCTGCGCGCGAGCATCGCCGAGATCCGCCGGCAGGGCTGGGTAATCATCGACCAGGAGCTGGAGATGGGCCTGCGCTCGGTGGCGGTGCCGCTGAAGGATTCCGCCGGCCAGGTGCTGGCGGCGCTGAACGTCGGCACCCACGTCGGCCGGGTGTCGCGCCAGGAGCTGGAGACGCGCTTCCTGCCGGTGCTGCTGGAGGCCAGCCGGGAGCTGAGCACGCGGCTGTTCCACTGAGCGCCAGGGTTTTGGTCGATAACCGCCCGCAATGGCGATTATCGAATTGAAGCTCTGACAGGCAATTCGTACTGTGGGCCGTCCGCCCGCGAGGGCATCGAATAACAACAATGAGTGACGGCCGCCGGTCCACGCCCCGGTGGCGCCCTCATTCCTGTCCGCCTGCAGGAATCGCCGCATGACCCGTTCCGCCACCCTGCCGTCCACCGGCACCCTGGACGTCCAGTCCTTCATCAATGCCCAGCCGCTGTCGGCGTACCAGTACCGCATCGTCCTGCTGTGCTTCCTCATCGTCTTCCTCGTCTTCCTCGACGGCCTCGATACCGCGGCCATGGGCTTCATCGCCCCGGCGCTGACCCAGGACTGGGGCATCGACCGCGCCAGCCTCGGCCCGGTGATGAGCGCCGCGCTGATCGGCATGGTCTTCGGCGCCCTGGGCTCCGGCCCGCTGGCCGACCGCTTCGGGCGCAAGGTCGTGCTGGTGGCGGCGGTGTTCCTGTTCGGCCTGTTCAGCGTGCTCTGCGCCTTCAGCGCCAACCTCGACCAGCTGCTGGTGCTGCGCCTGCTCACCGGCGTCGGCCTGGGCGCGGCCATGCCCAACGCCACCACGCTGCTCGCCGAGTACACCCCCGAGCGCCTCAAGTCGTTACTGGTCACCAGCATGTTCTGCGGCTTCAACCTGGGCATGGCCGGCGGCGGCTTCATCTCCGCCAAGCTGATCCCGGCCTTCGGCTGGCACAGCCTGCTGCTGCTCGGCGGCGTGCTGCCGCTGGCGCTGGCCCTGGTGTTGCTGCTGTGGCTGCCGGAATCGGCGCGCTTCCTGGTGGTGCGCAACCGCGGCGATGCGCGCGTGCGCCGCGCCCTGGCGCCCATCGCCCCGGCCGAGGTGGCCATGGCCGGCGGCTTCAGCGTGCCGGAGCAGGGCGGCGCGCCCAGCGGCAACGTGCTCAAGGTGGTGTTCGCCGGCCGCTACAGCGCCGGCACCCTGCTGCTGTGGCTGACCTACTTCATGGGCCTGGTGATCGTCTACCTGCTCACCAGCTGGCTGCCCACCCTGATGCGCGACAGCGGCGCCAGCCTGGAGCAGGCGGCCTTCATCGGCGCGCTGTTCCAGCTCGGCGGGGTGCTCAGCTCGGTGGCGGTGGGCTGGGCCATGGACCGCTTCAACCCGCACAAGGTGATCGGCATCTTCTACTGCCTGGCTGGTGTCTTCGCCTACTGCGTGGGGCAGAGCCTGGGCACCCTCGGTCTGCTGGCGACTCTGGTGCTGGCCGCGGGCATGTGTGTGAACGGTGCGCAGTCGGCCATGCCTTCGCTGGCGGCGCGCTTCTATCCGACCCAGGGGCGTGCCACCGGGGTGTCGTGGATGCTCGGCATTGGTCGCTTCGGTGCCATTCTCGGGGCCTGGATCGGGGCTACCCTGCTGGGGCTGGGGTGGAACTTCGAGCAGGTGCTCACTGCCCTGGTGGTGCCGGCGGCGATTGCCAGCGCGGCGGTGGTGATCAAGGGGGTGGTCAGCCACGCGGATGCGACTTGAAGCCCTGGGGCGTCGGCGCCCGGGAATGACGGCGGATAACGCCGTAGGCGTTATGCGCCCTACGAACTACGGCGTTATCCGCCGAATCGCGGACGGAGTCCGCTCCTACGGTTACAGGGAAGCACGGGCGAGCGGACTTTGTCCGCGATTGGATTCACCGGCCACGCCGGACGCCCCGGTGGCACGAATGGCCCCCTCTCCCGCTTGCGGGAGAGGGCTGGGGAGAGGGCGCTCTTACCCCTCAACCCCACAGCCACCAGCAAACCCCCTTCGCGAGCAAGCTCGCTCCTACGAAGAGCCGCCCCGAAAAACGACAACAGACGAGCGGTCACCCCCCACCTGCGAGCGGTAGCGAATGTATCGCCGATGAAAAATTAAGGACACATGCCGCCGCTAACGCCGGCTCGACAATAGGCCCATCGCATCCCGGCCCTCGGCCGGGGTTTCATGCAACTGTCGTTCGAGCGGTTCGGGCCATGAGCTTTTTCGTTCACCCGCGCAGACCTGTACCCAGGGAGGGGGCCGGCGGTCAGCGTGCCTTCACCCTGATCGAGTTGATGGTGGTCGTCGCCCTGGTGGCGATCTTTGCCAGCATCGCCGTGCCGGCCTTCGGTTCGCTGATCGAGTCCAGCCGGGTGAAGTCTTCCGCCTCGGCGCTCTATCGTCTGCTCCAGGCCGCCCGCGCCGATGCCGTGAGCACGCGCACCGCCACCAGCCTGTGCCAGAACGGCAGCGCCTACGAGTGGCTGCTGGTGCGCGCCGGCAGTTGCGCCTCGCTCGATTCCAGCCTGGTGTCGCAGCGCCTCAGCCTGCCCACCAGCATCGGCGTCAGCAGCAGCGTCAGTGCGCTGACCTTCCATGCCGACGGCAGCGCCGCGGTGGCCAGCCTGAGCCTCAGCGGCAGCAAGAGCGGCAGCAGCTACAGCATCAAGGTCGCCGCTTCGGGTTACATGAGCTTTGGCTCGGGGAGTAGCCAATGACGCGCCGTGGCCTGGCCGGCTTCAGCCTGATCGAAGTGCTGGTGGCGCTGCTGGTGATCTGCGTCGGCGTGCTGGGCATGCTCGCCATGCAGGGCAGGGCGATCGCCTATTCCCAGGACATGGCGGTGCGCGGCACGGCGGCAGCCCTGGCCGACGAGCTGATGGAGACCATCCGCACCGACCTCTATTCCGCCCAGGACGCCGGCACGCCGCTGACCCCGCCGGCCAGCTCCGACTACTACAAGGCCACCGGCAGAGCCTTCCCCGCAGCACCGAGCAGTTGTGCCTCGCTCGCTTCGCTGAGCGCCTCGCAGCGCCTGGGCTGCTGGGCGCAGCGGGTGCAGCAGGCGCTGCCCGATGCCGCCAGCCTGATGAGCAGCGACTTCCACATCTGCCGCAGCAACGGCGCCAGCACCTGCAGCGGCACCGGCTCGGCCATCGAGATCCAGCTGGCCTGGCGGGTGAAGTCCGGCGAGTGCCTGGAGGCCAGCCCCGGCAGCGACCCGACCATCTGCCACTACGTGCTGCGCGAGGAGCCCTGAATGCCCGCCCATTCCCGCCGCCAGGCCGGCCTCTCGCTGGTCGAGCTGATGGTGGCCATGACCCTCGGCCTGTTCCTGATACTGGGCGTCACCCAGATGTACCTCGACGGCAGCACCCGCACCCGCTACTTCGCCGGCCAGTCCGAGAACCTCGACAACGCCCGCTACCTGCAGCAGGTACTGGACGCGCGCCTGTCCCGGGCCGGCTACCGGCGCCAGCCGTCGGCGCGCATGAGCATCGCCTTCCCGGCGCAGAGCAAGAACGGCTGCAGCTTCGCCGCCGGCCAGGCGCTGGTGCGGGTGGACGCCAACACCCTGTGCCTGCGCTACCAGCCGCGCGACGCCGCCGACACCGACTGCACCGGCGCCTCCCTGGCCAGCCTGCCAGGGCTGACCACGCCCTACGCGACCTTCAGCCCGAGCAACGACGTGGTGGAGAAGATCGGCCTGGCCGGCGGCCAGCTCAGCTGCAACGGCAGCGTGCTGGCCGACAACGTGGCGGCGGTGCACTTCGACTACGGCGTGGACATCGGCACCGACGAGAACGCCCGCCAGGTCGCCAAGTACGTCGCCAGCCCGGGCAGCGCGCAGACCGTGCGCAGCCTGCGCTACACGCTGCTGCTGGCCAGCAGCGGGAGCAACCTGACCGGCGGCATGAGCACCACCACCTGCGCCAACTGGACGACTCTGAGCGGCGGCAGCGCCTGCACCGACGGCGACGGCACCCTGCGGCGCATCGTCAGCGGCAGCAGCATGTTGAGGAACCTGATGCCATGACTATTTCCGTGCACGGACAGCAGCGCGGCGCCGTGCTGTTCGTCGCCCTGGTGATGCTGCTGGTGCTGACCCTGCTGGCGGTCGGCGGCATGCGCGAGATGCAGCTGGAAGGACGGATGACCGGCAACCGCCTGGAGCTGCAACGGCTGACCAGCGCCGCCGAATCGGCGCTGCGCGAAGGCGAGGGCAGGGTGAGCCAGAGCAGCCGCGCGCTGGAGGCCTGCTCGTCGTCCAGCCCCTGCTACACCGGCCTGGCCAGCAGCTATGCCGCGGACTTCTCCGGCGCCACGGCCTACACCGGACTGGACGGCGCCACCAGCCTGCCGCGCAACGCGCGCTGGTACCTGCGCTACATCGGCAACAGCTGCAAGGGCGGCTCCGGCGGCAGCGCCAACGCCTACCTGTCCAAGGGCCAGTCCGGCTGCACCTATTACTACGAAGTCAACGCCCAGGCCTACAAGGACAGCGCCAGCGTCAGCACCGGCTGCGCCGCCAACACCCTGTGCCTGCGCTCCAGCACCGCGCTGGTGATCCCATGAGGCCCGCAAGGAGGCTCCCCGCCATGAAATCGCTGCGCATGCTGGCGCTGCTCCTGCTGTCCTGCCTGCTGTGCGCCGGCGCCCGGGCCTCGGTGCTGGCGCAGACGCCGCTGTTCGTCAGCAACATCGCCCCGCCGATGAACATGCTGGTGGTCGGCCGCGACCAGAAGCTCTACTTCCCGGCCTACAACGACGCCTCGGACATCGACGGCGACGGCCAACTGGACATCTACTACAAGCCGAGCATCGACTACACCGGCTATTTCGACTCGTACAAGTGCTACAGCTACGACAGCAGCAACAACGTCTTCGTCCCGAAGAGCGTCACCAGCACCAAGAAATGCAGCAGCCAGTGGAGCGGCGACTTCCTCAACTACCTGACCATGTCGCGCCTGGACGTGCTGCGCAAGGTGCTCTACGGCGGCTACCGCTCCACCGACAGCGCCACCGCCACGGTGCTGGAGCGCACCTTCATCCCCAACGACGCGCACAGCTGGGGCAAGGAGTACCAGAGCGTCACTCGCGACGGCTACAATATCGCCGACTACGCGCCGCTGACCGCGCCTGGCAGCGGCAAATACATCCTCTTCGCCAACACCTCGCGGCCGGCCAGCGGCACGTCCACGCTGACCGGCTACAGCAGCAGCGCCGTGCCCAAGCTGCGGGTGATCAGCAATACCAGCTACCGCATCTGGAACTGGGTTTCGCGGGAGGACCCGCAGGCCACCAACACCATTTCCTCCAGCACCAGCGTCACCCCCAGCCCGGACATGACCGTGCGCGTGCAGGCCTGCGTCAGCGGCCTGCTGGAAAGCAACTGCGTGCAGTACGGCAGCGTCTACAAGCCCACCGGCGTGCTGCACGACTACGGCGCCTCGAACAAGATGTACTTCGGCCTGATGACCGGCACCTACACCAACAACCTGCGTGGCGGCGTGCTGCGCAAGGCGCCGGCCAGCTTCGGCGACGAATACACCGCCAGCAACGGGCGCTTCCTCACCGACTCCACCTCCGGCACCGGCTGCCTGAACTCGCGCTGCTACGTGAACAACAGCGGCATAGTCGCTAACCTCGACCGCCTGGTGTATTACCAGCGCTGCACCGACTCCAACGCCTACAACCTCAACCCGCTGACCAATGGCAAATGCCCGGACTGGGGTAACCCGCTGGGCGAGATGGCCTACGAGGCGCTGCGCTACTACGCCGGCAAGAAGCTCAACAGCAACTACGCGGCGGGCAGCACCGACACCACCCTGGGCCTGTCCAGCGTGGCCACCTGGAGCAACCCCTACTCGACCTATCCGTCGTGCACCCGGCCGTTCATGACGCTGATGAGCGACATCAACCCCAGCTACGACTCGGACGTGCCCGGCAGCACCCTGGGCAGCGACGTGAAGCCCACCGACGACATCGGCTTCGACTTCGCCACCCTGGGTTCCACTCTGTGGAGCAAGGAGGTGGGCGCCAGCGCCAAGGTCAACATCGGCGAATCCTCCGGCACCACCAACGACTCGGCGCCCACCGCCAAGTCCGCCAGCAGCTTCGCCAGCATCCGCGGCCTGGCCGAGGAGCCGACGCGCCAGGGCAGCTACAGCACCGCCGCGGTGAGCTACTTCGGCAGCCAGACGGTGCTGACCACTGCCGGATCGAACAAGGTGCAGAGCTTCTCCATCGCGCTGTCTTCGACCTTGCCCAACATCAAGATCACCACCAGCAAGGGCAGCCTCAAGCTGGTGCCCTTCAGCATGGACGTGACCCAGGGCGTGGTCAGCCAGATCACCGGCTTCTACATCGACACCCTGACCAAGGACAGCAGCGGCAACATCAGCACCATCACCTTCCGCGTGGTCTACGACGACTCGGCCCAGGGCAGCGACTACGACATGGACGCCATCGTGCTCTACACGGTGACGGCCAACAGCGACGGCACCGTGTCGGTCACCTCCAAGACCGAATATTCGGTGGCCTCCTACGAGTCGCACATGGGCTACACCATGTCCGGCACCACCAAGGACGGCGTCTACCTGGAGGTCACCGGCGGCGGCAGCGGGACCACGCGCTACAAGCTCGACACCCCGGACGGCAAGTACCCCGGCGACTGCTCGGCGACCAACGCCAACTGCAGCTACCTGCCGGGCCTGGCGAACAACAGCGCGAGCATCAGCGGGCGTTCCGACTCGCACACCCGCACCTTCACGCCATCCACCTCCACCGCCGTCACCACCCTGCAGGACCCCCTGTGGTACGCCGCCAAGTACGGCAAGAGCGACCTCAGCACCTGGGATACCGACGGCGACGGCACCCCGGACAACTACTTCCTGGTGAGCAACCCGAGCAAGCTGGCCAGCCAGCTGAAGTCGGCCTTCGACGACATCCTCCAGCTCAACGCGTCGGTCACCGCGGTGGCGGTGGACTCGCAGTCGCTGGACGACGGCGACTACGTCTACAGCACCAACTTCAGCTCCAGCGACTGGACCGGCGACCTGATCAAGAAACAGAAGATCAAGACCACCTCCAGCAGCGGCGCCACCAGCACGACCACCACCACCCTGTGGAAGGCCTCGGCGCAGTTGCCCAGCAGCCGCAACATCTACTTCGCCAAGAACGGCAGCCTGACCTCGTTCACCTGGGCCAACCTCAGCAGCGCCCAGCAGACCGCGCTCAACCGCACCGCCGCCGGCGTGGTCGACAGCAAGGGCTCGACCCGCGTGGACTTCCTGCGCGGCAGCAACACCAGCTTCCGCAGCCGTTCCTCGCTGCTCGGCGACATCGTCAACTCCTCGCCGGTGCTGGTCAGCGGCGCCGACTACATCACCGCGCGGGCCGACGCCCTGGAAGGCAGCACCAGCTACGCCGCCTACGCCAGCGAGCAGGCTGCCAAGCCGGCGGCGGTCTACGTCGGCGCCAACGACGGCATGTTGCACGCCTTCAACGCCAGCACCGGGGCCGAGCTGTTCGCCTTCATCCCCAGCGCGGTGATCGCCAACCTGAACATCCTCACCGCCAGCGACTACGGCCAGGACGAAGGCACCGAGCACCGCTACTTCGTCGACGGCACCCCGGTGGTGGCCGACGTCTACTACGGCTCGGCCTGGCACAAGGTGCTGCTCGGCAGCCTCGGCGCCGGCGGCCGCGAGGTGTTCGCCCTGGACATCACCGACCCGGCCTCGCCGAGCCTGCTCTGGGAGTTCACCAGCGACAACGACGCCAGCCTCGGCTACACCGCCGCCAAGCCCAGCATCGCCCGCCTGCACGACGGCAAGTGGGTGGCCCTGGTGCCCAACGGCTACGAAAGCGGCAGCAACAGCGCCTCGCTGCTGATCATCGACATCCAGAGCGGCGCCCTGCTGAAGAAGATCACCGCCACCCCCAGCCTGACCACCACCGACACTGGCGCGCTCGACAGCCTGGCCAACGGCCTGTCGCGGCTCTACGTGGCCGACGTGAACAGCGACGGCATCGCCGACTACGCCTACGCCGGCGACCTGCTGGGCGACCTCTGGCGCTTCGACCTGATCGACACCAGCGCCAGCAGCCCGCTCACCGCCAGCGCCGCCGACGCCAAGTTCGCCGTGGCCTTTGGCGGCAACCCGCTGTACGTGGCGCGCAACGCCAGCAGCGTGCGCCAGCCGATCACCGCGGCGCCGAGCCTGGTCGAACACCCCAGCGGCACCGGCTACATCGTCGCCTTCGGCACTGGCCGCTACCTGACCACCTCGGACAAGACCTCCACCGCCACCCAGAGCGTCTACGGCATCTGGGACCGCAAGACCGCCGGCGAGGCCACCAGCGCCTCGCTGACCGCGGCCAGGACGCGCAGCGACCTGCAACAGCAGACGCTGACCGCCGGCACCACCGACGGCACCACCACCTATACCCTGAGCGAGAGCGACGTCGCCTGGTACGACAGCAGCGGCAACACCGCCGACGCCAACGTCGCCACCTGGGGCTGGTACTTCGACTTCCCGCGCACTGGCGAGCGGCTGATCTACGACATGACGCTGTACGGCTCCAGCCTGATCTTCGCCAGCTCCACGCCGCAGACCGGCACCTGCGCCGCGGGGTTGTCCGGCACCGTCTACGCGGTGGACCCGGAGAGCGGCGGCAAGACCGACTACAACGTCTTCGACCTGAACAGCGACGGCACCTACGAGTCGATATCCGGCTTCGTCACCGACGGCGGCGACATCACCCTGTCCGGCGGCTACACCTGGGGCAACTCCGAAAATACCCTCGATGGCGTGGCCACCAACACCGGCACGGTCAGCGGCCGGCGCAGCTGGCAGGTGCTGCCGAGCGATTCCAACTGAAAGGGCCAGCGATGAAACCTGCACAGCGAAGCCGCGGCTTCACCCTGATAGAAATGATGATCGTCGTGGTCATCCTGGCGATACTCGCGGCCATCGCGCTGCCCAGCTACCAGAAGTACGTGCTGCGCAGCCACCGCGCCGAAGGCCAGGCGCTGCTCAGCGAGGCCGCGGCGCGGCAGGAGCGCTACTTCGCGCAGAACAACAGCTACGCCAGCAGCGCCGCGGCGCTGAACATGACCAGCTACGTCGCCGGCCTGCAGTACTACGGCCTGGCCATCTCCAACGTCAGCGCCTCGACCTACACCCTGACCGCCACGGCCACCGGCAGCCAGGCCAGGGACAGCGAATGCCTGACGCTCACCCTCGACCAGGCCGGCACCCGCGGCGCCACCGGCACCGGCACGGCCAGCAGCTGCTGGCAATGAGCCGGGGCGAAAGCGTGCGATAAGCGAACACTGCGCCACAGGTCGAATTGCGCCGCCCGCCTTCCGGCCTTTAGGGTGGCCGGACGGCAGGCGGGCCAGCCGTCCCCGATCCGGGGTGGCCCGCACGACCGTCCATCTCTGCCGGGCCCCGCCATCCCGGCCCCGGCATAGACTGGACGGGCACGAGCCGCGACGAAGAGCGCGGACGACAACAACAAGAGTGAGTGCCTGTATGCAGAACCTGCTGAGCGAGCGCAGCCGGGTATTCGAGCGAGCCGACCCCTACGCGGTGTCCGGCTACGTCAACCAGCACGTCGGCAACCACGCCCTGCGCATGCCCGCCCACGGCCGCCCCGAGGCCAGCCTCAACCACCGCAAGTTCGCCAGCCTCGACCTCTGCCGCATCCGCTACGGCGCCGCCGTGCGCGTCACCTCGCCGGCGCTGGAGACCATCTACCACCTGCAGGTACTGCTGCACGGCCACTGCCTGTGGCGCGGCCAGGGCCGGGAGCACTACTTGGAGCCCGGCGAACTGCTGCTGATCAACCCGGACGACCCGGTCGACCTGACCTACTCGGACGACTGCGAGAAATTCATCATCAAGATCCCCACCGCGGTGCTCGAAGGCATCTGCGCCGAACAGCGCTGGGCCCACCCGCGCCAGGGCCCGCGCTTCACCGAGAGCCGCTACCGCCTGGGCGAGCTGGAAGGCTTCGTCAACCTGCTGGGCATGGTCTGCATGGAAGCCGAATCCAGCCAGCGCCTGCCGCGCATCGAGGAGCACTACCAGCAGATCGTCGCCAGCAAGCTGCTGACCCTGCTGCAGACCAACGTCAGCCGCGAATGCCTGGCCGCGCCCATGGCCTGCTTCGAGCGCATCGACGACTACATAGGGCGCAACCTGCGGCAGGACATCGACATCGAGGAACTGGCCCGCCAGGCGAAGATGAGCCTGCGCTCGCTCTACGCCCTGTTCGAACGCCACGCCAGCAGCACCCCGCGCCAGTATATCCGCCGGCGCAAGCTCGAACGCATCCGCGCCTGCCTCGCCGACCCCAGCTGCAACGTGCGCAGCGTCACCGAACTGGCGCTGGACTACGGCTTCCTGCACCTGGGGCGCTTCTCCGAAAGCTACCGCCAGCAGTTCGGCGAACTCCCCTCGGAAACCCTCAAGCGCCGCGGCTGAGCCTGGGCGACCCGCACATTCCTGTCCCTCTGCGTAGGGCGCATAACGCCTACGGCGGATAGCCGCGAACGGTTATGCGCCCTGCACCGGAGTGCTTTTCGTAGGATGGCGTTGAGCGAAGCGATACCCATCAGCGCAACCGCATGGGTTTCGCAAGCTCAACCCATCCTACGAAAAGCCACGCTCGCTCATGCCCTGCGGATTTCCAGGGAAATCTCCGCGCGCCCCCAGAAGCGCCCCGAAACACCCCGCAACCCCGCCTGCAAAAACCGGATAACGCTCTGCACAAAGCGGATATTGCCCCCCCCCCCCCCCCCCC